>JBGPIH010000001.1:0-102523 GCA_041484785.1 Candidatus Limnocylindria bacterium
GAACTCGAGGCGACGTCGCGCACGATGGCGGCGGGCGTGGAGGACCTATTGGCTGGACGTACTCCGGCAGGTACGTCCCGATCGGTGCCCGCTCTCACCACGAAACCCACCGAACGAGCACGAAATAGGGGGAAACGACCTGAGCCGACTGCTGTTTCGTAAACAGCAGGTCCTCGGTTCAAATCCGAGTGTCGGCTCCACTTTCAAGCACAAAATCGCCCTCTCTCGGGCTATCTCGTGTCGCGGAGTACCGCCCTGTAGCGCGAGATACTCCGGCAGATACGTCCCAACTCGGCGTAAGCACAGCAGGCCGCGACAACCAGAGCATGCCGCTCGCGGCGCTACTTGTTCATGGCCTCGCGACATTTCGCCGTCACCTTCTCCATCGCGCAAGGGTTTGCACCCCTGGCCACGGGGTGACGCGTCAACCTCCATAGGAGGTGCGCTCCACGGGCCCCCTCGGCTTGGGCATCGCCGTGGGTGCGTTGCCACCAGCGCCGCGGCGCGAACCATGGGTGGACGAGGCGTGGCAGGCTCCCAGAGGGTGGCGTCGAAAGCCGACGCGCTATCGTCCGTGCGCAACCGCCGCCGGTCGCAGAGACCTAGTCACGACCGGCGTCCAGCGACGCCGCCGGGCATGCGCTTTCGGGCTTGCTTGAGTACCTCGGCCAGTTCTGACCTTGATCTCAGCTGTCGATCAGGCCGCTCTCACTTTTGCCATCAATGCTCGCCACCTCGCGTCGGTAGGTGGGGGTCAGCGTCCGTCACGTCAGGACCCTGACCGTCACCGACCGCCGGAACGGCTGCAGCATGATCGAGGGGAGACCCGATGAGTCGACATCTTGGCGTTGGACCGTGGCGTCTCAAGGATTCGGCTCGCGCGCGGCGCGCGGGTTTGATCGGCGTCGCC
Source organism: Candidatus Limnocylindria bacterium (assembly GCA_041484785.1). GTDB lineage: Bacteria > Chloroflexota > Limnocylindria > Limnocylindrales > CSP1-4 > SPCO01. The sequence goes on from JBGPIH010000001.1 coordinate 911, forward strand.
GGACTGGCGACGCTGTCGGTCGCCATCGCCGCAGCGATCGCATTCGCCGGCCAGTTCGACGGCAAGATCCTGCCCGGGGTCCGCGTTGGGTCCCTCGACCTCGGCGGCGTCAGTGTGGCTGACGCCCGCCACCATCTGCTCCAGCGGTATGCCGCGCTCGGCCAGGGACAGATCACGTTCGAAACGCCAAGCGGACGTGCGTCGATGACGTACGCGGAGATCGGGCGAGGCCTCGACGTCGACGCAACGGTCGCCTCCGCTATGGCTGCCGGTCGCGCGAGCGACCCAATTGGGACGCTCCTTGGCGTCATCACGACGGCCGTCCAGCGAAGGGACATCGCGCTCGTCGTCAGGCTCGACCATGCTGCGCTCAAGGCTCGCCTCGGCGCCATCGCTCGAATGACCCGGACGACTCCGCACGACGCGGCCGTCGAGACTCGTGGTGGCACCTTTGAGGTGACGCCTGCTGCGGCCGGTCAATCCATCGACGAAGCGACGATCGCGAAGACGCTGATCGGCGAACTCCATGATCCGGCGGTGCCCGCCGACGTCACCGTCCCTGTGACCTACACGAGCACCGAGCCGCAGCGAACGAACGCCGACGCACAGTGGGCTGCCGAGGCGGCAGAGCGGATTGCCGCCGATCTCGCTGTCACATCCGGCTCATCGACGTACACGATCGGCACCGGTCGGATCGAGACTGCCATCAGCTTTGTCTCGTTGCCCGATGGACGCTACGGACCGTCGGTCGACGTCGCGGCGCTCCGAGCCGACGTCGAGACGATCGCGGCCATGGTCAACGTGGCGGCCGTCAACGCGGCTTTCGTTGTCGATCGTCCGGGCAAACCCAGCGGGGTACGGGAGTCGAAAGACGGCGCGGCCTTGAGCGTCGACAAGACACTCGATGCGATCGGGTCCGTCCTCGCCGCACGCCGCGACGGGCGAACGGCGCCGACGTCGATCGCGGCGATCGCGGATCGCGTCGCGCCGGCGCTTTCGGCCGATCAGGCCCGCGCGTATCTCCCCGGCATGGCGAAGGTCTCGTCCTGGACCGTGCCCTTCACGCCCGGCAAGTCCAACGGCGACGGCGCGAACATCAGAATCCCGGCAGGAAACATCGATGGGACGGTCGTGCTACCGGGCGAGATCTTCAGCTTCTTCAAGGCCGTCGGCCCGATCGACGAGGCGCACGGCTTCCGCGAGGGCGGCGTCATCAAGAACGGCAAAAGCTACCCGACCGGTGCGATCGGCGGCGGCATCTGCACGGCCTCGACGACGATGTTCAATGCCGCCCTTCGCGGCGGCTTCGAGATCGTCGAGCGCAAGGCGCACTACTACTTCATCAAGCGCTACCCGATCGGGCTCGACGCGACCGTGTACTCCGACGGCAACTCGACGGTCGATCTCCGCTGGCGCAACGACTCGGCCTACCCGATCCTCGTCCGCGGCTACGCCGACTTCGGCAGCATCACGTTCGAGCTCTGGACCGTGCCCGACGGTCGCACGGTGGCCCCGATCCCGGCCTCACCACCCGTCTGGAACGTCGTCAAGGCGGACAATCGGATCGAGTACGTGACAACGCTGAAGCCCGGCCAGCGCTCTCAGGAGGAGTATCCCGCGGACGGATATGACACCGTCGTCGGTCGAACCGTCACGGACGCTTCGGGGCGCGTCATCCACCAGGACACCTTCCGGTCGCATTACTCGAAGGTCGACGGCGTTGTGTTGATCGGTGTAGCACCGGCGACCCCGGGGCCGTTGTCGCCGGCCTCGCGATGACGAGCGAATCCGCGCCTACTCAGCGACCGTCCACCTGTTCCGCCCCGCGGTCGTGTGCTCGCCCCGATCAGAAGGAGGCCTTTTCGGTGGACGGACGTTCGGACACAGGGCCTACTGGTAGATGTCAGGCCCAATCCCGCAGACCTCGATCGCTCCATCCAGCGTTCGAAGACCCCGGACGTCAGCTCGTTCGTCCCCCTGGGTCATGACCACGGATCCCTTGGGGTCTAGGATCGTGATCCTGCTCCCGGCTCGTGCCGTGAAGCCATCAGGCCAACTCGCATCGACATCCTGTCCGGACCCCACGATTCGAAGCATCAGATGGTCGTTCGACATCACGAGCATGAGGGGATAGAGCGCCGCCGATGGGCAGGTCTCCGGTACGCCCGAGGCACGCGTCTCGAGCCTGAGCGATCCCTCGCGAACGCCCGACGGAGTTCCATTCACCGAACCGACTTCGGAGACCACGAAGACGCTGCCCAAGCCGCACGGATCCTGGACCGAAGTCGGCACGTATCCAACGGGCGGCCCACCGCCACCGAGTTCGACTTGGTCGCCGACCTGCGCCACAATCTGGCCATCAGGGCCGATGATGCGGAGTGGTTCGCTCTCGACCCCGAAGCCGAAGGGCCAGACCAGCGCGGCCGGTGTGACTTGTTCTGTCGCCGTAGGCCGGAGCCAGAGGCAGGCAATGCCGTTTCGGATGGTGCCGGATAGTGTCCCGATAGCGAGCGCATCGCCGGCTGCGGACCCAGACGGGCTCGTGGCGAGCCCCAGCGGGCTAGGCGAGTTGGGGCCAGATATGGCGGGAGACGGCCACACGACCTGCGTCGCGGTGGGCTGTGGCGACCGACTCGTCGCTGAGGCCGAACTCGGCAGAAGCGCATTCTGGGATGACGAACCAGGAGAGGACGGCGCATGCGACGACAGCAGGAGAAGGCCAGATAGCGAGATCACCAACACGATCGCCAGCGCCGCGAAGCCACCAACGATACGATCCCCGATCTGGCGGGGTCTGGGGCCGACAGCCCCCATTGTGCGAGCGACGAAGTCGTCCGGCGGCGAGACCTCATCGGCCACACGGAGGGTGCGCCGGATTCGGTCCTCGAGGCTCACCGTTCACCATCCAATATGCGTCGGAGCTGCGCGATCGCGCGATGGAGACGCGATTTAGCAGTGCCGACAGGTATCCCCATCGCTTCGGCGATGTCGGGGACCTCGAGGTCGATATAGAAGCGGAGAACGAGCAGCGCGCGATCGCTCGGCGCCAGCGTGAGCAGGGCCCTCTCCATCTCGTCGCGATCTGCCGAGCCATCGGCGGGGTCCCTAGACAAAGACGGGATCGCAGGATCGATCTCGACGAGTCGACGTCTCGATCGCGCCACATCGATCGATGATCGAACGGCGATTCGCCGAAGCCAGCCGCTCCAAGCGCCTGGGCGCCGAAGCTTGGGCAGCTCTCGCCATGCGTGGATCATGGTCTCTTGTGCCGCGTCCTCGGCTTCGGCATGCGAGCGCAGGATCGCGAAGCACAGCCGATAAACCGGAATCCCGTGTCGCTCTACGAGTTCGGCAAAGGCTTTCGTGTCTCCCGCGCGAGCAGCCAGCACGATCCCCTCCTCTACTGCCATCTACGTTAATGACGGCTCGAGTCGGCCGATTCGTTCCACTGCTCCCGAAACAGACTGCCCAGGCCCTTGCACGATTGCTGGGGCCCTGGGCCCTGTGAGGCAAAGTAGGTTGATAACTCGGAATCGACACGTCTGACCCAGGCACACAATGCGGGCCGCGCTGATTGCTTCCACCCCAACGAAATCGGTGGGAAATCCGAGCAACACGGAACGACGCATTCCTGCGACACGCACGATCCGCCCTTTCGAGCACCGTGCCAGCACATGCCCGTTCGGCCCGATCGCGACCGGATGCGCCTCGCGCGATCCATCTGGATTTGACGTTGATCGGCCACTACCTTCTGCAAACTGAGCGCAGCACCAGAAGGAGTTCCGGCGTGAGTTTCATCAACACCGACGGGATGGCGTTCATCGGGCCTGGCTCGGAATGGTTCTGGACGGCGGTCAGCGGGATCGTTCTGGCCGTCACGTTCTACGCCATCTACCGCCAGTTGCGCCTCCAGGCGAGCCAGGCGGCCATCGAGCAAGTGAACCGGATCGAGGCGGAGTACAACTCAGAGAGGTTCCTGCGGTACTCACTTGAGCTACTCCTCGCGCTTCGTGACGGGGTGGATCCGGCCAACCTCCCAACGAATGCTGCTTCCGAGATCGTGAACTTCTGGGAACGCGTCGGGTCACTCGCCCGTCACAATCACCTCGATCTGCAGCTTCTCCTTGACGGCGGCAGCGTCTTCTACTGCCAATCGGCTTGGGTGCGGCTCGCCCCGCTGCTCATGAAGCGCCGGCGGGAGATGGGATCTCCGGCAATCGGCGAGCATTTCGAGTGGCTTGTCGGCAGGACCGAGGCGTGGGCGCGGAAGGTCGGGAACCGCCTCGATGACACGACCCAGCAGGCGGCGCGGCTGGAGGAGTCCATCGCCACGCACGAGGCCGCGATCCGCACTGAGGAGGCACTCCGTGCGGTCACGATGGTGCTGCCCACCGTCGCCCCGGCGTCACCCACCTTCCCTACGCCGGTCGCCGAACAGTCACCCGCTCCGGCCGCGGAGGGCTGAGGGTTCCCACCGATTTCGTTGGGGTGGAAGCAATCAGCGCGGCCCGCATTGTGTGCCTGGGTCAGACGTGTCGATTCCGAGTTATCAACCTACTTTGCCTCACAGGGGCCCTGGGCAGTCTTGACAGATCACCTTTGCGCACGGGGAGCCACAGCGGTAACTACGGCTCACGAACTCCTGTGTGCTTCAGCAGCCGCTGAGACCGGCAGGACACTTGGATAAAGAGTGGTGCTGACTCCGGCGAAGTTGGTGTCCTGCGGTTTCCCACGGCTGAAGGCGTCGCCAAGTCTCGCGCCCGCAGGGGTTTACCGAACGCATCACTCGGGACCTTCGTGCCATCCGAGCTGACACAGCGAGGGCCGACACCCTCACTGTATGCCGAAACCGAGAGTCCAGACCGCCAGACGCCCGCCCTGCCCGATGGGGCACCAGGGCGACGTCTGGCTCGACGGCTTCTACGGGCGCGACAAGCACCACGAGCGTCCTCGCTTCCGGTGTGTTCCCCGGATTGACCCCCACGCCGGGAAACGCCGGGCGCTTCACGCTGACAGCACCGAGCAGCACACGTTCATCGAGCCCCTCGCCCGCTGCCATCGAACCTCGAGCAGCGGAGTGCCTCATTTCTGCGAGGAGTGCGAGCACGTCCTCGACCGCCACGAGGGACCGCAGACCTCGCGCGGCCAGGCGTTCACGCTCCGCGAGGCGGCGCACGCGCTCGTAGAGGTCGCACAGGGCATCAGCATGCGGCGCGCGAGCCGCGACGCACGCGACGCCGCCGAGCGCCTCTCGACGAACCTCTGGGGGATGCTCCGCGCGAGCGATCACGGCCAGCTCGCCTCGGATCAGCTCGCCATGTTCGGCACGATCGTCCGCGATGCCCTCATCCCGCCGACCTGGCCCGACAGCGTGGCCCTCGACGAGATCTCGTTCGATGTCGTCATCACCGATCTGACGGGGACGGGCAAGGTGTCGTCACCGGGCACGGTCAGCGTGCTCGGCGTGTATGGCTACCCGACCGGGCGCGGCTCGGGCCGTGCGGTCGCGCTCGCCGCGCGCGGCGGCGGCGATGCGCTGGAATGGCAGGCCGTCCTGCGATCACGTCCGGATGAGCCTTCCTGGGTCGTCTGCGACCAAGGCAAGGCCGTGACGTCCGCAATCAAGACCGTCTGGCCGAACGCGACGACCTACGTCTGCGAGGCCCACCTGCGGATGCTCGCCGAGAAGCGCCTCGCGGCCGATGGCTTCGACAGCACGAGCGGGCTCTGGAAGGCGCTACCGGCCGCGATCGCCGACCGCAGCCGCTGGGACCAGCTCGAGGCGGACGCTTGCGCCGCGGGCGCGGCGCGGCTGGTCGCGTGGATCAGAACGAACCGCCGGCTCATAGAGCGCCAGTGGGCGATCCGTGATCCGAACCGTCCGCTCTCGATTGGCGGTCTCGAGACCGTGCTCCGCGAGGTCGTCCATCGCCTGGGTGACCGCCGCCTCGTGTTCCGCAACCGGGCGAGGATCGAGCTCGTGTTCGATCTTATGGGCCTCGAGATGGCGGGCCTCGCCACCGAGCGTCGCTTTCGCGAGATCATCCGCCGTGAGCTCCTGCGGAACGGCGGTCGCCCAAGGCGCGGGCGACGGTCGCTCGACGATCACGGCTCGTCATCGCTCTACGGCGCCATCCGCCAGGTCCAAACACGGCTCGCTCCGAAGCGCGCGCAGAACGTGAGAGCGCAGACAGCGCGCCGCGCACGCCAGAAGGCCGCGGGCCAATCGCACCTGCGGAGGCCGCCCAAGCTGGTGACGAAGCGCCGGCCGGCCCTGCCCTGACTCGCCCCTGACGAGGAACGCCCTCGTTAGCGGGTCACGGCGACGACGTAGGCCACGCCGTCCCCTCCGAGGCAGGCTGTCTGCCAGGTCACGCCGAAGGCGAGCACCCATCGGCCAGCCGTCTTCGGATACGCCAACGCGAGCTTCCCGTCGGCAGATGACAGCGGCCGCGGCGTGACTGTGCTCGGATCTGGGAAGCGGTTGGCAGCGATGTCGAAGGCCGAGGCCGGGAAGACGGCGACGGTCCCCGAGAGGAGCCGGAGGCCGGCAGATCCCGCGAGAACACCCTTGCCACCGGCACTCGCTGTCACGGTCGGGGTAGCGCTCGTGAGCTGTGCCCACTGCGGGATCGCGTCGTCGGCCTGGTAATCACCGGAGCGGTTTCGGATGCCCGCGGTCGTCAGCGGGATCCGATTGCCGCCGATGAGGAGCGACCAGTCGGTTACTTTGACCTGCGCGATCAGTCCGTCCTGGCCGGCCGGGCACCCACGGGCCGTCGTTGTCGTCGTGGCAATCGGGCTCGCGCTCGAAGCCGTGCTGGAAGTCGCGTTCGGGCCGACGCTCGGAGTCGCGATCGGGCTCACGCTGGCCGCCGTGCTCGGGCCGGCAGGCGTGGTGGTCGTCACCGGCGCAGTCCCCGATGAGCATGCGGCGAGGCCGATCGCTGCGAGGACGGCGAGACGGAGCTGAGATCGCATGCTGCTCCCCAAGGTGGGTCAAGGCCGACGGCGTGCCGCGACGCCGGTCACGTCAACTGGGACGAGGGGATGATCCTCGATGTTGTGTCCTGGGGACGAGCACCCCGATGAGGCTCGGGCGTGCGCGGTGCGTCCGGTAAACCCCCGCGGACGCGAGACTTGCGGCGTCGCGTCAGAGAGTCGCTCGAGATGACGCGCGATCTGCTCGCCGGCCGGCTCGGACGCGTGACCGAGCGCAAGCGGATCACCGAGGACGGGGTGGCCGAGCCGATCCGGATCCACCATCCCGGACCGCGCGCCCGTCGTCGCCCGCTGCGATTCGTGCCATCTTGAGGCGGCACACCTGGAGGCCGGCGAGCGTCACACCGGTAGCCGCAGGATGGAGAACGCGATGCTCCGAGCCCTCTTCGCCGCTCTCGCGCTCCTGGTTCTGACCGCCGGCACTGCCCTCGCCGAGGCCGAGGAGGTCGAGCACTACGACTCGCTCGCAGCCCTCACGACGCACGCCGACGCGGTGGTCGTGGGGACCGTCATCTCGACTGCTCCTGGCGTCGCCTATCCAAAGATCGAGTGCGGGTTCACGAACGCGACCGTCCGTGTCGAGTCGCTCGTCGCGGGCTCCCTACCTGCGTTCGCGACGAATGAGCTGACCCTCCAATACTTCGGCTGCGGCCCGCTGCCAGCCCTCGGTGCCGACATCCCGGCGGAGCGCTCGATCTTCTTCCTGCGGAACGGCCGGACCGACAGGCTCATGGCCCAGCCCAACGCGACCACGGCCCAACTCCAGGCCGCCTGGCATCTCTGGCGACTCGAGATCTCCGCCGGCACCGGCGTCGATCAGGCCGGGCGGGTCGCGTTCCCGGTCCTCAACAACGCTTTCTTCCTCAAGCCATTCGCCGGGATGCCGTTCGAGGAGTTCGTGGCACGGGTGCGATCGATCGCGAGCGCAGCCCCGAACACGGCGACCGCTCCGGAGCCATCTCCGGCCTCGCCGCCGGCGATACCGCTTCTCGCCGGGCTCGCCGGGCTCATGGCGTCCGCCCTGCTGCTCCCAACGCGGTCAGCCGTCACCGCGAGCCGGAGCCGAGACGCTCGTTAGGGTCGCTCGAGCCACCCCGAAGTGCCCGGAGCCCCCGACCGAGACCGAGGCAATGCCTCTGGCGACTCAGCCGTCATAGCCCGGAGCTCCCGCAGGTCTCATGCGACAACGGCGCGCCGCAGGAACCGAGGGGCCCGCGCGGCGCGGACCGGGTTGTGGGCGATGTGGCGCGCGGAAGACGGGACGAGCTCGCGGGCGAGCCGTCCGTCGAGCATCGCCGCCACGACCGCGAGATGGTCCCAGGCGCGCTCTGTGTTTCCGAGCCGGCGAGCGAGGACCTGTCGGCACTCGCCGATCGCAGCCTCAATGTCGGAGATGCGGCCACCGGCTGCGGTCGTCATGGCATGGAGGGCGGCGATGGCGGGGTCGCGGCAGCCCTCCCGCCACACCTGGTCGGCGACATCAGTTGCGCGCTCGGGTTGGCGTTCTGCGCGGTAGAAGTCGAGGCAGCGGCGGAGCGTCGCGTCAGCGAGGGGCGGAGCCACGGCGCGCATCGCCGCCCAGCCACGTCCTGCACCCTTGCCTCTCTCGTCTGACGACTGCCCGCGCGGGTTCCAGAAGGCGACGACCGAGGGTTCATCGGGCTCCGGCAGCACGAAGTCCGCGAGCGAGGCCGTCCAGGTGTCACGCGGGCAGGGCTCCCCGAGGCGACACGCTGGACAGGGCTGATCGGCGGGGCAGCGGGACACCCCCACCAGGGTTCGCTCCAGGTGCTGCCACACGACGCCGGCGACCCCGCGCCGGTTCGTCCAGCCGGTAATGCGCTCAAGGTGCGTCCCCGTCTCCGACCGGATCTCGGCGATGCTCTCGGGAAGGGTTTGGAACAGTGGCGCGAGTGCGCCAAGCACCGTGGCGACGGAGGTGGCGTCGCGGGTGCGCGCGGCGTCGTCGAGCACCGCGAACAGGATGCGTCGCTTCTCGTGGCGCGGGATCCCGTCAGGACCCCAGATCTCCGAGCGAGCAACGCGGTGCCGAGGCGCTCATTCTGGCCACGGTAGCGGCCCAGCTTGGCGTCGAGCTCGTCCGGGGCCAGCTCACCGTTCACGAGGGTATTCGCGTGGACGTCGACGGGCTGAGCCACGATCCGCCCGTTCTCGTCGAGGCGTGGGCGCATCAGGGACCACCGAAGCCCGCCCAGAAAGCCAAGGTCATGACCGACGCCCTCAAGCTTCTATGGATCGAGCGGCGCCTCTTCCCGGGCGGGACCAGAAAGGTCCTGGCGCTCGCCGACCCGTCCGCCAGTTACTTCGGGGGCGAACGACAGCCATGTCGTACGATGGTTGCCGTCCTTGGAGTGAATGGAGACAGAGGTATTCCAGCGCCTAGCAGCCACCCTGGATCGGCGCTTCTGGATCGCCGCGATCGGCGGCACGATCCTCGCGCTCATCGTGCTCGGCGTGCCATCGGCCGTCATTCCGAACCCGCTGTTCGTCCGGATGACGCCAACCGAGCCGTTCAACGTCGCCGTATGGCTCGCGTCTGCTCCCTTGGCGGGACTGATCCTTGCGACATACGTCTCAAAGAGTGGGGCCGCCGCCGCGGACGTTCACGCGGACGCTGGCGCCGGTCGCGCGACGCTCGGCGGCGTTGCGGCCTACCTCGCCATTGGATGTCCGGTCTGCAACAAGATCGTGGTGCTGGCACTCGGCGTATCCGGGGCGCTCAACGTCTTCGCCCCGTTGCAGCCGCTCATCGGCGCGTCGTCGGTCGCGCTTCTCGCGGGCACGCTCGCATGGCGGCTGAGAATGCGGGCACGCGGCTGTAACCGCTGTGCAGGCGGATCAGGCCGAGGGACGCAACCACTGCCTGTCAGGGATCCGGGCTGAGCAACGCTTGACAACCGTGGCACGAGACGGACCGACGGGAGAGCATTCGCCAGCCGGCCGAGACGCCGATCTATCAGCCTGTTCTCAGCCGCCATTCATATCTCTCCGCCACCGTGTCGCGTGGAACGTCCACAGACGAGGCGGTCATCGCCAGGGCCTTGACCGAACGGCCGCAGTTGATCGAAACGCGGTCTGCGTCATATACTCCCTGGGAGTATTGAACCACCGACCAGAGAGCGCGCCACGAGCGGGAGATGGAACCTCATGCTGGATCTTCAGTTGACCGCCGAGCCAGTCCAGGCCGACACGGTCAAGGCCGGCTACAGCTGCCCGTGCGGGTGTACCCCAGCGACCACCTATCGACGGGGGAGCGCGGCCGCGACAGAGGGCTGCTGCTGCGGGAACGAGTTCGCGGTCGGACCCGATGCGGAGAGCCACGTGCACGCTCCCACCGGGTTCCAAGTCCTGACTGACTCACTTATGGCTCCATGGGGCGACCGACTGCCGGTGGCATGGGCGATCGGGCCGTCGACTCACGATGAACCTGAGCACGCCGCAGTCGGGCACAGCCATCACGACCCCGAAGCGGGTGCGGGCACGACCACCGATCCCGTCTGCGGCATGACGATCGACCCCGAGGCGTCGCGATCAGACGGGCTACACAGTCGCCACCACGAGGCCGACTACTTCTTCTGCGGCAAGGGCTGCAAGCTCGAGTTCGACGAGGACCCCGCGCGGCACCTCGACCCGTCCTACGTTCCATCGATGTGAGGCCACCCAATGACCGCTGAGACGACGACGGCCGCCGGGGTCCGCTTCCCGGTGGAGGGCATGACCTGCGCCTCGTGCGTGAACCGCATCGAGGGGTACCTGCGCAAGACCGAAGGCGTCGTCGAGGCGAACGTCAACCTCGCGACGGAGACCGCATCAGTACGCTTCGACCCGTCGGCCGTCGATCTCGACGGGCTGCGGGCTGCGGGCCGCGGTGGAGGCCGCGGGCTATGAGGCGCGGATCGACCGGGCCGAGGTGACGGGTCCCAACCGGCAGGCGGTCGAGATCGCCTTCCGGGCGCCCGAGGGCAGCCTTGCCGGGCCGCGGGCCTTCGCCCTCGACATCGAGGGCATGACCTGCGCCTCCTGCGTCAATCGGATCGAGCGGTACCTTCGCAAGGTGGACGGGGTCGCCAAGGCCAACGTCAACCTCGCCACGGAGCGTGCGACCGTCGTCGCGGGGCCCGAGGTGACCCTCGACCAGCTGATCGCCGCCGTCGAGGCGGCCGGCTACGAGGCCAGGCTGCTCGTCGATGCGGCGCCGGCGGTGGCGGCACCGGCCGCGCAGGCTACGACCGAGCCATTGGAGCCGCAGGCCGTCAGCCGCGAGGCTACCGCCGCGCCCGAGACGAGCTTCCAGCAGCGCCACCTCGCCGACACCCGGCGGCGGCTGATCGTGGCGGCCATCCTCACGACCCCGCTCCTGTTGGGTCTGGCGTCCATGACGATCGCGCCGTTCCTGCCGTCGTTCCTCACCAACCCATGGCTTCAGCTCGGCCTCGCGACCCCGGTCCAGTTCTACGCGGGCTGGCCGTTCTACAAGGGCGCCTGGAAGGTCGCCCGCCACCGGGCGACGGACATGAACACGCTCATCGCCGTCGGGACTTCCGCCGCGTACTTCTACAGCCTCGCCGCGATCCTCTTCCCGGGCTTCTTCCAGGCGGCGGGCGTCGCGACCGAGGGGCGCCTGCCGCTCTACTTCGACACGTCCTCGGCGATCGTGACGCTCATCCTGCTCGGCCGCTTCCTCGAGGCCCGAGCGCGGAGTCACACCTCTGACGCGATCAAGAAGCTCATAGGCCTCCAGCCGCGGACTGCGCGCGTCCTGCGCGCCGGGGGCGAGGTCGACATTCCCATCGAAGACGTTGTCCGGGGCGACATCGTGCTCGTCCGGCCGGGCGAGAAGGTCCCCGTCGACGGGATCGTCCAAGACGGTCGCTCGGCGGTCGACGAGAGCATGGTCACGGGTGAGCCGATCCCGGTGACGAAGGAGATGGGCGAGGAGGTCATCGGCGGGACCCTCAACACGCTCGGCAGCTTCCGCTTTGAGGCGACCCGTGTCGGGCGTGACACCGTCCTCGCGCAGATCGTTCGGCTCGTCCAGGAAGCCCAGGGTTCGAAGGCGCCGATCCAGCGCCTGGCCGATGCCGTGACCGGCTACTTCGTTCCGGCGGTCCTCGGCATGGCCGCCCTGACCTTTGTCGTCTGGTTTGTCCTGGGTCCCCAGCCGGCGTTCAACCTGGCGCTCCTCAACATGGTCGCCGTGCTCATCATTGCGTGCCCTTGTGCGCTCGGGCTGGCGACGCCGACCTCGATCATGGTCGGGACGGGCAAGGGCGCCGAGAACGGCGTCCTCTTCCGGAACGCCGAAGCCCTCGAGCGCCTGCACAAGGTCCGCGCCGTCGTGCTCGACAAGACCGGCACACTGACCGAGGGCAAGCCGCGCGTCACGGACGTCGTTCGTGCCGATGACGCGCCGGGAGAGGATGAGCTTGTCGCCCTCGTCGCCGCGGCCGAGCGTGGTTCGGAACATCCGCTGGGAGAGGCGATCGTCCGCTTCGCTCGCGACGAGCGGTCGCTCACCTTGGCCGATGTGACAGCGTTCGAGGCCGTGTCCGGCCAGGGGATCGCGGCGACCGTGGCCGGTCGTGCCGTCCTGGTCGGTCGTCCCGCGTATATGGACGGTCAGGGAATCGACCCGGGTCCCCTGCGCGGCGCTGCGGACGAGCTGGCCGCATCCGGCAAGACGCCCGTGTTCGTCGCGGTCGACGGCCGACTGGCCGCAGTCATCGCGATCGCCGACACGCTCAAGGCCGGTTCGGTCGAGGCAGTCGCCGAGCTGCACCGCCTCGGGCTGGAGGTGGCCATGCTGACCGGCGACAACGAGACCACGGCGCAGGCGATCGCCCGCCAGGCCGGCGTGGATCGGGTCCTGGCCGACGTGCGCCCCGACGAGAAGGCGGCCCAGATCAAGCGGCTCCAGGGCGAAGGCAAGCTCGTCGCGATGGTCGGTGACGGGATCAACGACGCGCCAGCTCTCGCGCAGGCCGACGTCGGAATCGCGATCGGGACCGGCACCGACGTGGCCATCGAGTCGGGCTCGGTGACGCTCATGAGTGGTGACCTGCGGGCGCTTGTGACGGCGATCTCGCTGTCTCGGGCGACGATGGGCAACATCAAGCAGAACCTGTTCTGGGCGTTCGCCTATAACGTCGCCTTGATCCCGCTGGCAGCTGGGTTCTTCTATCCGTTCACGGGCATCCTGCTCGATCCCATCTTCGCAGCCGGGGCCATGGCGCTGTCGTCTGTGACCGTCGTGTCCAACGCGTTGCGTCTGCGTCGCTTCAGCCCGCCGGCTGCCGGTCGGTCGGCATCGCCTGGTCGCCCGAAGACCATCCCCGCGAGCGCCTGACTGGCGACGGATCGACCGTGTCCAGAGGTGATGCCGGCGCGCTTTGACGAATTGGACTGTCGGCCCTACCCGGCGACCACGCGAACGCCGACCACGATCGCGGCCCCGATGCCGGAAAGAGCGACGAGGGCGGGTCCCTGTCGAGGGTCGCGATGCTGGGCCTCGGGCAGGAGGTGCCCGGCGCCAACTGCCAGGAACACGCCCGCGAACCAGGCGAGGAGCAGCCCGAGCGTTGCCGGAGGGATCGAGACGAGGGTGCTGAGGGCCGCTCCCGCGGGCGGAGCAAGCGCGTCGAGGACGAGCAGGCCGACGGCCAGGCGTTCCCCGCGCGCGGCCTCGAGGGCCAGGGTGACGACGTTCATCCCGTCGGCGAAGTCGTGCGCGAGGACGGCCAGAAGCACGACGAGCCCGACCGTCGTTCCGGCCTGGAAGCCGAAGCCGATCGCGAGCCCGTCGAGCGTGCTGTGGAGGATCAGGCTCAGTGGCGGCACGATGGCCAAGAGCGGCGCCTGGGATCGGGTCTCGGCAGGTGCTGGAGTCCCGCCCGGTCGGTCCCCGTGCTGGGCGTGCTCGAAGCTGGCCTGATGGATGAATGCCTCGATCAGGCTGAACGCGACGAACCCAACGAGCGCGCCAATCCCCACCGCGATCGCGGAGCCTGAGCCGACGAGCTCGTGCGCCTCGGGCAGGAGGTCGGCGACGGCGGTCGCAACGACGACGCCCGCGGCGAGGGCCATGAAGGCGTGCAGGCGATGCCTCAGCCGCAGCGCGGCCATGCCGCCAGCGAGCGTCGAGAAGAACGGCAGCACGGCCGCCAGCGGCACGTCGGCTAGCCGCCAGACCCTGGGGTTTGCGCATCGTCCGGGGCGACGGCCTCGGCGCGGTGCGGCGGACGCAGCTCCGGTTCGCGTTCGGGCAATGATCCGACCAACCGAGCGCACTCCTGTTCGGTGAATGGATCCCCGCCGACCACCGCCACCCGGACCGTGGTCGCATCGTAGCGGGCCCAGACGCGCCGACGGGGCGCCAGGAGACTGACCGTCACGCCTACGACCAGCAGGATGGCACCGAGCCAGATCAGACCCTGGCCCGGATCGCGCTTGGCGATCAGCCCGATGTAGCTGCTCGGGCGGCGGAACTCGATCCCTATGCTTCCGCCCGGGACGAGGTAGCCGTCGCCCGTTTCGAGGACGGCTCCAAACGCGATCTGCGGCGGATCGCCGGGATTGGTCGGTGGGCGGACGCCGACGACCGTGAGCTCGGCGACGCCGCCCGCGCCCTTGGCGAGGAGCAGGTCGAGCGAGAGGTCCGTGCCGGGTACGGCGATGAGGCCTTCGGGCTTTCCGCCGAGCTGGCCGTCGAGCAGGACCGAGCCCGAGTAGAGGATCTCGCCCAGGCGGTCGCGGAGGTCCAACTCGACCGCCGGCCCGAAGAAGTTCTCGTGGAACGCCCAGCCGTCCACCGAGAGCGGGTCATTGACCGTGATCTCCTTGCGCGCGATCTGCTGACCCTGCCGGTAGATGCTCAGGGTCGTCCGGTACTCGAGCGGTTGGCTCGCCGGATCGAAGCGTGCCACGAAGTCCTCGTTGCGGACGAGGACCGTCTCCGGGTCGCTCGGAAAGCCCGTCGGGCGACCCTCGCCGACCGGCACCTTGAGCGCGGTCTCGTAGCCAAAGCGCGGCGTCACGATGCCCATCCCAAGCACGAAGAGGGCGAGCGCTCCGTGGCTGACGAGCGACGCGAGCGGCGAAAAGCGATTGCGCTCCGCGAGCAGATGGGTCACCCCGTCGGCCTGCTCCGTGCGGACGCGGTACCCCGACCGAACGAGCTCCTCCGGCAGGACCCGGCCGTCGAGGCCGTCGAGCGGACCGGTCCGCGCCGGCACCGACGATCGGAAGAAAGCACGGGCCCGTCGAACTCGCGGCGTCCGGACGTCGCGAACGATGCGCGGCAGCCGCGAGAGCGTGTTCCCGAGCAGGCTGATCGTGAACAGGCCGACGAGGATCGTGAACCACGAGGAGGTGAAGATCCGGTACAGCTCGAGCCGCTCGAAGATCGAGGCCAGCGGCTGACCGAACCGATCGGCGGCTCGCTGGACGGCCGTCGCATAGAGCGCGGGATCGGCTAGCGTCAACGTCCCGAACTGCCCGATCAGGATGGAGAGAATCCCGGCGAGGACGGTCAGGCCGAGGAGGACGTTCGCCGTCCGTGCCGACGCGAATGCGTGCCAGGCCCGAAGCGCCACACGCCGGCGTCGGGCGTGCCCGACCACCGCGGACGTGGTGAGCCGGGCTTCCCGCGTCGCCACGCTCAGCCAGCCAACGGGCCGACGAGCCGGATACGCACGAACAGCGCGGGCAGTGGTCCGAGACGCACCAGGTCGCGCTCGAGGTGCATGGCCTCGAACGGGCTCCCGGCGAGGAATACCTCGAGCTCGTCGCGAGTACGCGAACGGCCGCAGGTCGTAGATGAGCGCGATCCCGCCCGGTCGCAAGACGCGCGCGATCTCGCTGAAGACCGATCCTGGCTCGACCCAGTGGTGGAGGCTGAGCGTCGACGCGGCGACGTCGAACGTCCAGTCGTCGAATGGCAGCGCGGCGGCGTCGCCAAGGACGAACCGAACGCGGTCGCCGAGGCCCGCGGAAACAGCCCGCGCGCTCGACGTCTCGATCATGGCCTCCGCGAGGTCGACGCCGACAATCTTCGCGCCTGGCAGACGCCGGGCGACCTCGAGTGCAACCTCACCGGGTCCGGACCCGAGTTCGAGCACGGCGGAAATCCCGGGCATCGCGGCGGCTTCGGGGAGCGACGCGACGTCGTCGGCGACCCGGCGGTACAGCGGCCGAAGGAGGACCGGAGCGACGGCGCTGTAGAGCCGCGCTCCGCGGGGCGCGAAGATCCCGACTCGCCGGTCGATCGTCCGTGCGAGCCGCGCGAGAGGGCGACGCGCCGCGACAACCAGCGACGCGGTTAGGGCAAGGACGACGAGACGCGTCGGATGCGGCATCGGTCAGGAGCCCAGGATCGCGGCGACCCGCTGTTCCATTTGATCGCGGCTCAACGGCCCGAAATTCCGATCGCGAATCGCACCTTGGCGGTCGATGAAGTAATGCGTCGGGAGCCCGAACACGCTGTACGCTTCGCTGATCGCGCCGGTCTCGTCCAGCCCGATCCGGTAGGTCAGGCCGAACTTCCGCGCGTATTCGCGGACCACGTCGGCCGGCTCCTCGATGTCGACAGCGACCATGACGAGGCCGTCCTGCCCGTGGGCGTCGTATGTCGCCCGCAGGTCGGGCGTCTCGCGCTGGCAGGGTGGACACCAGGTTGCCCAGAAGACGACCCACACCGGTCGGCCGCGCAGGTCGGCGAGTGCGATCGGGCGACCGTCGAGGTCAGTCAGTCGGACGTCCTGGCCACCCGATCGTCCGACGAAGTCGGGCGCTGGCTTACCGACATCGAGGCCGGCCGAGCCGCTGCCCAGGACGTAGAAGCTGGCTCCTGGATCGGACGTCGCATCCACTGCCCCGCCCCCGATCGGGCGGGTCGCGAGAAACAGGACGAGCGCGATGGCGACGAGACCGCCGTTGACGATGGCGATACGGCGAATGGGCGAGACGCGGATGAGCCGCGGATTCGTCGGATCCGGTCGGCCGTCCGGCTCGAGGCGAGGGGTGATGTCGGTCATGAAGTTCTCGGAATTGAAAGCGTCATTCTCGTACGCTACAGGAGTGTAGTAGCCAAGAGGAGTTGGGCGGTTGAGGGCTCGATTGGTTAGCCCTGTCACCGCAGCCGCGGTCGCTGGCGCCACGGTCAGCATCGCGCTGCTCGTTGCCCTTGTTCTGACATGGCCCGTTCCCGGTTCTTCGCCGGCCACACCATCAGGCGCAGGCCTCCCCACCGAGACGCCGAGCGCTCGATCGATGCCAGCATCGTTCGCGGCCCAGTCGTCAGCTGTACTGCCCACTGTGCGGCCGTCACCGGCCTCGATCGGCCTCAACGTAGGTGACCGCGCACCTGAATTCGAGTTGCCTGGCCTCGACGGCACGAGCCCCCGACTCTCCGACTATCGCGGCCACCCGGTCTGGATCAACTTCTGGGCGTCGTGGTGCCCGCCATGCCGGACCGAGATGCCGCGGATCGAGGGCCTCTACCTGGAGCACAAACAGGACGGCCTCGTCGTCCTGGGTGTCGCGGTCCATGACTCGGACGCGGCGATCCGCGCATTCGTCGCCGAGGTCGGCGCGACCTATCCGATCCTGCTCGATCCGGACGGTCGGGTCGCGGCCGCGTACGGGGCGGTCGCCCTCCCCGTCTCGTTCTGGCTCGATCGTGACGGCATCATCCGCGACTGGATCATCGGCGAGGCGCCGCCCGACATCATGACGTCAGCCCTCGACAAGATCCTGTCGCGCTGAACCCGGACTCGACGCCGTCCGCTCAGACGATCCCGAAGTTGAATAGCCCCGCCAGCCGGGCGAAGGCGCCCGTGAAGACGAGCACGCCGACCACCGTCACCAGCCCACCCGTCACGATGTCGACCGCTCTGCGATGCGTCGCCAGCCAGCGCGCCAGACGGCCGAACCGGCGGTATGCGAGGAGCACGAGCAGGAAGGGCACGGCGAGCCCCAGCGCATAGGCGACGAGGAGGAGAGTGCCGACCGCGGCCGACGGCCCGGAGACGGCCATCGTGAGGATCGCCCCAAGCGTCGGACCGATGCATGGCGTCCAGCCCACGGCCACGCCGGCGCCCAGGAGCAAGGGCGCGCCGGTGCGTGCCGGGTGGATCCAGCGCGCGAGCCCGAGCATCGGGTGGCGACCGGCGATCATGAACAGCCCCATCGCAACGATCAGGGCCCCCGTGACCTGCCGCAGGACCGGGACCGCCTGGAGAAGCGCGAACCCGACGAGTCCGAGCGACGCCCAGAGCACGACGAAGACGCCCAGGAAGCCGACGAGAAAGCCGAGCGCGCGCCACGTCGTGCCGCCGGCCAGACCCGGCGACGGCGCGCCGCCGGCGACCGCCCACTGCGGGGAGCCGCCCGCGACGTAGCCGGCGAAGACCGGGATGACCGGCAGGACGCACGGCGAGATGCACGAGACGAGCCCGGCCAGGAAGGCCAAGGCGAGGGTCATGGCGAGCTGCTCGGCGTTGCGCCAGCGAGGAGCTGGTCCGCGAGCGTGCGGCGCGGGTCGTTGGGGGCGAGTTCGAGGAACCGGAGGGCGTCGGCGCGGGCGTCCGCGGTCAGTGAGCCGGCCAGCTGGTAGCGCGCGATCGCCCGGTACAGATACGCGTCGGGCAGGTCCGGCGCGATCGCGACGGCTCGGTCGAGGAGCGTGAGCGCTCCGTCGGGTCGACCGGCGCCCAACAGGAGCGAGCTCAGGCCGACGAGCGCCCCGATATCGTCCGGCTCGACCTTCAGGGCCCGCCCGTAGGCGTCGGCCGCGTCCCCGGCCCGACCGGCCACGGCGTATGCGTCGCCGAGGGCGACGAGCGCGCCCACATCGGTTGGGTTGGTGGTCACTCGCGCCTGGAGATCGTCGATCGGCGCCGCCGCCTGGGTCGTCGCCTGGCCACCCGTGATCTGGCCGCCTAGCGCGCGCGGTCCGACCGCGACGGCCAGCGGGATGGCGACCGCCGCGATGACGATCCCGAACACGGCCGCCAGGGCGAGCGGACGCGGTCGCTCGCTGGCGACCTTCTCGACGGCCTCGACCGGGGCACGCACCCCGCGCCGGCGGGTTCTTGTGACAACGACGGCCGCCCCGCCGAGGAGGAGCAGGCCCGGCGCCGCCCAGAGAAGCAGGTTCGCACCGACGGCGTCGGGTACGAGCAGGATCCACTGCCCGTATCGCTCCACGAAGTAGGCGCGGATATCGGCGTCGCCCGCGCCGGCGGCCACCTGCTCGGCCACGACACTCCGCATCTCGCCCGCGAGCGTGGCTGGCGAATCGGCGATCGAGAGGCCCTGGCAGACCGGGCAGCGCAGCTCCGACTCGAGCCGGCGCGCCCGGTCGTCGGCACCCTCCGGCCGGAGACCGAGGGCCGATAGGAGTGCCGCGACGACCACGAGAAGGACCGCCCCGACGAGCAGCGCGTCGGCCGGTAGGCGGAGCGCGGCCCGACGCCGTGCCGTCACCGGAGCGCCTCCTGGATCTGGCGCTCGAGGGAGGCGGCGTCGAGCGGTCCGATCTGCTTGGCCCGGATCGTGCCATCGGCGGCGATGAAGTACGTTTCGGGGATCCCGTACACGCCGTAGTCGAGCGCCGTTCGGCCGTCGGGGTCGAGCAGCGACGGATAGGCGATCCCATAGCGATCGACGAAGGCCTGCGCGCTCGCAGGGCTGTCCTGGTAGACGATGCCGAGGAACGCGACATCGCGTGCGGCGTAGCGCTCCTGCGCCGCCCGCAGCAGCGGTGCCTCGTCGCGGCAGGGGATGCACCACGATGCCCAGAAGTTCAGCAGGACCGGACGTCCGCGAAGGGTGGCGAGGTCGACCGTCGCGCCGGCGAGCGAGACGAGCCGGAATTCCGGCGCGACGCGACCGACGAGCGGCGACTCGATGCGGCTCGGATCGCGGGTGAAGCCGACGGCAATGAGCGCGATGGCGCCGATGAGCAGGATCCCGGCGATCGCCGACGCCACGAGGCGCGTTCGCGAGGGTCGAATGACGGCTGCGCTCACGTCGAGGTCTCGGCCGGCACGCCCTCCGGCTCGGCGACCGCGGCCCGACGCGACTGCCCGATCAGACGCGGGGCGAGGGCCAGCAGACCACCGACCGCCACGAGGAGCCCGCCGACCCACAGCCAGCTCATGAAGGGTTGCACGGTCAAACGCAGCGAGGCCGTGCCGACCACCGGGTCGACATCGAGCAGAACGATGTAGACGTCGATGGTCGGGCCCGGGACGATCGCCGGGGTTGCGATCGCCTGCGAAGAGGTCGCGAAGAGGCTCAACGCGGGCGCGGCAGTCTGCTCGAGGCCGGGCCCATCAATCCGGACCGCAGCCTGGACGATCGAACGGTCGGTCTGGGTTTCGCGGGAGATCGAGATCAGCTGGACGCGGTACTCGCCGAGGTCGAGCGTCTGCCCGTCACGCAGGATCGCCGAAGCCTCCTGCCGCCCCGCCGCCGCGGCGACGATGACGAGCGCGACGAGCGCGATCCCGGCGTGGCTGAGCATCGCCCCGACTCGCCGGGGTGGCCACCCGAGCCGCGATCCGCGACGCGTCCGGACAGCTAAGGGCCGTCTGCCGCGAGCGAGATCGAACAGGTAGCTCACCGACTGGACGAACGCGAACCCCCCGATCGCGATCCCGAGGATGAGCTCGGGCGGGCCACCGACCAGGAGATCGCCGGTCGCGAGGACCGCGCCGGCAATCGCGCCCGGAACGAGGCGCCGCCGAGACGCACGCGTCCAGGTGCCCCATGGCAGTGACGGCCCGACGCCCAACAACACGAGCAGCCCGAGGGCGATCGGCCCGATCACCCGCTCGAAGTACGGCGCCCCAACGCTGACCTGACGACCCGTGGCCGCCTCGACGAACAACGGGAACAGCGTTCCCACCAGGACGGTTGCGGCGACAGCGACCAGCAGCAGGTTATTCACGAGAAACGCCACGCCACGTGCACCGAGCGGGCCTCCGGCGGGGGCCGCGGGAAGGCGCCAGACGGCGAGCAGGACCGAGCCCGTGACGACCCCACCGACGAGCACCAGGAAGAGTGGTCCGATGGGAGTGTTCGTGAAGGCGTGGACGGACGAGAGGATCCCGCTCCGGGTGATGAGCGTGGCGAGAAGGGTCAGCGAGAACGAGGCGACGACGAGGGCGACGTTCCAGGCGGTGAGCGACCCTCGCCGCTCCTGGACCATCGCCGAGTGGAGGAAGGCCGTCGCCGTCAGCCAGGGCAGCAGGGCGACGTTCTCGACCGGATCCCAGGCCCAATAGCCGCCCCAGCCGAGGACCGCATACGACCACCACGCCCCGAGCACCAGTCCGGCAGTCAATGCGATCCAGGCACCGAGCGTCCAGCGCCGCGTGGCCGCCAGCCACACCCGGTCGAGGTCGCCACGAACGAGCGCCGAGATCGTCAGCGCGAACGGGACCGCCAGTCCGACGAGGCCGAGATAGAGAAGCGGCGGGTGGACGGCCATCAGGGGGTGGTTCTGCAGGAGCGGATTGGGCCCCGGGCCATCCGTGGGAACGGGCGAGACACGTCCCCACGGGTTGCCGGGGCCGACGACAATGGCGAGGAAGAATGCGAGTAGCCCGAACAGGACGGCCAGGGCCGGCGGAAGTCGGTCCTGGCTGGGGGCAGGCGTTCGGAGGACGAGCAGCGCTGCCAACGAGGCCAGGAGCCCTGCCCAGAACAGGATCGAGCCCTCGAGCGCACCCCAGAGCGAGGCGATCGTGTAGAGCAGGGGCGTCTCCCGGCTTCCAACCTGGGCGACGTAGTCGACCGAAAAGTCGTGGCCGACAAGCCCCAGGATCATGATCACGTTCGCCGCGACCGCGAGCCCGGCGACCGCAAATGCGAACCACCGGAGGCTCGGATCGAAGCGGCCTGATCGAAGCGAGCGGATCGCGGCGACAACGCCGACGACCGCCAGACCCAAGGCGGTGACGCTGGCCGTGAGCCCGGCGACGCTGATCATCCGCCGCCCCGGATCTGCTGAAGGATGTCGGGCGGGATCGTCTCGCCCGGCCTGAGCGGCTCGTACACCGCGGAGTGCTTGATCAGGATCTCATCGGCCGAGAACGCGCCGGGCGCAGTCGAGCGGCCGACGAGGACGACGCCGATGCTGTCCCGAAAGAGAGCCGTCGGCAGAAAACGGCTCGTCACGGCGTCGGTGGTCTGGCCATCCGAGATCCGGAACGAGAGGATGCTTGTCAATCGGTCGTAGCTGACCGAGCCAGGGACGACGATCCCGTACAGACGAACCGCGCCATCGACCGGCTTTGCGGCGAGCTCGGTCGGCGTCATGTAGTAGACGACGGCGTTCGTGACTGCGAGGCCACCGAGCGCAAGGAGCGCCGCCAGGACCAATCCGAGCCCGAGGAGCGTCGCCGGCCGGAGGCGCATCACAGAACCTGCGGCTGGGTCCGTGTCTCCGTCTCGGCGGTCCGCCGTACGTCGATCGCCGCACGGGCCGAGCGCGCCGCGCGGAGGCGGCGGACGAGCATCGCCGCGTACGCGCCGATCGCACCGAGCGCCGCGAGGTAGGCGCCCGCGACAAAGACGGTGTCGCTCACGACGGCATGAGAAGCGCTAGCTCGGCCTCATCGCGCGCCCGCTCCAGCTCGAGCCGCCGGTTCAGCAGGTACAGGAAGAGCAGCGTGTAGGCGAGGACGCTGGCCAGCAGCTCCCCGAGC
The DNA here is from genome assembly GCA_041484785.1 of Candidatus Limnocylindria bacterium. GTDB lineage: Bacteria > Chloroflexota > Limnocylindria > Limnocylindrales > CSP1-4 > SPCO01. The sequence continues at coordinate 23,647 of JBGPIH010000001.1, forward strand.
AGTAGGTGGTCGATGGTGGGATCGCCCGGTTGGATGATCGTCGGCGGTTGGTGCAGGCTCCGCCACCAGGTCACGGAGAAATGGACGATGGGAACGTTCGCGAAGCCCACGATCCCGATGACCGCGCCGGCGCGTGCTCGACGAACCCGGTCGACAATCGATCCGCGGATGAGGATGTAACCCGCATAAATCACGAAGAGCAGAGCTGTCGTGGTGAGGCGTGGATCCCAATCCCACCAGATGCCCCACGTGGCCTTGCCCCAGATCGCACCGGTCACGATCGCCACGCCGGTAAAGACGAGGCCGACCTCGGCGGCGGACGCCGCCAGCCGATCGGCGCCGAGTTCGCGTCGCCAGAGGTACCGAACGCTCGCCGTGAACGTGACGAAGAAGGCGAGATAGGCGATCCACGCCGACGGGACGTGCACGTACATGATCCGCTGCACCTGACCCTGCAGCCGGTCAGGCGGGACCACGAACAGCCCGACGGCCACCACCCCAAGGACGGCCGCGAAGGCGACCAGAGCGGGCGGCGCGAGCAGACGTCGCAGGACGATCATTCGAGGGCCACCCCGGATTCGTAGACGAGCAGGCCGAGCCCGGCAAAGAGGGCAGCCTGGGCACCCAGCAACGCAAACCACGGTAGGGCACTGTCCAGCCGGCCCTCGATGAGCGCCGCCGTGGCCTGAGACGCCGCGAGCAGCGTCGGCGCGAGGAGTGGCAGCAGAGTCACCGGCAGGAGCAGGATTCGCTGGCTGCTGACCCCGACCACCCCAGTCACCAGACCCGTCGCGCTGGCGAGGGCGAGGCAGGCGAGCCCGGCGAGCGGGACGAGCGCGATCGCCGCAGGCGACGGCTCCACGTTGAGGAGCACGACCGCCGCGCCGAGGAGCGCGAGCGTGATCGTCCAGAGGACCGCCGTCAGCGCCAGGACCTTGCCGGCGAAGATCGCCCGACGGTCGTCGACCGACAGCCACAGCACCGAGAACGCATCGTCCGTCCGGTCGATGCGGTCGAGCCGCTCGCCGACCGCGATCGCGGCGTAGACGACCGACAACCACGCGAGGCCGGGCGCGATCGCGCGGAGACGCGCCGTGTCGGGACCGGCCGCGAGCCCGGTCACGACGAGCCCGACGAGCCCGAGCGTGAGCGCTCCCGTGATCGAGGCCGGTGAGCGCAGCTCGATCCGGAGATCCTTTGTCGCGAGCGCGAGGACGTCAGCCAGCATCGATCTGTTCGAGCCAACCCGCAGATGGCGGTAACGAACGCAAGACGTGGCCGTCGGCCAGCGCGACGGTGTGCCCCGCCTTGGCGCGGAGGCGTGCGTCGGACGGAGCGGCCACGACGACGAGGCGACCGGCTTGCGTCGCCTCGTCGATCAGTTTCAGGACGGCGGTGACACCGGCCTCGTCGAGGGCGGCAAGAGGTTCGTCGAGGAGAATGGCATCTGGGTCGGACGCGAACGCTCGCGCCAGGCTGATGCGCCGCCGCATTCCGGCCGAGAGCCGGCCACACGGTTCGCCGGCCACGGAGGCCGCGCCGATCCTCTCGAGTAGTGCCAATGCGTCAGTCGGGTCGGTGCGGCAGAGCCTTGCCGACAGCGTCAGATGCTCGAAGGGCGTGAGCCCGTCGTAGAGACCCGACGCGTGTCCGACGTGGGCGACCCGCGGTCGCGATGAACGGGGACCCCCCGCCCAGCGAACCTCTCCTGCCGTTGGCGAGGTCAGGCCGGCGGCGATCCGGAGGAACGTCGACTTGCCGGATCCGTTGGCTCCCTGCACGAGAACGAGCTGTCCCGCGCTTGCCTCGAGATCGACCTGCCAGAGCGCCACGGTCGTCCCGAACAGCTTTGAGACGCGGCGCAGCTCAAGGCGAAGATCGGCGGGCGGAACGTGGGGCATCGTGCAATCGAGCCTCGTTGGTACGACGTGGCCGTAGTATACGGTCGGCCTGCTCGAAGACCTTCGGGTCCGCTTCGAGACCGCTTCGCGGTCGCTCTCCGTTGGCTACCGCGGTCAAGCGTTCAGGCGAACGGCGACAGACCGCTCACGTGGCATGCGAGGGCGACAATGGCGACGGCTGCCACGGGCAACCATTCATACGGGAGGCGCGGGTCGTCCTTGAGCTCCGTTCCGTCCGCGAGGGCGACGAGGGTGCGGAGGCGCCGAGCCGACACTGTGCCAAATGAAGTCCCAAGTGCGAAGCTCGAGTCGGTCTTGACCAGCGCACTCGCAAGGGCGGATGGGTCCGCGCCGCGCCGCAGCGCTGCTGCATCGGCCTCCTCCTCGAGATCGGTCAGGCGGTCGAGCAGGCCTCGCCGGGCCGGCCCGACGCGACCGAGCAGCGTCAGCCATGCCTCCAGCGCCACAGCGCGCAGCGGCGCCAGGGTTCGCCGGTGGTGCTCCTCGTGGAGGAGGACCGCGCGCAGCTCGTGGGCGTCGAGGCGTTGCATCAGCTCGTCACCGAGATAGATCTGCGGCCTGATCACGCCCAGCACGAATGCGCGCCGGCCACCGCCCTGGACGATCCGGCATGCCACGCCCTCTGGAACGTCGGGCGCGGATCGCGCATTCAATGCGCGGGCGAGACGCCGCCCCTGTAGTACAGCCCGAAGCCCGACTGCGCTCCAGATCGTCAGGACCCCGAGGCTGAATGCTTCGAGTCCCAGCATCGGATCGCCAGGCGACGTCCGTGCGGCGGCCAGGCAAATGACGGCCACCGCAGCGCCCAACGTGGCCACGATGACCGCGGGTCGCATCTGGCGAATGCTCGTCATGATCGACGTCTCGCCAACGCGAGAATCTGACCTCGGAGCTCAGGGTCGGCGTCAGCCAACCGCGCGGCGAACTGCCGCAGGGCCGAGGTCCCGTAGCGATCCAGGAGATCGTCGACCGCCCGTGCGCTCATGCTCTCCAGCAGGGCACGCTCGTCGCTCACGGGCCGGTACATGAATTGGCGCCCGCGCTTCTCGCGCTCGAGCAGCCCTCGCTCGAACAGCCGGACCAGGATCGTCATCGCCGTGGTGTACGCGAGCGGTCGGTCACGCTCGGCGTTCAGCGCGTCAACAACGGTTGACACGCTCGACTCGCCCTGAGTCCAAACGACGCGCATGACCGCGGCGCCAAGGGGCCCGAGGACATCTTCAATCGCAGGGTCGCGGGGTTCTCTCTGATCGTCGGTGGTGCGGGACATCGCGACAAGGCTAGCAGACCATTTGGTCAGCGGAGTGCGATCTACGACGCGCGGGTAGTACAGTCGGGCCGGTATCGCGGCCCGACGACGATCTCTCAGGCGACATTCAGCTGGCGTTAAGGTTCGTCGGCGAGATTGGGGCATACTCATTCCAGAGCTTGAGGTTCATTCATGCGGCTCCCGTCTCAACACCCGAGCCAGGCTCCGAGCCCCACCATGGCGTCGGACATGACCGAGATGCTCGGGATGAGCTCGATGCCCGAGATCACCAGCTGATGGAGGTCTGAGCCGTCATGAGCGAGGCGACCCGTGTCCTCGTCATCGACGACGATCCGAAGATCCGGACGGTCGTCCGTCGCGGCCTTGCCTATGAGGGCTACCGCGTGGTCGAGGCGGCCTCGGGCGAGGAGGGCCTGGAGAAGGCCCGCGAGCATCTGCCTGACCTCGTGGTCCTCGACATCATGATGCCCGGCATCGACGGTCTCGAGGTGACCCGTCGGCTGCGCGCTGCCGGTGACGAGGTGGCGATCCTCATGCTGACGGCGCGCGACGAGGTCAAGGACCGGGTCGAAGGGCTGGAGAACGGTGCCGACGATTACCTCGTCAAACCGTTCAGCTTCGAGGAGCTCCTCGCCCGTGTTCACGCGCTGCTCCGTCGCCGGGCCGCTCCGTCAGGCGAGGTGCTGCGGTTTGCCGACCTCGCGCTCGATGTCGACGCACGCGAGGCGAGCCGGGCAGGGCGAACGATCGACTTGACGACGACCGAGTTCAGCCTGCTGCTGCTGCTGCTGCGCCACCCGCGCAAGGTGCTGACCCGCGACGTGATCATGGAGCACGTCTGGTCGTATGACTTCGAGGGCGAGTCGAACGTCCTCGAGGTCTACGTTCGGTACCTGCGCAACAAGCTCGAGGCCAGTGGCGAGCCCCGCCTCATCCACACGATCCGCGGCGCGGGCTACGTCCTCAAAGAGTGAGGCCTGTTTCCCGACGACTTTCGATCCGGGCCCGGCTCGCATTCATCTATACCGGGCTCCTCGCGGCGGCCCTCGTCGCATTCGGCTCGGGAATGTATCTCGTCCTGCGCGCGCAACTCGAATCCTCGTTCAACGCTGGTCTCCTGGCGAACGCCGAACATGCGGCAGGGGCATTTGCCCAGGACACCGACGCCAGCGGTCGCCTGCGCCCGACTGGGCGCCTGATCACGCAGTTTGCCTCAACCGGCGGACGGGTCGTTGTCCTCGACGCCGGTGGCACCGAGCTCGCTGACTCGGCCCCGGCCGGCAGTCCCGCGCTATCAATCGGCCCCGAGGACCTCGCGGCCGCGGATCGTCATGGCCAGGTCATCAGTGAGTTTGCCGCAGGCGGTGACGTGCTTCGCCTGACCGTCGAGCCCGTCAACCTCCCGGACGGCAGCCTAGTGGGATACGTGGCCTGGGCGGACTCCACCCGCTCACTCCGCGACCTCCTGACCACGGTGAGTGTCGCCCTCGTCTTCGGCGGCGCTGCGGTCATCGGACTGGCGCTCGTCGGCGGCCTGGTCCTGGCACGGCGAGCCCTGGCTCCGGTCTCAGACGTCACCGAGACCGCCCGAGCGATTTCCCTGTCGGGCGATTTCGCGGCGCGCGTGGAAGCAGGTCGACCGGGCGACGAGGTCGGCGAGCTGGCGGTCGCGTTCAACGAGATGCTCGGCGCGCTCGAACAGAACCACCAGGCTTTGCAGCGCTTCCTCGGCGATGCATCTCACCAGCTCCGCACTCCACTCACGACCATCCGCGCCAACCTCGACCTCGCGGCACGGTCGGACCTGCCCGTGGGGGAACGGGAAGCGATCCTGTCCGATGCGCGTGACGAGGCCGAGCGGATGGGCAGGCTGATCGGCGATCTCCTGTCGCTCGCCCGGGCGGAGTCCGGCGCTCGACTGGAATTCCGTCCCGTCGAACTGGACGCCCTGCTGGTCGAGTCCGTCCGTCGCCAGCGCCAGGCGGCGCAGCACGTCCGGATGAGCGTGGCCACCGTGGAGCCGGCGGTCGTTGATGGCGACCGGGACCGGCTGCGTGAGCTGTTCGGGATCCTCCTCGACAACGCCGCGCGTTATACACCGGACGGCGGGACCGTCGTCGCGGGGCTCGTGGTGCGGAATGGGCGCGCCATCACCAAGGTCGAGGACACGGGCATCGGCCTCGATGCCGCCGATCGTGATCGGCTCTTCGAGCGCCTCTACAGGGGTACGCGCGCACGCGAGATGCGGCCGTCAGGGACCGGGCTCGGCCTCGCGATCGCAAGCTGGATCGTCGAGTCGCACGCGGGAACGATCGAGCTGGCCAACCGGCCCGAGGGAGGCACGACGGTGGAAGTCACCCTGCCCCTGCGCCAGCCATGACCGCGACGCGGGTCCTCCTGGTGGACGATGAGGCGCCCATCATCGAGCTCGTCCGCGGCTATCTCGAGCGCGAGGGCATGGACGTGATCGAGGCCTCCGACGGGCGGGTCGGACTGGAGCTCATCCGCGAGCGAGCGCCAGACGTCGTCGTGCTCGACGTCATGCTCCCCGGCATCGATGGTTTCGAGGTCCTCCGCCGCGCACGTGAGTTCTCGGACGCCTACGTGATCATGCTGACGGCCCGCGCCGAGGAGATCGACCGGATCGTCGGCCTGTCGGTTGGCGCCGACGATTACCTTGTCAAGCCGTTCTCGCCGCGAGAGCTCGTCGCGCGCGTCAAGGCACTCCTGCGCCGTCCGCGAGCTGCCCGCCGCGAGGGTGACGGCGGGGTCGTCGATCGCGGTGATCTCGTGATCGACACGGGCCGACGGCTGGTGAAGGTCGACGGAGCGCCCATCGCCCTCACGACGATCGAGTTCGACCTCCTGCTCGTCCTCGCGGACGAGCCCGGGATCGTGCTCGGCCGGCAGCGTCTGCTCGACCGCGTGTGGGGCATGGACTTCGTGGGCGACGACCACGTCGTCGACGTGCACCTCGGAAACCTGCGCCGAAAGCTCGGCGAGGATGCCGTTGCCCCGAGGTTTATCGAGACCGTCCGGGGCGTCGGCTACCGACTACGCGAGGACAACCCAGAATGAGACGGGTTCGACGGCTGGGCATGCGCCTGCTCCTCGCGAACATCGTTGTCATCGCGGTCGGAAGCGTCACGCTCTTCCTGACGGTCGGTCTCGTGGCGCCCGGCGCGTTCGACGCGGCGATGGGCCATGCCATGAACGGTACCGGCGGCATGGACGAGATGATGGGCGATCTCGTCCGGGCGGCCTTCCACGACGCCATCCAGACATCGATCCTCCTCGCCGTGCTGGCCGCATCGGTCGCCGCGGTCGTCGTGAGCGTGGCCTTGTCCGCGCGGTTGTCGAGGCCGATCAGCCGTCTGGCTCAGGCGAGTCGAAGGATCGCCGCGGGCCGGTACGCCGAGCGAGTCCCCGTGACATCCGAGGACGAGATCGGCGAGCTGGCCGACTCGTTCAACACGATGGCCGCGTCACTCGAGACGACCGAGCGACGCCGGCTGGAGCTCGTGGGGGACGTGGCCCACGAGCTTCGGACGCCGCTCACGACGCTGGATGGCTATCTCGAAGGGCTCGAGGACGGAGTCATCCAGCCGCGCGAAGCGACCTGGACGCTGCTCCGTAGCGAGACCGCTCGGATGGCACGTCTTGTCAACGATCTCCAGGAGCTCTGGCGGGCCGAGGCTAAGCAGCTGCCGCTCACCATCGAGCCGATCGACGTCGGCGCCATGGCCGCCGCCGCGGTGGACCGGTACTCGGCCGTCGCCAGCGAACGCGCGGTCCAGCTCCGGCTCGATGCGACCCAGGCTCCACCGGCTCGGGCTGACCGCGAGAGACTCACGCAGGTCGTGGACAACCTGCTCAGCAACGCTGTCCGCTACACAGCCGAAGGCACGACGATCACCATCGGTGTCCGGGGCGACGATGAGACCGTGACGCTCTCGGTCGCCGATCAGGGACCCGGTCTCACAGAAGAGCAGCGCGCCAAGGTCTTCGAGCGCTTCTATCGGATCGACCCGTCGCGCTCGCGAGCGCTGGGCGGATCGGGGATCGGCCTGGCGATCGCCAAGGCCCTCGTCGGGCTCATGGATGGGCGGATCTGGGCGGAGAGCGAGGGCGAGGGACGCGGAGCAACGTTCCGGGTGTCGCTACCCCGGACCCGATAGAGCGCCCGGCCGCCGACCTTGGCTTACGAGTCGACCGCTGAGGACTGGCGCCCGACCTCCGGTCGAGCCCAGCGCTCCGGTTCCTCGTTGAATGTCTCGGCGCAGACGCTCTCGCAGAAGTAATACCTCGTGCCCGAGTAGTCGACGGCGATGGCAGTCGCCGGGTCGACCTCCATGTCGCAGACCGGGTCGATAGCGCGCGTCGTTGTCGCCATGAACGGAACTCCTTCAATGATCGGCCGGCTCGCTGACCGGCGGTGGGCTGCGTTGTGCTGGAAGGTTCGCGGACCGTCCTGATAGCCACCTGAGGATCAGCTGGGAACCTGCTGAAGGGATCGCCGATCGGGCCTTGGCGGAAGCCCGCTCTTCTTGATCAGAACTTGAACTTGGCGGGCACGATCGCTTGAGGTCCGGTCCCCACCATGATCCCTGTCAGGCGTCGAACAGTGCGGCTGGCGATCACGGAGGAAACGCCAATGATGACCGGCATCGGCTGGGACATGGGCCTGGGCGGCTGGCTGTGGATGGTCGTAGCGATCGTCCTCGTCGTCGTGATCGTCTGGGCGTTCGTCTCCGCCGTCTCGACACGAGACCGCCCGCCGGTCGAAGACGCCGCGCAGATCCTGAAGGCGCGCTTCGCCCGGGGCGAGATCAGCGAACCGGAATACGAGCAGGCACGTCGCCTGCTCGGCATCTGAACAGTAAGGAGATTTGACATGGCATCGAAGCGAATTGGACTGATCGCCAGCGGCGTCCTTGCCGGTGGCCTGCTGCTCGGAACCGCCGGACTGGTCGCGGCCCAGGATCCGACCGCCTCGCCGTCGGCGGGGCCGACCTCAGCGGGATCGTCCGGGATGATGGGCGGGTCGGGCATGATGGGCGGCGCCGGGATGATGGGCGGCGCCGGGATGATGGGCGGCTCGGGCATGGGCCAGATGGACGCCGCCGACATCCAGGCGATGACCACGATGCATCAGTCGATGACGGCGAACGGCACGTGTGACCCGGCTCAGATGAGTCAGCTTCACGCGCAAATGCATTCGAGCCGCTAAACCCTCTTCCTCGGTAGTGGCGCCGCGGCCCAAATGGCTCGGCGCTCTTCCGTGTCCTGATCCAATGAGGAGATCCCGTGCCAACGTCGACCGCGTACACATTCCGAGCAACGATCCCGTTTTCTATCGAACAGACCCGCGCTCGCGTCGAGGCGGCGCTCAAGGCCGAGGGCTTCGGCGTCCTGACCGAGATCGATGTCGCGGCGACGCTCCAGGCGAAGCTCGGGCTGGAGTTTCCCCCGTATCTCATCCTGGGCGCCTGTAACCCGCGCCTCGCGCACGCTGCTCTTGAGTTCGAACCCTCGATCGGGGCCCTTCTGCCCTGCAATGTCGTCCTGCGCCAAGCCGCGGCCGCCGGGGAGACCATCGTAGAGATTCTCGACCCGGAAGTGGCGCTGGCGATCGCCGGCTCCGAGCAGGTCGCGCCGATCGCCGCCGAGGCCGCCGCCCGACTGCGACGAGTCCTCGCGGCGGTGGCCCCCGACGGAGCCGGCGCCGCGTGAGCTGTTAGCCCGGTTTCATCCTCGGCTCATCGGACTCTCATCTCGCACGTCGAATGTGCGGCCATGAAGAAGCACCGCCTCCTGGCCTCCGTCCTCGCTCTGCCGCTGCTCATCGCGGCCTGTTCGGGCTCGCCAGCCGCGCCGGCCCCCGCGTCAAGCGGGACCGCGAGCTCCCCCTCGGCAGGTGCCACGCAAACGAGCGAGGGCGGAGGGGTCACCGTCGTCGCGTCGTGGGCTGGACCGGCTGCCGGAGCGACGTTCGACGTCAAGCTCGACACGCACTCGGTGGATCTGGATGCGCTCGATCTGTCCACCGCCGTCCTGCGCAACGACCGCGGCGAGACCCTGGGCGCGCGGCCGTGGGCGGCGCCGAAGGGCGGGCACCACCGAGAGGGCGCCCTCACCTTCGACGGCGACGCCTCGAGCTTCTTCGCCGGCGCGAAGTGGATCGAGCTGGCCCTCGCCGGCGTCGGCGACACCCCCGAGCGGACCCTCCGCTGGGCGATCGGCTCGTGACTGCGGTCGCTCGCCCCCTCCGGCCGACCCTGCCGGTCGCGCCGCGCTCGATCGTCGCCGGTCTCATCGGCGGGGCCACCCTCCTCGGTGTCTACCTTGCGATCATCAGCCTTGCCCAGGGCGTCGACCACGCGGTCGAGCAGCTCGCGACGGATGCCCTGTTCGTGGGCCTCATCGCGGCTGGCTTCGGGATCCAGATCGCGCTGTTCGCCGAGCTGCGTACGCTCGATCGACGGCATCGGGCGAGCGCCGCGGTCACCGCCGTCGGGACCGGAACGAGCGCGGCCGCGATGCTGGCCTGCTGCGCCCATCACGTCGTCGACCTGCTGCCGCTCGTCGGCCTGTCGGCAGCGGCTGTGTTCCTGGACGCCTACAAGACCCCGCTTTTCCTCGTGGGGATCGGAATGAACCTGGTCGGGATCATTGTGATCGGCCGGCAACTCCGTCGCGCTCGTCGCGCCTGCGCGGTGGTCGATGCGGCCGCCTCGGTCCGCGTGCCCGCGGCGAGCTGACCGGACGACGAGGGCCAAGCAGTCCGTTCGAGCGGTCTGGATCGCGATTCTTAGGACTGCCTCACGTGGCTCTCAGCCCCAGGACTGACGGTTTCTGTCAATCGTTACCCCCCACGCCGGGTCGGCATGCTGGCTGAAGGAGGCCAAGAGCGTGGACGTCACCAAGAAGACCCCACCGAGCGAAGCGGCCCTTGGCCGCGACGTCCGGAGCCGGGCCCTCGCGATGTGGCCCGGACTCGACCGCAAGAAGCTCACCCGCACCTGCGGCGACCCGACTCGAGTGACCCGTCTCGTCGAGCGCCGGACCGCGCTTCCGCGCGAGTCGATCCTCCGCATTCTCGAGGGTCGGGTCTCAGCTGGGGAATTGCTCAAGCGGCCCGACTGATTCCACGCCGCTCCTGATTGCGGAAAGCCCGACCGGGGAAGGGATCCGGTCGGGCCTTTCGTGAGGAAGGTATGTGGCTGGGCCTGCGTCGCAGGGTGCCACAAGGCCCGGAAGAAGGGCCGTTCGGCAGGTCCTCATTGCGGCTGGGGCCTCCTGCGTGCTGGTTGCACTCCACGCTCGGCCCATGCCGAGGCGTGCGTAGAAGCGGGCAGTAGCTTCGGACGCCGGTGACGACGAAGTCGAGGCCGAGCAGCGCGGCGGCGAACCAGGCCCAGGCCACGAAGCCTCCGGTCGTGAGCCACAGATTGAGGGCGAAGCAGCGCAACTGCGTGCGGGACGTCGTGGCGAGGCCGCGGCGTCGACAGATGCCAGGAGAAAAGAGTCTACCTTCGCGGCTGGCGCTTGCGATCCCAACCGATGATGAGGCCGGCACCAGTTGGAACTGGTGCACCAAGTCTCAGGCGCCGCTCACGCTGGGCTCAGCCTTCCGCTTCACGCTCGGGTGATGGACATCAGGCGCGGGCTTCAGATCCCCGTCTCCAGCCTGTGCGGTGGAGCACGGGCGACCACCACCGAGCGCGAGCTGGCCGCGACCGACGGCGTGCTGTGCGGCTACGTATACCCGGCGACCGAGACGACTCACGTCGACTACGACCCGGCCGAGACCGACGCGTGGGTGCTCGCCCGGGTGAATCGAGCGGGCCGGGTATCAGATCGGCGCCCCCTCGAGGCCGTGATCCATGGGTGACGACGACTTCGGCGGCGGGCTCTGGATCTTGGTCGCGATCAACTCGGTGATCTTCATCGCGTTCGCGGCCAGCTTCTTTCATCCGCGGAGCGGACGAGACTGGCGGGTCATGGGCGCCTACTCGGCGTTCATCGTCGCCCTGTTCACCGAGATGTACGGCTTCCCGCTCACGATCTACGTGCTCTCGGGCTGGCTGGGCGATCGCTTTCCTGCGCTGGTCCCGTCGCACGCAGGCGGCCATCTGCTGAATGACCTCATCGGCTGGCAGGGCGACCCGCACCTGAGCCCGTTCCACCTCGCCAGCTACCTGGTCATGGGCGCCGGGTTCGTGGTACTAGCCAAGGCCTGGCCCGTGCTCTGGAAGGCCCAGCGCGAGCACCGCCTGGCCACGACCGGTCCGTATGGCTCGATCCGCCATCCGCAGTACGTTGGATTCCTGCTGATCATGGTGGGCTTCCTGCTCCAGTGGCCCACGCTCTTGACGCTCCTGATGTTCCCGATCCTGACCTTCGCCTACAGCCGCCTCGCGATCTCGGAGGAGCGCGAGGTCCGGGCCGAGTTCAGAGTCGATTACGAGCGGTACGCGGCGACCACGCCCCGCTTCCTTCCCCATTTCAGGCATCGGCGAGTCCCGCAACCCTGATCGCCGTGGGTCGGGGACCGAGGATCAACCTGACCCGTGCGCCTGGGTCGCCGCGGATTGGATGGCTCGATGCAGATCTCCGACGGGGTGGTGATGGCGACGGCGGCGGCTCGGACCGGCTGCCGCCGCCGGACCGCGCTCGGCTCCGGGGCCATGGTGGCACCCAGTGGGCAAGGGCACCTTATGTCAGATAACAAGGGGCCTTTCAGCCACAAGGGAAGGCCTTTTGGCACTCCCGCCAACGTCGCTCGGTTGGGTTGACTGAGCGCGTGAGGGTCTCTGAGGAAGTCCAGGTTCGCCGACCTGTTCTGCCGTCATTGGAGCTCTCCTCGCGGCGACTTACAATCCGCCGCCTGCTTCGCGTCCTGGGGCCTGCCTGGATCGTGATGCTGGCTGATGTCGACGCGCCGAGTGTCCTCACCGCGGCCAAGGCCGGCACCGACTTCGGATACGCCATCCTCCTGCCGGTCATCGCGCTGATCCCGGTGCTGTATCTCGTCCAGGAGATGACCGCGCGATTGGCGATTGGAACGGGCCTCGGTCATGCCGAGCTCATCCGTGAGCATTATGGCTTCCGCTGGGGAGCCATCGCCGTTGTCTCGATGGTCGTCATTGACCTTCTTGCGTACACGGCCCAGTTCGCCGGGATCGTCCTGGGGGCGAGCCTGATCGGGATCGGAGCGGTGCCGGCCGTGCTCGGCGCGTTGGCCATCCACTCGCTGATCGTGCTGACCCGCGGCTACCGGCAGTTCGAGATCGTCGCCGTCGGGCTGTCGTTGTCGCTCTTCGCGTTCGTCGTCCTCGCCTTCACCACCGGACCCGATCTGGGCTCTGTGCTGGGCGGTCTGTCGCCCATTCAGCCCTTCGATCGACCGGGGTATCTCGACCTGGTGGTGGCCACGATCGGCGCCGTGATCATGCCCTGGATGCTGTTCTATCAGCAGGCGGCGACCGTCGACAAGGGCCTCGGCCCAGCCGACCTTCCCGCGGCGCGGGTGGAGACCCTCGTCGGCGCCATCGCCAGCGAGGTCCTGATGGCCGCGATCCTGATCGCCGCCGCGACCGCCGCGCTCTCCGGCGGCGCCGTGGCACAGGTCGTGGGCGGCCTGGCGCTACCAGCCGGCCTTGCGAACCTTGCGACTGGTCCGACCGGGGTGCTCATCGCGATCGGGATCATCGGCTCGGGGCTGCTCGCGGCTGTCGTCATCTCGCTCTCGTCGGCGTGGGCCTGGTCCGAGTTGTTCCACTGGCCGCACAGCCTCAACCTGTCGCTCCGGAAAGCGCCCGCCTTCTACGCGCTGTACCTCCTCGAGGTCGTCCCGGCCGCCGTCGTCGCGCTCCTCGCGCAGGACCTCGTGGCGGTCGTGATCGATACGATGATCCTCAACGTCGTGGTGCTCGCGGTCCCGCTGACGTTCCTTGTGCGGCTGTCGAGCGACCGGACGCTGCTCGGCCCGTTGGCGAACTCCCGACGCCGGGCGGCGGTCCTGTGGGCGCTCACAGGGGGCCTGCTCGCTCTCGGCTTGACGAGCGCGTTCGGGCTGCTGCGGTAGGGCGCGGACCGTCGCCCGATGCATCCCTCTGGCCGAGAAGCCCCACCGAGCGGCAGGGCTCCAACCGCGACGGTGGCGATGCGAGCGCTTCGCGACGACGGCCACCGGCGACAGGCTAATCGCGCCGTGGCGGTCTCGGCGGTTGGCTTGGCCGCCACGGGAGGCATCGAATTCGCGATCGCACTGCTGACCGGCTCGGTCGGCCTCCTGAGCGACGCCCTGCACAACCTGTCTGACGTCAGCACGTCGGCGGTCGTCTTCTTCGGGTTCTGGATCAGCAAGAAGGCGCCCACCGCGCGCTACCCCTACGGCTACGAACGCGCGGAGGACCTGGCCGGCCTAGGCGTGGCCCTTGTCATCTGGGCGTCGGCGCTGCTGGCGGGCTACGAAAGTGTCCGCAAGCTCCTGAGTGGCGCCGGCACCAGCAACCTCGCGATTGGCATGGCGGCCGCCGGGATCGGCATCGCAGGAAACCTCGCCGTCTCGCGCTACAAGCTCCGGGTCGGCCGCCGGATCCACTCGACGGCGCTCGTGGCCGATGCCGACCACAGCCGGCTCGACGCGCTTGCGAGCGTGGGCGCCCTGGCAGGACTCGCCCTGGTCGCCCTCGGCTTTCCGGTCGGCGACCCGATCGCAGGCTTTGCGGTCACCCTGCTCATCGTCGGCGTAGGGGTCGAGGTGACGCGCGACGTCCTGCATCACCTGCTCGACGGGATCGAGCCGGAACTCCTCGAGTCGATCGGGTCGATCGCTCGGCGAGCGCCGGGTGTCGAGGCCGTCGCGCAAGCTCGTGGTCGCTGGACAGGGCGGGCCGTCCGAGTCGAGCTCGATGTTCGTTTCGCTGTAGGCGCGTCACCCGAGGCCGTCGTGGCCGCGCAGGCCTGGATTCAGGAGACTGCGCGCGCGGAGCACGAGATGGTGGAAGAGGTTCGAGTCAGCCTCTCCGCCTGATTGCGGAATCTTCAGGCGGGCGGGTTGGTTCCAGGCCGCCACGCATCCTGGTACGTGCGCTCGAGCCATCGAGGACGTCGCGGACCGGTCTTGACATTCCAGCCACGGGAAGGTCTACCGTCAGGGCATGCAGATCCGTGAGCTGGCTCGCCAGGCCGGCACGACGACGAAGGCCGTTCGGTTCTACGAATCCCAGGGGCTCATGGGCGCCCCCGAGCGCGCCGAGAATGGTTATCGCCGGTACGCCGCTGCGGACGTCGAGCGGCTCCGACTCCTGGTCGGCCTCCGCACATTGGATGTTCCCCTCGACCGGGCGGGGGAGTTGGCTGCCCTGCGTGCCGCCGGCCACTGTGAGCGAGTGTCGACCGAGCTGCGCGCGCTCATCGCTCGCCAGCGTGCGGACATCCGGCGCCACGCAGGGGAGCTCGACTTCCTGGACCGGCGTCTCGCGACCCTCGAACGGCATGTTGCGGCGGGCGATCCACCGCAGTCCGTGATCCCTCGTGGAAGGAGCATCGAAATCGCGACCTGTGATTGCTCGTGTGGGCAGTGCTGCGGATGTGACGCCTGCGGTTGTGTCTGTTCCTGCTCGAGCCACGGCAGGATGGCGGCGGGTGATCGCCATGAGCCGCGCAATGACTGAGCCATCCCGGCCGCGCGTCGAGCTGCTCTGGTTCCAGGACTGCCCGAACCACCCGGCGGCCAGGGTGCTCCTCGACGAACTCCTCGACGAGCTCGCGCCGGGCACGGCAGTCCAGGAGATCGACGCCACCGAGCCCGCTGTCGCGCAGCGGCACCGCTTCCCCGGCTCGCCGACGATCCGGATCGACGGCCGGGACATCGATCCCTCTTACCAGGATCCAGGTGACTACACGCCCCGTTGCCGGCTGTACCGGACGGCCGAGGGGCTTCGAGGCCTTCCGGAGCGGGCCTGGATCGAGGCGGCGCTCCTGGCCAGCGTCCGCTCGATCGGCGGACGCTTCTCGGAGTAGGCGCGTCGGGCGCGATGCCGACGCGCCCGCCTTGGCGGTGAACGTCGCGGTCGTCCATCGGTCCTAGCTGTGTCTCCCCTGGTGCCGGGCCACTGCGGCGTTCGGGCCGCTGTCCGGTGCCGGACGGCAGCCCAGCGATCCGTCGGCACATCACCGGCGAACACTTCACGCTCGGCGGGTCCGGTTTCTCGGGCAGACCCTGCATGGCGCCAAGCACGGATGGCCTGAGAGTGATGCCCTTGCGGATCATCGCCGGCGGGTCAGCCGGCGCGGAGGGACTCGACGTGGATCAGGCCGTCGTTTGCAGACGTCGCAAGGTCGGTGTGGCCATGCTCGTCCTCGCAGCAGGATGCCGGGCCGCCCATCAGGAAACGGTCAGGGTCGAGCGCGAACCGTGAAACGCAGCCGGGACACTTGAACCGAAGGCTCTGGCAATCGAGGCGTGCGGTCACGCCCTCGCCGGCCGCAATGTCCTTCCCGCAGACGATACAGCTCGCGGCGGCTTCGGCCGCCGAATCGACGATCACGAGATCCTGGATGCTCATCTTCTGTCCTTCGACGGTGTTTGCTCTCTCGAGTGGATCGCCGGCGCGGAGTGGCCGCGCGGATCTGGGACATGTGATAGCGGTGGTGTCCGGCCACTCGCGTCCCCGTGGCCGATCAGGCCTGCGGGCGGGTGAAGAGGCGCCGAACTGCCTGGAACAACCCGGAGTTGCGGAGCTCTGGCGAGGTGCTTTCGAGGCCAGCGGCTCGCTCGACGACGGCCTGGTTGGTCGTCTTCGCGGGCTTTGTCTGATCGGTCACGGCCTCGTGGGGGTCGGGCGCCCCACAGCACGACGTGTTCTTGTCGCTCATTTGTCGCGGTCTCCTTCGGTGGATTGCGTTCGTCCCGTGAGATGCACGTGACGACTCGCCACTTGACGCCGAGCATGCGGAACCAACCTGAGAGCCGCCTGATCGATGGCTGAATCGACGCCGAGAGTAAGCCCAACGGTTCGGCCACGCGATTCTCCCGTGACACCGGAGACCCCCGCCGCCGGTCTGGCAGCGGGGGTCGGGGCTCCGGCGCAGCGGAGCGTGGCTCGGCCGGTGGTCGGTACCGGCGGGACGTGGAGGGTGGCGGGATCAGGACTGGACGTTGATGACCATGAGCAGGCCGCCCGGCTCGACGTCGTCGTTGGTGGCGTGGTGGACGATGTGGCAGTGGAGCGCCCAGGTCCCCGGGTTCTCGGCCGTGAACTCGACGTCGAACCGCTCACCCGGGTGGACCGGGATGGTGTCCTTGGTCAGTTGGGCGGCGGCAGGCACCGGGAAGCCGTCGGTGGCGACGATCTTGAACCCCGAGCCATGGAGGTGCATCGGGTGCTCGAACTGTCCGGCCCCCACAAATCGCAGGCGGACGCGATCGCCCTTCTTGACCGTGATGGCGGGGATGTCGGGATAGGTCTTGCCGTTGATCGTGAAGAAGTTGGGTTCGCCCATCGAGGGCATCGCCGGGTAGCTCACGCCGTCGACGACGCGCCATTCGTTGAGGATCAGCGTCGCGTCGACGTCGGGCTTGATCGCGTTCCAGTTCCTGGGATCGACGATCAGCCCGCCGAACAGCCCGACGTTGATCTGGGTGTCGGTGTCGAAGTGCGAGTGGTACATGAAGGTGCCGGCCGGGTTGGCCACGAACTCATAGGTGAACGTCTCGCCCGGCATGACCGGCTTCTGCGAGATCTCCGGCTGGGCGACGCCATCCATGTTCGAGGGCACGAACTGGCCATGCCAGTGGATGCTCGTCGGCGTCGTGAGCTCGTTCTTGAACACGATCCGGATCCGGTCGCCCTCGGTGACCCGGATGAGCGGCCCAGGGACCGTGCCGTTGTAGGTCAGCGCGGTGACCTGGGTGGCCGAATTGATCTTCCAGAAGACGGACTTCGCCGTCAGTTGAAAGACTTTCGTCTTGCCGTCGAGCGTGAACGGCAGAGGCTGAAGACCCGCCGTCTCGGTGGCGGGTACGGCGCCATCGGTCGGGACCGGCTCGTCGGTCATGAGGCCGCCGGTTGTGTCCATACCGGACATCCCCGTGGAGGGCGCGCCGGATGGCGCGAGCGAGCTCGGACTCAGGCTCGGCGAGCCGCCCATGTCCATCCCGGGCATATCCGAGCTCATCGGTGTGGGCGAGGAGGCCGGCGAGGCGACCGCCGAAGCAGCCGGTGAGGCGGCCGGCGCACACGCGGCCACGGCGACCGAGAGCGTGACCAGTGCGGCAATTGCGGTTTGGCGATTCTGCACAGCCAAAGGTTCCTTTCTGCGAACGGAAGGTCCTCACCGTGGTGTTCCAAGCTGAATCGTCGCTTAGCGGACGCTGAGAACCTGGCGTCTTGAGACTTCGGCAGCTCTTCGCTGGATATCGAGCAATCGACGGGGCGACGAATCGGTCGGACGTCGCCAACGGGCGCGGTGCCCGATCTCCAGGCTGGTCGTCGATCGAGAACGCCGAGGTTCGCATGCGAAAGGCCGCCCCCTGACGATCGAGGCCGACGGGCGGGTATCGTTCGCCGGTGAGCAGTCGATCGGCCGGTATGGCCGCCCTCATCGCGATCCTCTGGGGACTGTGCTTTGTGCTGATCCGGGCGTCCCTACCGAGCCCCGCGCCCCTCCTGCTGGCGGCGCTGCGAGCGCTCATCGGCGGGGGCGTGGTTGTTGCGTGGGTCGCCCTGAGCCGGCGGAAACCGGCGATCCAGGCTGCCGAGCGACCAGTTCGGCGCCCATGGATGGACGGCTTGCCATCCATCCCCCTTCTCCTAGTACTCGCCTGGACCAACGCCACGCTCGCCCTCGGGGCGATGTACCTCGCCGCCGGCCGGGCCGAGGCTGCGGTCGGATCGATCCTGGCCGGCGGTCAGCCGCTCGTCCTGACTGTTGCCGGTTGGGCCCTGTTTGGGGAGCGTGTCGCAGGTCGTACGGTGGTCGGGCTCGCAGTCGCCTTGCTCGGCGTTGGTCTGGTGGCGACCACAAGCTCGGGCACAACGAGCCTCGACGGGACCGTCCTCGCCCTGCTCGCCTCGGTCGCCCCGGCCGCCGGCACCATCGTCATGCGGCGCCTCAGGCCATCGCTCGACCTGCTCGTCACGACCGGCGCCCAGTTCCTGCTTGGCGGAGCCATCCTGCTGGCGGCCAGCGCGATGCTCGAGCCGTGGGACAAGGTCACCTGGTCACCCGCGAGCGTTGCCGGGCTCCTCGTCCTGGGTGTGCTCGGCACTGGTCTCGCGTACGTGTCCTGGTTCTGGCTACTCGACCGGGTGCCCATGGTGCGGCTCGGCGTGACCCTGTTTCTTGTTCCGGTCGTCGGCGTCGTGGCATCGATCGCCACGGGTGACCGCCCGGCGCCCGTCGAGCTGACGGGCATCGCCGCAGTGCTCCTCGGACTGGCGATCGTCCTGGTGGGCGGCCGTGCCGCGAAGAGAACCGAAGAGGCGGTCCGACAGGGAGCCTGACCGCCGCTTGCGGACATGTCTCAGGTCTGCCTCACCTGAGGCTCAGCAACCCCACGCACGCTACGTGGAAGCCGTGCGGCCGAGTCCAGCGAATGTGGGCAGCGAGGCAGCGTGATGTTCAGATTCGTCATCGATCCCGTATGCCAGATGGAGATCCGGCCCGACCAGGCGGTCGCCGTCACTCGGTTCGAGGGCCATCGCATCTACTTCTGTAGCGACGGCTGCTACGCGGAGTTCCTCGATATTCCGCACAGCTACGTCGACTGGGATGACCGTCCCAATCGCGACCCGAAGCATCGCGGGCGACGACTCGATCCGCGCTACGTGCTTTCCGATAGCCCTTCGGATCGATGACGGCGGCCGGCACGTCCAGGCCCGAAGCCGCCTCAACACGAAATCGCGACAGAATCGCCGGGCTCTGCATACTACAGTAGTGTCGTAGCCCAATGGCGCTACGGCGCTGAGCCGCCAATGTCCGACCCCCAATAGACCCAGCGAGGACGAACGTGGACAACCGAGCAGCGCGACGAAAGGCAGCCGCCGCGGCGCGGCGCACGACGAATCGATCGGGGCGGGCGCCGGACGCGGCGACGAGGGCCAGCACCGGGCGCGGCGACGCGGGCGGGTTAACCACGAGTCCGCAATCCAATCCGTCCGAGGCTGTCGAACCGGAGGCGCTCGTCGTCAGCCACTGGTTCGACTCCGGTGACGAAGGTGAATCGTACGCCGCGACCGTTCGGTTGACGGGACGCCGCGTCGACATCCACGGGCTGCCCGGGCCCCATGACACGTTCGTCCAGGAAGACAAGATCGAGGCGATCGTGCCCGGCAGCGGACCGGTGTCGCTTACCTCATGGGTCTACGGGCTCGAGCCAGGCGATTGGACCGTCGACGCGGAGCTGTTGCGGTCACATCGTGATCCGGGCCGAGGGAGGCGAACATCCGCCGAGCCGGTCCTTCCCGCGACCTGGTCGTGGCGCCGCTGGGCGCTTTCGACCGGCTCCTCGGAGGCGGTGAAGACACGCTGGGCGATGGTGGCGCCGTTGGCACGAATGCCCGGGGTCCTCCCCGGTAGCTGGCCAGCCCTTGGCGCCCTCGGGGCCGTCGTCGCTTTGATCACCCAGGCGGCGATTCTCGAGCACGAGAAGGCCGCTGTTGGCCAATCGCTCCTGGTGTCCCTGATCGCCCTCCTATCCGGGATGCTCGGGGCGAAGCTCTGGTACGCGGTGCTGCACCCTGGCCCATGGCGACAGGCGATCCTCGGAGGCTGGGCCGTCGACGGGTTTCTGGTGGTGGCCCCCGTCGTAGCGGTCGCGGCACTGGTGGCCTGGAATCTGCCCGTCGGTGCCTTTCTCGACGCCGCGGCACCGGGCCTCTTCTTCGGGGTGGCGATCGGGCGCGTCGGGTGCTTCTTCACCGGCTGTTGCGCCGGTCACATCACCAATTCACGCTGGGGCATCTGGTCCTCCGATCGGAGGGTGGGAGCTCGTCGGGTTCCTGCCCAGCTTCTTGAATCCACCGCCGGATTGGTGATCGGAGGCCTGGCGGCGACGGCAGTCCTTGGCCACCTGCCACGTCCCGACGGCGCCGTATTCGTGGCTGCATTCGTGGCGTATCTCCTCGTCCGGCAGGCCCTCCTCCGGGTTCGAGCGGAATCGCGCCAGTTCTCGTGGCGTCGGAGCGTCGCGGTTGCCGAGCGGGCGTGACTCAAAGAGGGCGAGCGGGAGACCCCGCTCAGTTGTGAGCCTGCCTGAATCGAGGGCGAGCTGGCGGACTCAGGCATGAGTTCTGGCGGAGCAGCCCTGCCATCGATTCCCGCAGATGCTGAGCCGCAGGCCGATTGGTGCTCGACCGGTTGGATCCGTCAGGACAGCTCGAGCGGATCGACGAGGCGGCCGCCCATCCAGACGCGGAAGTCCAGGTGTGGCCCGGTGGCCCGGCCAGTCGCCCCGACGAGTGCGATCGTGTCGCCCTGGGCAACCTTGTCGCCTCGTTCGACCGTGACCTTGCTGTTGTGGTTGTAGGTCGAGCGCATCCCGTCCGGGTGCTCGATCTCGACGACGTAGCCGCCGCCGTTGTCCTTCCAGCCTGCCCACACAACCGTCCCGCCGGCAACAGCCCGGACCGGAGTCCCCAGAGGCGCCGCGATGTCGATTCCGGGGTGCGCCGCCGAGAACCGGGTGGTCAGGGTTCCGCGAACTGCGAGCGGCCAGAGGTGGTCGCCCTCTTGAGCCTGGGACGATGCCCGTCGTGTCATCGGGGCAGGGCGAGAGGACGTCGTCCTGGGCGCCAGGCGGGTCGGCTGAGGGAGGGACGCCATCTTCGAGCCGCCCGGCACCAGAATTCGCTGGCCGGCGACGAGACGGTCGGGATCAACGCCGTCATTCCATCGAAGAATGTCCGCCAGATCGGTGGAATGTCGCCGCGCGATAGTCCACAGATTGTCGCCCGCTGTGACGACGTGGGTGGGGCCCTTCGGGGCCTTGGGCGGGCTGGCGGACCGCGCGGGGGTGATCGTCGGTGACGGGGTCGCCTTGGTTAGCGTTTCGGCCATGCTGGAGGCCGGCTGGACCGGCAAGGCTGTGGACGATGGATTACCTCCCCGGGCGTCCACAGTCCCGATCGCGATTCCCGGGGATCCGCCGGGGACTGGATCATCAGGCTGGGGTTTGGCTGATCCGCTTCGTCGATCGTCGGGGCTGAGGCCAGGGGACGGCTCGCCGGGTGACTTGATCGAACCGAAGGCTGTCGCTGGCAGCGGTGACCAGCGCCACGGTGGCGTGGCGCGCGTCACCCCGCCCGGCCGGAGGGCAAGGACCAGTCCGGCCGCGACGATCACCGGCACCAGCAGGGCTGCCCGCGGGAGCCTGGCCCCCCCGCGCGGGTGCGCCTGGTCGCGATGAGCGTGAGCGGGTCGGCCGGTCGAGCGCATCGCGCGCGCGCGGGCCCAGAGCGGGCGAGTGAGCACCGATATGTCCTCCGGTGAGCGGAGTGGAGCCCCGGCCGGCACTCGGTCAACGTGGACCGCGTGCGGCGTTGCATTTCGGGCAGAGAAGGGGCGGTGGGGTTAGGCAAGCCTGTGACGGCCAGCTTGGATGAACCAGAGAACGGCCTGAGAATGCGCTGAGAAAGCTCTCTGTAGCTCCCGATCAGAGAGCCGCGCCCGCCTAGCCTAGCCTCCGCTGCCGGGTCAGACGAGAGCCCGACCGCCTGCCTGGCTTCGGCGCAGACGCAGTGTCGTGGCAGCGATCACAAGGAGGCCGATTGCTACGCTCAGCCCGGCGAGGGTACCCGCGGCGAACTCCCAGAACGCGGTCGGATAGAGCTGCACGATCCGCTGGGTGGTCGGGTCGAATTGCCAGCCGCCGGCCGGGAAGACGATCTCGTGGAATAGCGTGAACAACGCATCGAAGGCGACAACGAGCCCGATCCCGACGGCCGAGAAGATGAGCACGAGCCCGGTCGCGCCCCGCCGGACCGCGCGGAGCGCATCCGGTCCGCTCATCCCCCGGGTCGTGATGATGACCGCGATCGCGCCCGCCAGCACAAGCCCGAAGAACCCATAGACAACGACACGGACGTCCTGCATGTGAGCCGCCTCGACCGGTCCGTAGAACGGCGGGCCTCCTGGTGTCGCGGCAAATGTGAACGAGCCTGGTCCAATGAGCAGCTCCTGGACAGACAGCTCAGAGGCTCGTTGGGCGACCTCGTGCGGCACGCCCAGGATGCCGGCTGAGCCCCCGATCTCGAGGCCGAGGTTCATCACTGGCGGAAGCAGCAGAATGACCGCGGCCGTGCCGACGATGACGATTGCGGTGCCGACCCCGGCGATGGTACGCCAAGGTCGGCTGGAGTGGTTGGCAGCCACTGCGTTTCGTGTCCTTCCCAGGCCGGAGCTGCGATTCGGGCGCCTGCCGGCCGGTCTGATCAGTGTCCAGCGTGCCCGCTGTGCTCGTCCTTCGGATGGCCGTAGCTGTGCGGGTCCTTGACGAACGTCTCGTGGCAGGCATTGCTACAGAAGTAGAACGTCCGCCCTTCGTGCTCTTCCGTGGCGGCGGCGTCCTCGGGGCGGATTTCCATGCCGCAGACCGGGTCCTTCACCTTGTCAGCCATCTTGGCGACCTCCTTGTGGGATGAGTGGATCAGTCCGGTACGCCGACCAACGGCCGGCCTCCGGTTCCGTGCCGAATCCGTGCCACCACGGCCTGAGCGGTGGAACGGCCGGGCCGTCTGCGCGAGGTCGGGGAGGAGCAGCTGTGCCACGTCGAGCGAGCCGTCCTCGAAGCCACGCCGGGCAGCGGCCATGTAGATCCGCCAGGTTCGGTTGTGGAAGCGAATGGCGGCAAGGTCGCGAGCCCGCGAATGGCGCCGTCCGGAGAGGCGGGCCCGGCGTCGAAGGTCACGCGCCGGCCTCGAACCGCGGCGCAATTCGACACCGAGGCGGGCCAGCCGCGGCAGGTCCAGGCCGAGGCGTCGCAGCTTGAACGATCGGCCGGCGTCGATGGCCGTCCAGATGTCACCCGCGGGGAAAGCTCGACCGACGAGCGCGAGAGATTCCTGGGCCATCGCCGCGCAACGCCCGACGCGGCCGAGCGGGGACGCCGATGCTGGCGCGAGAGCCTCACTCGGCGCCATAGCGGCGGATTCCTTCGAGCTTTGTGCGCTTCAGGAGCAGCGCGTTGACGGCTACCAGGAAGGAGCTGCCGGCCATGCTGATCGCCGCGATCTCCGGCCGGAGGACGAAGCCGAAGGCGGGGTAGAAGAGGCCCATCGCGATCGGGAAAGCGACCGAGTTGTAGCCCACCGCCCAGAAGAGGTTCTGGCGCATCTTGCGGACGGTCGCCCGGCTGAGCGCGATGGCGCCGAGCACGTCGATCGGGTCGCTCTTCATGAGGACGATGTCGGCAGTCTCCACGGCGACGGCGGTGCCGGCCCCGATCGCGATGCCGACGTCCGCCTGGGCGAGCGCCGGGGCGTCGTTGATCCCGTCACCAACCATGGCCACGAGCTTGCCGCTCGCCTGGATCTCCTTTACCTTGTCGGCCTTCTGGCCGGGCAGAACCTCGGCGAAGACGATGTCGAGTCCGAGCTCGGCGGCGATCCGATCGGCGGTCGCCTGGTTGTCGCCGGTCAGCATCGCGACCTGGATGCCGAGGTTGTGCAGGCGCTCGATCGTTTCCTTCGCGCTCGGGCGGACCGCGTCGGCGATGGCGATCAGGCCGCCGGCCTCGCCGTCGACCGCGACTCGCACGACCGTGCGACCGGCGCCTTCCAGCTCATCCGCTCGGGACCCCAGCCTGCCGAAGTCAATGCCGCGGTCGCGCATGAGCTTGGCGTTCCCGACCAGGACCGAGCGGCCGTCGACCTTTGCCTCGAGCCCGTGGCCAGGGACGGCCTGGAAGTCGGTCGCGTCGACGAGCGTGAGCTTGCGCTCCTTCGCCGAGTCGACGACCGCCTGGGCGAGCGGATGCTCGCTGGAGCCCTCGGCCGACGCCGCCAGTCGAAGGACCTCATCCTCGCTGACCGGGTTTCCCGCGCCCACGAGCTCGACGACTCGCGGCTGTCCGACGGTCAGCGTGCCGGTCTTGTCGAAGATGACCGCGCCGATCTTGGACGCCTGCTCCAGGGCGGTTGCGTTCTTGAACAGGATCCCGTTGAGCGCGCCGAGACCGGTGCCCACCATGATCGCCGTCGGCGTGGCCAGGCCCAGGGCATCCGGGCAGGCGATGATCACGACCGTGATCGCGAGCGTGAGGGCGAAGATGAACGTCGACCCACCGATCGTCAGCCAACCGAAGAAGGTCACCAGGC
This sequence comes from Candidatus Limnocylindria bacterium, assembly GCA_041484785.1. Classification (GTDB taxonomy): domain Bacteria; phylum Chloroflexota; class Limnocylindria; order Limnocylindrales; family CSP1-4; genus SPCO01. The sequence continues at coordinate 48,168 of JBGPIH010000001.1, forward strand.
CGAGGATCACGGCCGCGGCGACCAGCCACTGGGCGGCGCGGTCGGCGAGTCGCTGGGCCGGCGCCTTCGAGTTCTGGGCTAGCTGGACAAGCTGCACGATCTGGGCCAGCGCGGTATCGGCGCCGACCTTGGTCGCCTTGAACCGGAATGTCCCGGTTTTGTTGATCGACGCGCCGATGACGTTCGAACCGACCGTCTTCTCGACCGGCACGCTCTCCCCGGTGATCATCGATTCGTCGACGCTCGATTGGCCATCGACGATGACGCCATCGACCGGGACCTTGTCGCCGGGCTTGATCAGGACGATGTCGTCGATCACGACCTCTGCGGTCGCGATCTCAACGGGCTCGCCGTTGCGGATGACGGTGGCCTTCGGCGGCGTGAGGTCGAGGAGCGCCTTCATCGCATTTGATGCGCCCGCCCGGGCCCGCATCTCCAGCCAATGCCCGAACAGGACGAACGTGAGCAGGACGACCGCCGCCTCGTAGAAGACCTCGCCCTCGAACAGGAACGTCGCGGCGACGCTGAACAGGTAGCCGCTGCCGACCGACAGCGCGACGAGGACCGACATGTCGAGCGTCCGGTTGCGGAGCGCCCGATACGCGCCGACGAAGAACATCTTCCCGCTCCAGGCGACGGCGGGCGTGGCGAGCAGGAAGGCCAGGATGTCCTTGTCGATCCCGAACGGAGTGCCGAGGCGGATGCTGAAGACCTCGGTCGCGAGCGGCGAGTAGAGGAAGATCGGGACGGCCAGGATGAACGCCACGATGAAGCGGTTCCGCATGTCGCGGACCATTTCCTCCATCGTCATCCCGCCGCCATGCCCCATGCCGTGAGCCATCTGGGCCATCTCGCCCTGGACGGGTGCGCCCGCGGCCGCCGCTGCCATCGCGTGGCCGGCGTGCTCGTCATGGGCCGCAGGCGCCGCCTTCGCCGGAGCCGGAGCCGGAGCGGCCATCGTGTGGCCGGCGTGCGCATGATCGGCTGCGCCGGGCGTCTCCGCCTTCGCCGGGGCCGGGGCGGCCATCGCGTGGCCGGCGTGTTCGAGCGGCGGCGCGTGTGCGGCACCATGTGCAACCGTGCTGCCGATGACGGCCGTCTGCTCGTCCTGGCAGAGATGGCACGGGACGACCTCGCCACCGCAGCGGCAACCGAAGCGCTCGATCAGCGCCCGGACGTCATCCGCGGACAGTGCCGTCTCGTCGTAGTGGACGGTCACCGTCTGGGAGACAGGGTTGGCCTCCGCTTGCTCGACACCGCGCTGCCGCTGGAGGAATGCCTCGAGACCCGTGGCGCTGCTGGCCCGTAGGAGCCCTCCTGCTTCAAAGACTCTGCCCGTCACTGCCTGCTCCGTTCGTGTTGCGTGCGTATGATTGTCGCGCCACTACGGCGCTGTCGTACATAGAGTCTCATCGACATCGCCAGCGCGTCCGTGGCGGCTTGGTCGATCCTCGGCGTCGAGCCTGAGTCGTCGATGAGGTGAACCTGAGAAGGCGCAAGATCCACGCCACGTCGCCTTTCGTGACCTTTCTTAGCTTCGATTCAGCGGGGTCTCAGGTTCGGGCCTGACAGTCGGGATTGACGACGCGCCAGTGACAGAAGAAGAGGTTGATCGATGACACGAACGATCCGGTTGGCCCTCGCCGCCGGCGCACTCTTGGCGCTGCTCATCGGGTCCAGCCCGGTCGCCGCGGCGGGTGACGGGGCCGCTTACGGCGCCTGCGTCGCCCATCATGCAACCACAGAGGGCGGCTTCAGTGGCGAGCACAATCCCGGGATGCACCTCGGCTTCTCGGGCTGGTCGGGCTGTCCTGACTGACAACTCCATTCGCGTACCCACGGGCGGGCCAGTCACCACCTCCCTTCCGGTGATTGGACCGCTCCCTCCCTTTGTCCCCGGCACCCCCCGGCCGGGGGACAGGACGGCGGGGCCGGCTCAGCCGGCCCCGCCGTATTTCTTCGCCCAGGTGTTCCCATCGGGTCAGGACCTGGTTCTCGGACCTACTCAGGAGGGCAAGTCGTGGAACCGCTCCTATTGATCATCGCGGCAGCGATCGCCGCGGTCGTCCTCGTCTACGTCGTCCGCATGTACAACGGGCTGGTGCAGCGCCGGCTCCGAACGGACGCTGCCTGGGCCCAGATCGACGTCCAGCTCAAGCGCCGGCATGACCTGGTCCCCAACCTCGTGGCCGCCGTCAAGGGCTACATGGGCTTTGAGCAGGCCGTCCTAACACAGGTCACCGAGGCGCGGGCGAATGCGGTCAGCGCCGGCGCCGCCAGCCCGGCGCAGGTCGCAGCGGCCGAGGGCGTCCTGACCACAGCCCTCCGATCGCTCTTCGCGGTCGTCGAGAACTACCCGGATCTCAAGGCCAGTCAGAACGTCAGCGCGCTGCAGGCCCAACTGGCCACGACCGAGAACCAGATCGGGGTCGCCCGTGACGGCTACAACGCGGCCGTGCGCGACTACGACACCGCGATCGCGACGTTTCCGACGCGGCTCATGGCCGGCTCAATGGGCTTCGCACGGCGGGAGTTCTTCGAGGCCGAGCCGGAGGCACGCGAGGTCCCGAGCGTTCAGCTGCGCTGAGCTCCATGCGTCGAGGTTGCCGGTCGGCCAGATTGAACGTCGACGAACTGACTCCGACGCGACCGTAGTAGATTGTGGCGACCATGACCGCGCACGGGCATCCGTCAGGGAATCAGCTGACCGGCGGTCCGACCCCTAAAGTCGTCGGCGGCAGTCAGTTGATTGTCGACCAGATCATCGTCCCCAACGCCTTCTGGTCAAGGAGCGCCGCGGTCACTGGCCGGAGCGGGCCATCGGGCCAACTGTTCCCGAGGACGTTTGACTCTTCTGGAGCCATCGTCGCACCGGAGCCCGAGCCGGTCCGACGCCGGTCGAGAAGGGAGTATTGACGGAGCTCGTCACGGGTGTCGCATGTCTGGCTTCGATCGACTCGGACCGTCCGCTCGACGACCGCCGGTGCCGGGCGGATCGTCCCTTCCGCGGTCCGCAGCGATGACGAGGACCGAAGACCGCCGGCCGCGGGTCGGCGCTCGGCGGCCATCGAGGAGCCATATCTCTGGCGGGATCTCCATGCGCCTCTGGAGCCGGACGTACAGCTCGTTGAGATACGCGACGCGCTCGTCGGCGCGACGGTACAGCTCGCCTCCCGCTGGAGCGCTTCGGCGTTGCGCGACTGCTTCGCGCAGCTGGGTCGCGAGGACCTGCAGGGCGTCAGAGAGCTGCGCAACTGGGTTTCGGGCGGGCAGCGTCACGGTCTGGGAGAGCGCGTGAGCCCGAGATCGGTCTCCTGGCTGAGTGCGATGGTCGAGCGCGACGTGTTGGCTGTTCATCCGGGTATTGCAGCGCCCGTCGCTGAGATGCCGATGAGGCAGACCTGCAAATTGACTGAATGGCGATCCCGGGTCCGACGCGGCGCGGGACGGTCCATCTGGCCGAGGAACCGGCGGGCGTAGGGCGCTCGGGGCCCTCGACGTATCGCCGCTGCTCTTCCGTGTAGATCGTGTCGGACCCAAGCTACTCTTGCCCGACCCGGATAGCCCGGTGACGACCGCCAGCCGGTCACGCGGGAACGCAACGTTGACGTTCTTGAGGTTGTGCTCGCGGGCTCCACGCACGACGAGCTGGTCCCGGGGCACGCGACCAGTTTAGTGAATGTGGGCCAAACAGAACAGACGTTCGTCACACGCACCCAGGCCGCCCCCTTACACGGCCTACTACAGGGCCGTCGTTGACACTCCCCCAAGAAAAGCTAGGATGCGGCTTCCCGCGCTGGGACGACGAGGGTGCAGCCTATTGAGACAGGGGGTGGCACGTGAGACGGCGACAGATCACCGCAGTCGCGGCCGGCAGCTTGATGGCGATAGCCTTCGCCAGCCCTGCCGCCGGGACCAACTTCGGGGGCCCGAGAGACTCGGGTGTGCATTGCGACACGGACCCCGTCACCAGCCAGTGCGTCGCCGAAAACGCCTCGCACACCGTGTATATAGAAGCCAGTGTCGACTCCCAGCTGGTAGCACAGCTCCAGTGGTCAACAGCCAATTACACGGCCGTGACCGACGTGTCCATGGTCATCTCGACCTCGAGCAGCAGCGACGTAAAGGTGCGTGCTGTCAATTACGGCGCCAATGGGTGGTGGGCATCTACATCGTGCGAGTTTGCCGGATCGCCAACCGTCTATGGCGGCTCGGAGACCCCCCTGCCCGGTACCAGATGGTGCAAGGCGCAGGTGCTCAGGTACAACCTCTACTACCGAGCTACCAAATACCCATCGGACAACAACGCGCGTTCGGTCACCTGTCAAGAACTCGGGCACACGATCGGCCTGCGCCACGCGACCTCTGGCACTGGCGACCCATTCTGGGCGGATTCGTGCATGAAAGTGAACAACCAGACAAAGATCACAACCACCGATCATGATCGGAGCCACGTCGATGCGCGCTATTGAGCCTGTCCTGTTCAAGGCCACGCGTGTATCCGAGGCGATCGCGGCCATCGTGCTCACGCTGGCGGCCTGCACGAGCGCGGCGGGCGGAGCCACGCCTGGCGTTCGAACTCCTGCCCCAAAGGAGACGCCTAGCGCTCAGCCACCAGTGACCCCAAGCGCAATAGCGTCGGCGCCAGCGTCTACATTGAAAGATGCTGGCGCATTCTGGACCAGGATCGGCGGCGGCGAGAACGCCGAGACGTTCGACTCGCTGAGGTCGATGATGGGCGCATCGGATCTCGTCATGGTCGGCGTGGTGACGGAGTTCACGAGCGGCCGGCAGATTGCCTTTCCGGAGACCGGTGAGACCATGTACATGGCCGAAGTCCGGCTACGTGTAAGCGATACGATCCGTGGAAGTCTCAGGAGTCCTAACGATGATTCTGGGTCGGTCGTCGTGGAGACCTCGTTCGGCTTCTCGCCCGATCCCTTACGCCTTTCGGCGATGGAGGCCAGCACGCCGGTCGGCAGCCGGGTCGTTCTGTTCCTGGCGAACAAGGCCGCCGACGCGGTGCGGCATGGATTCCCGCCTGATGCGCCATACGCAGGCGAGACGTACTACTTCCTCCTCAACGGTGTACAGGCTGCCATCAGCGATGATGCAGGAATCGTCGCCATCAGTCCGGGAGCCGAGGACTGGCCATGGCTAGCCGGAATCAAGGGTCGAGCCTTCGACCGGGTCGTGCGAGACATCAAGGCCGCGGTCTCGGCGACGCCCTGACCGGGCTGCCGTCTCGGCCGGTTTGCAGACCGATCGCCTGAGGCGAAATGCGTCGCGTCGGCGACGTGCAGCGCAGCGCATCGAGCGTCCGTATCCGGTCCGTGCAGCCCAGATCGACGGGCTGGTGCAGGCACGGACCGTCGACCGGAACTACGAACAATCGCTCTCAGGCGGCCCGCGGTCGGCGTCGCAGGTCGGCTATCGCCCGCGCTCAAGGCGTGCTGGCAGAGACACAGATCCGCTTCGGTGCGGGCGACTGCCGATGCCGCAGCAGCAGGGAACGTCCGAGATCCTCCGGTCGGGTCAGGACATGGCGAGCGGAATCGCGGTTTGGAACGGTCGCGTCATCGCGGTGGGCGATGCCTGGGACGGCGGCACTGCGCCTGGTGAACCGGCCGTGTGGATCGGGCCGCGGCTCTTTGGTCGCGAGCTCGAGTCACGGCGAGCTGCCACCGATCGGCGAGCCCGCTTCTCATCTCCCTCTAATCCGACCGTGGCAGCATGTCGTCTGCATGAGCCAGCAACCGCCTCCGATCGTTACATCCAGGGCCCCACTGTGCCCGCTCTGACCGACCTCGAGCGCCGCATTCGCCACTCCCGCCCGTGTGGCGGGCCACGACCGGAGAAGCGCATGAGCGCCGCCTCCCGGGCCGTCGATCGCACACAGGTTCAGCCGCTCGACCCGCGTCCGTCCTGCACGTGTCCGGAGCCCTGCGCCGCCTGACAGGTTTGGCGCCGGGCATATCACTCCGATCGCGACGACGAGACACGTAGGAACGGAGCACCTCTCCATGAACAGAGCCAGATTCGGCCTTTCTCTTGCTGCCATCGGACTTTGGGCGATCCCCGCTTTGGTCCGCAACGGCGCGGCGGCGCGCGCCTTCCGTACGATCGATCAGCGATCCGGGCTGTTCGCCCCGCGCGGTGCCCGACTCTATGCGCGGTTCGCACCGCGGATTCTTGGCGGCCTGTACGACCACGTGGCTAGGGACGTCGCCTCCGTGGCCGCTCGCCACGACGAGCCGATCATCGTCGACCTGGGCTCCGGTCCGGGCGAGCTCGCGCTCACCATCGCCCAGCGGGTGCCAACTGCTCACGTCCTCGGCGTGGACCCGGCTGCGGCGATGCGGGAGCTTGCCGAGGCGCGAGCCGAAGCGTCGGGCCTCGTGAACGTGTCGTTCGTCGCAGGTCACGCTGGAGACGTCCCGCTCGCCGAGAGCACCGCTCACGTCGTCGTCTCGACGTTGTCGATGCACCACTGGCCCGATCCGGCGAGCGCCTTCGCGGAGATCGCCCGCATTCTGCGACCAGACGGCGAGGCGCGCATCTTCGACGCCCGCTTCGCCGCGTACAGCGCCTCCGAGCTGCGGACGTTCGCAGCTCGCGTCGGCCTCGACCGCGCGGCGATCACGCGAGAGGTGCTGCCGGGCCGCGTCGTCCGCCCGTACGTGCTGGTGACGCTGCGATTGTCCGGCTTCGAGCGGGAGGCTCAGAACCCTGCTGATTCATCGGTTCGCCCTCCCGCGACCCTGCTCCGGGACGTAGCGGCCCTGTCCGGGACCGCTCAGGCCGCGGCGCCGCGCGAAGGACGCTGACCATGATCTCCACCGTCAGCGCGCCACCGCGGAGCGCCGCGCAACCGATGGACTACGCGGAGTCGATCGTCGATCTCGTGGGGCACACACCGCTGGTCCACCTGAGCCGGATCACGCGTGACCTCGGGCCGGTCGAGCGCCAGCCGCTCGTGCTCGCCAAGCTCGAGATGCTCAATCCGGGCGGCTCGGTCAAGGATCGGATCGGCCTGGCCATGATCGAGGCGGCGGAGCGGGATGGCTTGCTTTGCCCGGGCGGGACGATCGTCGAGCCCACGTCGGGTAACACGGGTCACGGCCTCGCGATCGCCGCCGCCCTCCGCGGCTACCGCTGCATCTTCGTCATGGCCGACAAGCAGTCGACCGAGAAGCAGGCGTTGCTCCGCGCGTACGGCGCCGAGGTCATCGTCTGCCCGAGCGACGTGCCACCCGAGTCTCCTGAGAGCTACTACTCCGTCGCGCGGCGCGTGACCCGCGACATTCCGGGGGCGTTTTCGCCGGGCCAGTACTGGAATCCGGCCAACCCCGCCGCACACGAAGCGACGACCGGACCGGAGATCTGGCGGCAGACCGCGGGGCGGGTCACGCATCTCGTGGCGAGCGCCGGAACCGGTGGGACGATCACTGGGACCGCCCATTTCCTGAAGGCGCACAAGCCCGACCTGGTCGTGGTCGGGGCCGATCCGGAGGGGAGCGTGCTGTCCGGCGACACGGCCCGGCCCTACCTGACCGAGGGCGTCGGCGAGGACTTCTTCCCGGCGACCTTCGATCCGGCCGTCGTCGATCGCTGGATCCGCGTCTCGGACCGCGACGCTTTCCGGATGGCACGCCGGATCACCCGCGAGGAGGGGATCCTTGCCGGCGAGTCGTGCGGCACCGCGACCGTCGCCGCACTGAACCTGGCGCGAGAGCTCACCGATGCTGGCACAGGTTCGGAGGCGGTCATCGTCGTCATCCTGCCCGACAGCGGGCGCAACTACCTTTCGAAGCTCTACGACGACGCGTGGCTGCGGCAGCGCGGGCTGCTCGAGACAAGCGGCGCGACGATCCAGGTCGGCTAACGGTCGCGCGATCGGCGCGACGACCCTGGGCGTGCGGAGCTCATCGTCGCGTGGACCACCGATCGAGTGGGCGAGGCCAGATCCACCTCGAGCGCTACGGCAACAGTCAGATCCCGGTCACTGAGGAGGGCCACAGGTCTCTCGGTCACGGCGATCGTCGGGGCCATCACGGACCGTGGCCTGCTCGATCGTGCCTACCGCGATCCGTCCGTCCTCGAGCGCACAGTAGGCGAGGCGATGGACCCACCGCTGCCGCACATCGACGCGTCTGCGACGCTCGACGAAGCGGTCGAGCTCCTCTCGAACGGCGCACCGGCGCTCGTGGTTGTTCGCGACGGCTTGCCGGTGGGAGTCGTGGCGAAGCTCGACCTGCTCGAGTACCTTGCGTGCCGTCGCGGGACGTGACGGTCGTGGCGCTCTCAGCTGGGTCGGCCGGCCCACGAGCTGCGCTCAGCCGGTGGTGAAGAGGCGGTACACGACCGCCCCGAGCACGACGAAGGCCACCAGCAAGAGGGTGCTGGGGCCGCGGCCGCGCATCCGCCCGAGGAACGAGCGGGCGAGAGGGATGAGCGCGATGGCGATCAGCGCATAGAGGATGTGGAGGCCGTCGGCCGGCCGCGAGCCGGCCACCAGCAGCATGAGCCCGCTGGCCGCCCCGACGATGACGAGGCTGACGACGGCGGCCTGAAACTGCTCGAACCTCGGGCCCCCGGTTCGTCCCGAGCGTGCGAGCGCGGCTGACCAGACCGCGCCGCCCGCGACGGCGGCGATGACGGCGTACGCGAGGAGCCGGTGGATTGTGTCCGTGATCACGCCCTCTCAGTCGGCGGGCTCGCCGCCCAGGAGATCCTCGAGCAATCCCGGCGGCGCCGGCCGGATCCGACCCTCGAGATCGAGGAAGGCGCCCCGAGCTCGGTCGGCCGCGACGAGCGACCCGTCCGCCCGGCGGACCTCATGGTGCCACGTGCCCGACACCCGGCGCAGCTCGATGAGTCGGCTCGTCACCGCGAGCTCGTCGTGTTCGCGGGCCGGTGCTCCGAGGATGAGATGGTGGCCGACGACGAACGTGACGAAGCCCTCGCGTTCCATCCGTTGGCCTGGCCAGCCCGCCAGATCGGCGGCCCGGAAGACAGCATGCTCGAGCCACTGGAGGACCGCCTGCGGCCGGGCGCTGTCGTTCGGCCCAAGCTCGTGGCTGTGGACCGCCTGGCTGAAGCAGAACGTGCGGCCGGCGACGTCACGGTCGACCGGCGGCAGGCCGGCATCGAGCGGCGGGCCGCCGAACTGCCACAGCGCGGTGAGTTCGGCGGCCGGCCGGTGGTCGACCTCGATCGTGTAGGCGATGCGCTGCCACGAGGCGGTCTGCTCCAGGACGATCACGTCGACGTTCACGATGACGTCGGGCGGGACCGGCTGGCGGTACCCGATTTCGACCGACCGCAGCTCGCCGGCCGGCTGGCCCGCCGCATCATGCGCAGCCCGCATCAATGCGAGGTAGGCGGCGTTGTTGACGTGGCCGTAGCGGTCGCAATCATCCCAGCGTGTGCGGACGTTGACCCTCGCGCCCGACCGTTCGTCGTGCCCCCCGCCGGTCATCGCTGCCAGGCGATGAGCGGCAGGGCGAGTGGACCGGATTCAGCGGCCTCGCGCGACAGGATCCGCGCGGTGTAGGCATCCGATGGTGCGGTCAGCCTGCCGAGCGAGATGCTGAAGTCGGCCCAGCCGTCGCGGTTTCGGCGGCCAGGACGCATCTCCAGGATCACGCTCGCGGCATCCTCGTCCCCGATCGGGGCTCGGTAGAACTGCACCGCGACGTCGGACGGCGCGAGCGCTCCGAGACCGACGGGGACGACGACGCGGGCGCCCGAGCCTCGTCCACGGACCGTCGGCGCGCCAAACGCGAGCGACGACCAGGCGGACCGGATCCGCTCCCGACGCGCGGCGACGAGGACCGCACCCCTGCCGCCCCGGGCGGCCAGCGCGGCCGCCCGCGCGGCGGCCGGCAGGTAGTGCTGCTCGACATACTCGGCGACCATCCGGTTGGAGCTGAAGCGCGGCGTCAGCATGGTCATCGAGGCGCGCAAGCGGTCCGTCCAGGCTCTTGGGATACCGTCGGGATCGCGGTCGTAGAAGGCCGGCAAGACGTCCTGCTCGATCAGCCGGTAGAGCTGCTCGGCCTCGGCCGCGTCGTCGGGATGCTCACCTGCCGGAGCGCCGAGCGCCCAGCCGACCGCCGGGTCGTAGGCCTCGGCCCACCAGCCATCCAGCTCGGATAGGTTGAGCCCGCCGTTCGCGAGCACCTTCATGCCGCTCGTACCACTCGCTTCGAGCGGATAGCGTGGCGTGTTGAGCCAGACGTCAACGCCATGCACGAGGTGGGCCGCGTGCTCGAGGTCGTAGTCCTCGAGGAAGACGATCCGGTCGCGTACCGCCGAATCGCCGGCGAACCGGACGATCTCGGCGATGAGGCCCTTGCCAGTATCGTCACGCGGGTGGGCCTTGCCGGCAACGACGAGCTGGATCGGCCGTTCGGAGTCCCTGAGCAGCCGCCGCAACCGGTCGGGTTGGCTCAAGAGGAGGGTCGGGCGCTTGTACTCGGCGAAGCGTCGGGCGAAGCCGATGGTCAGGACGCCGGGGTCGAGCACTGACGCGGCCGCCGCGACGCACTCGGGCGGCTCACCGCGCTGGGCGAGGTGGTGTGCCAATCGCTCGCGCGCCCAGCCGACGAGGCGCGCTCGCTCGCGGTTCCGAGCGCCCCACAGGGCCTCGTCCGGGACGTCCGCGAGCCGGGCCCAGTTGGCCGTGTCGGGTTGGTCCCAGCAGGCCTCGCCGTAGCACAGGTGCCAGAGCTCGCGCATCGCGTCCGAAACCCAGGTCGCGACGTGCACGCCGTTGGTCACCGAGCCGACCGGGACCTCGCGCTCGGGCCAGCGGGGAAAGAGGCCGGCAAAGAGCCGGCGGCTGACCGCGCCATGGAGCTGGCTCACACCATTCGCGTAGCCGGCGAAGCGAAGCGCCAAGATGGCCATCTCCAGCGGTGCCGACGGGTCACCGGGATGCGTCCGACCGAGGTCGAGCAGCTCCTCGGTGGACAGGCGAAGCTCGTCGGCGTAGGGGGCGAGGGAGCGCCGGCTGAGGTCGGGCTCGAAGGTGTCGAAGCCCGCGCCGACCGGCGTGTGGGTCGTGAACACGTTGCCGGCGGTCGTCGCCACGCGGGCGACCTCGAAGCTCGCGCGGTGCTCGACCATCCAGTCGCGTGCCCGCTCGAGGACCGCAAACGCAGCGTGGCCCTCGTTGAGATGGCAGACCGGCGGGCGGATCCCGAGCGCGGTCAGGGCCCGCCAGCCGCCGATGCCGAGTGCCATCTCCTGCTGGAGGCGGGTCTCCCGATCGCCGCCGTAAAGCTGCGCGGTGATGCCCCTGTCCGCCGGGCTGTTGACTGCCACATTTGCGTCGAGGAGGTAGAGGCTGACCCGGCCGACCTGCGCCCGCCAGACCGCGAGCGTCAGCGGGCGGCCGGGCAGCGGGACTTCGACCGTCAACGGGCGCCCGTCGTCCGTCAGCACCTGCGAGATCGGGAGGAGATCGAACCGGTTCGGCGGGTAGTACTCGCGCTGCCAACCCGAGGCGTCGAGCTGCTGGCGGAAATAGCCCTCGGCGTAGAGCAGGCTCACCCCGACGAGCGGCACACCGAGCGCACTTGCCGACTTCAAGTGGTCGCCGGACAGGACGCCCAGCCCGCCCGAGTAGAGCGGCAAGGCCTCGTCCAGACCGACCTCGGCGCTGAAGTAGGCGCCGAGCGGCTCCACGACTCGTCCATGCGTCCGCTCGAACCAGCCGCCATCGGCGCGGTAGGCGGTGCGCTCGGCCGCCAGCCGCTCGAGGGTCGATTGGAAGGCTGGATCGGCAGCGAGCTCCTCGAGCCGCTCCAGCGGAGCGAGCCGAAGGATCGTCCAGGGGTCGGCTCCGCCGGTCAGACGGCCATTGGGATCGATCGCCCGGAAGTGCGCGCGGATCTCGGGACGCCACGACCAGCGCAGGTCGAGCGCGAGTTCGCGCAGCAGGCTGAGTTGGGAGCCCCCCGTACCGGTAGCGCGGTTGGTCGCTTGCACGATCGTTCCTTCAGTCCCTGGATGGTCGTGTGCGCCGTGGCTGGCGCCGTCATGCCGCCTGCATCGTCGCTATCGGGGCTGAGCGGAGCGTGAGGTCACGCTGAGATTCACAACCGGGATGGCTCTGAGGCATCCTGACCCGAACAACGACAGGGGCGTAGGATGCCAGGACGCTCGTAGTCCGGTGCGCCTCACAGGTGATTCTCAGTTTCGATTCAGCCGAGCCTCATTTCGACGCCGACACTGGGTGGTAGAGCGCCGGTCCGGGCGACTGGACGAACCAGCCAGCCGCGACGGCACAAGGTCGTCGACGACCGGTCGGAGGTTCAAGCAATGCAGCACAAGACACCAAGCGTCGCGTTCGAGGGGAGCGCCAGGCCCCTGCTGGCTGGCCTGCTCGCGATCCAGGCCTTCCTGGGTTACGAATGGTTCATGTCGGGCCTCGCGAAGGCGCTAAGCGGCGACTTCATTTCGGGCATCGGCGACCAGCTGACCGATACGTCCAAGGACCTGTCGGGCTTTTACAAGTCGTTCCTCGACGGCACCGTGATCCCCAACGCTCAACTTTTTGGCTATCTCGTGATGATCGGCGAGCTGGCCATCGGGATCCTCCTGATCGCCCTCGCGGCCGTGTGGTGGTTTCGCTGGTCGAGGCTCTCGATCACCGGCCAGTCTGTAGTCCTGGGATTGATCGTCCTGGCCGGCGTGTTCGCGATCTTCATGAACGTCAACTTCCATTTGGCGAACGGCGGCACACACCCGTGGTTCATCGCGGCCGACCCCTTTGATGAGGGCGTTGACCTCGATAGCGTCATGCCGCTGATCCAGCTCGCGATCTCGGGTGTCGCCTTCGTCATCCTCCGCCAGGTCCGAGCCGCGCGACCGGCCAGCTCGTCGGAGCGGCCAATCACAGCCTCAGCCTCCCACCCTTGATTTCAGTCTCTGCTTCGCTACGGCGATCGGGCATCGCACCGCTCGATCGCCCTGCGCGCCGAGGTCGCGACACCAATCAGGACGACATTGGGGCCCGCTCATGATGGCGGCCGTGGACTCGCCCGGTCGGTGTGTCAGAGGCCGGGACTCTGTTGATGGCTGACGCCAGCGGGAGCCGCACGATGGAGGAAGACGCCGGATGACCGCCGATGCCCGAGACATCCCCGCCAGTCGGTGGCAGAGAGCCTGGACGGCGATTGACGAACGTCTGGGCCTCAGCGGCCTGGCCTACCCTGTGCCCGCCCATGCCAACGGCATCGGCTACATCCTCGGCGGGATCACCTTCTTCGGCTTCCTGATCCTCGCCGCAACGGGCGTGTGGCTCGCCCAGTTCTACCACCCAACCCCCGAGGCGGCCCGCGAGAGCGTCCTCTACATCATGACCGTGGCACCCCTCGGCGACATCGCGCGCGGCGTCCACTTCTGGACCGCCAACCTGGTCATGGCCACCGTCCTGCTGCACACGGCACGCATCTTCGTCACCGGGGCGTACAAGCGACCGCGCGAGCTGAACTGGCTCATCGGGCTCGGGCTGCTGTCGGTCACGATCGGCCTGATCTTCACCGGGACCGTCCTCAAGTGGGACCAGGAGGGGTTCGAGGCGCTCGGTCACAATGTCGAGATGGGCGACCTGCTCGGCGCCTTCGGCTTCTGGTTCTCGCCAGCCATGTCGGCCAGCCTGCCAATCGTCGGGCGCCTGTACATCGCCCACGTCGTGATCCTGCCCGCGCTGGGGACGTTCCTCCTGATCACCCACTTTCTGCTCGTCAAGCGTCACGGCATCTCGGCTCGACCGGCCGACTTCGACGCTGCGGTCGACGGCGGGCCTGAGCCCTCGAAGGCCGGCTCGACGTTCGCGGTCCATCTCATCCGGATGGTCGGCTTCGGGCTCGTCATCCTGGCCGTCACCTTGCTGCTGTCCCTCATCGTGAAGACGCCGCTGGGCCCTTCCCCGAACCCGAGCGTTGAGGTCTCGAAGCCCTGGTGGATGTTCCTGCCGTTCTATCCGTTCGAGGACTGGTTCGGGCTGCCGGCGCTGATCTGGGCTCCGGGCCTCCTCATCGGGGCGCTGGCTCTCGTCCCGTTCGTCGACCGCAGCCGATACCGCTCGCCCGCTCGGCGTCGCGTCTTGATCATCGCCGGTGCGATCGTCCTGGTCGCCCTCGTCGCGCTCGTCGCCTACGCGCTGATCGAGCCGGCCAAGAGCCACGTGGCGATGTGATGGGCGCCGTCCTCCTTCGACTCACGCTGCTTGCGCTCGGCATGGGCCTGATCGAGATCGGGCTGACCGACGCCCTCGGTAAGGGGTCGCTTGCCGGATGGGGGCTGGTCTTCCTGGCTGGGTTCCCGCTCGTCCTGGTTGGAACGGCCGGCGTCATTGGTCCGCTTTTTGGGATCCGGCGCGACAGAGGAGGCAGTGGTCATGACTAAGCGCTCCCTCGCCAGCCCACTGGCAGCAGCGCTCCTGCTTGCGATCCTCGCCCCAGCCGTCCTGGCCCACGGCGTCGTGACCGTGACCGTTGACCCGATGACCGTGACGGCCGGCGAGGACGTGACGATCAGCGTGGCTGGCGTCGAACCCGACCAGGATCGCGTCATCGTCCTCATCGGCCAGGGGATCGTCGTCCCGTTTCCAACCGTGCGAACCGACGCTTCGGGCTCGTTCGTTACGACGCTGACGATCCCGACCCGGCTGCCGGGCGGGACCTACCGCTTCGAGGCGATTGGCGACGAAACGCTGACGGGCGACGTCGACGTGATGGCCGCCGCCGGCGGGATCGCGGCCCAGGCACCGGTCGACCTGACGGTGCCCGAGTCGCGCACCCGTGGCGCGCCCGAGACGGGCGGGATCGCCGTCGTCGCGCTGCTAGCCGGGCTCATCGGCCTCGCCCTCGTCTGGCGCGCCGAGCGCTTCCGGGGTTCGGCCAAGGACTGACCGTTCGACGTTCGATCTCTCACGATCTCTCACATGCCTCTCCGCCGCCTCTCAGGCGCCATTCAGCCTAGCCGTGCATGGTCGAGCGATGAATACGACAGTTGCTCCCTCGCAGGGCGAACAGCCAGCCGGACCAGTCACCCTTGGGTCCGGCTGGCTGTGGCCCGCCGCCTTCGTGGCGATGTACGTCGCCCTGTTCTACGTGCCCGGCCACTCCCCGGCATCGGGCGGCAGCGACGACCTCGTCGCCACGATCGGTGCGCTCTACGTCGTCGGGCTGATCGTCGTGGGCGTGCGCCTCCTCCGGGGCACCATCCTCCGGGCCGGCGGCAGCCACCAGCCGATCGTGCTCCTCGGAAGAGGACCAGATCCCCTGACGTCGGAAGCGATCCGGCCACGATGGCGCCTCACCGCCGTGGCCGCCGGTGTGATCGCGCCAGTGGCTGCCGCCCTTGCCGCCTGGCAGCTTGCGGCCGCCGCTGACCCAACCACGTACGCCCACGCGATCGCAAGCCTCGCGCTCAGCGTGAGCGCCGTCATTGCCGCGGGCGCGCTCATCCCCGCACCAGGTTTCCCCGGATGGGCGCTGTTGCTCGGGATCGTAGACTCGACCGGAGCCCCGCTGGAACAGCGCGTCCGGCGTGCGGCCCGGATCGCACGAGCGGTCGGAGCCCCGATCCTGTTCGCGGCAGGCATAGCCGCCGCGCTGCTGGGCGACCCGATGCTCATGCTCCTCGGATTCGTCCTCGGCTTCCTGACTTGGAGCGGGGGCCAGGCGGCCGCCGCCCAGGACGCGACCGCTCGTTTTCTCGCCGCCCATACTGCGGGCGAGATCGCCAGACCGATTGCGAATGACGCTGCTCCCGATGAACTGATCGGCAACCTCATGGGCCGCCTGAGGACGGACAACACCATCGTCACTGTGGAGGCCGGCGGCGGTGTCGTCGGGGCGATTGGGCCGCGCCAGCTCGCGGCCCGTGACGCACTGAAGCGCGACGAGCGCTGCACGGAGGCCATGGTGCCGCTCGGTTCGCTGCGGCTCCTCGGCCCGGCGTCGCCTGCGGTCGACTTGCTCCCCGAGATCGCCCGGCACGGCTTCGCGCTCGTCACCGGCCCGGATGGGCTGGGCTACGTCGAGGCGTCGGATCTCGGGCGCCAGATTAGGATCTGGATCGCACTCGGCGACCGCGGCGTCGGCGGGCGTTCGGACCGGCATCGGGACGGTCGCGGCGCCAAGGCCGGGGCGGGCGGCACGATCGTCGAATGAACGGCGGTGGCGGCCGCGGTGACGGCCAGCGAGCACCTTGCCAGCTCGCGTCATCGGCGTCTTCGCGGCCTTGTGGTCGATGCTGGCCGCCGGCTGGTTGTGTCGATCGCCACCCAAGGCGAACTGCGGACACCGGTGGTCGTCTCGCGGTGGGCTGTTTTTCGTCGCGGTCGTATGGCTGATTGGGCTCCTGATGCTTGTGCTGTTCGTGCCCCGCAGGGCGGACGAGTAGGACCCATCGCGTCCGATTACAGCTCGGCGTAGCGGACGAGCTTGACTTCCGAATGCCGCCCGAGCGCGCGACGAAGGTAGTGACAGTAGCGGGCGTTGACGACGACCAGGATGCGCCGGCCCGTGTCCCGCCGAGCGAGTTCCACGACGCGCTCCGCCAGCGCCTCGCGGTGGGTGATTGCGCCATGCAACGTTGACCCACGGTGCATCGCCGGTGCACCCGACAGCCAGTCCATGAGGTGGTACAGCAACTCCGCCATCCAGTGGCGGGCTCCGCGGTCGACAGCGACAGGGCTTTTGGCACCCCGCTGAAGCGACGCGACCGCAGCGCGCAGGCGATCGAACAGCCACCTTCGCGGCCCTGCCGGCCCCGATGTCGTGGCATCGACCGCGGTCAACCCGTCAGCCCGCGCGTCATCCCCGATCGGCACGACGACGATGTCGGTCTGCTGGGCGAGGGGCAGGAGGGCGTCGCGGTACTCCGGCGGCAGCCCACCGAAGTCCCGAAGCCGCCATTGCTCGAGGGTCATGTCGAGGCACAGCAGGTCCGGGCCGATCGTGCGGACGAAGTCGACGAGGGCGACGAGGTCGTAGGGGGTCGGTTCGGGCCGGAATTCGGCCAGCGTTCCAACCACCGCAACCGGTGTGAGGCCCTTGGTCGTGACGTCCATCCGGTCGTCGATGGGTCCGTCGAGCGGTTGATTGCCAGTCGCGCGGCGGTCGGTGTCGAACGTCATTCCCGGCCCCCTTCATCTGGGCTCTGGCGGACCGCCCAGAGCACCGCCTCTGTTCGCGACCGCACGCCGAGCTTGGCATAGATGCTGCGCAGATGCGCCTCGACGGTCCGCACGCTCAGGAACAGCGCCTGGGCCATGTCCTTGTTCGTTTGACCCCGGACGAGGAGATGGATCACGTCATGCTCACGCTCGGAGAGTTCGTTGGTGGCCCGGCGGTCGAGGCCGACCGGTCGGGCGAGCTCGGCGAGTGCCCGCGCCGCGATCGAGGGCGGCAGGGCAATCTCGCCACGCCCGACCGCCACCAGGGCGCGGACAAGATCGCTGGTCGGAGAATCCGCTGGGAGGCAGCCGATGACGCCGGCCTTGAGCAGGGGAACGACGGTTGGCAGGTCGATGTGGTCGAGCACGGCAAGCACTCCCAGACCGTTCGTAGCGCTCACCAGGGCCGCAGCAGCGTCGGGATCCATCGTGGCGTCGTCCAAGAGAACCGCCACGACGCCGACCGTCGGCAGCAGGCTTGCCACCTCGGCCGCCGCGCCAGCCGTGCCGGTCACCGTGAGTTCCCGTTGCTGTGCGAGCAGGGCCTCCCACGCCGCCCGCCGAAGAGCTCGGGGGGCGACGACGATGACCGGAGTGACGGCTTCACGAGGGTGTGGCACTGGACGGAGCGTACCGGACCCGGACAGGCCGGGTCCGGTACAGCTTCGATCCGCCGATCAACTTTCGCGTGCGACGGAAGCACGCTCAAGGGCGAGATGCGGCAGTCGCCGGTCCAGCCAACCCGGGATCCACCAGTTCGCCCGGCCGAGGATGGCCATGGCCGCGGGCAGCAGGATGACCCGCACAATCGTCGCGTCGACCAGGATCGCGGTTGCGAGGCCTACGCCGATCATCTTGATGTCGACCATCTGCACGGGCACGAACGACAGGAAGACTGCGACCATCACGAGCGCGGCCGAAGTGATGACCCGGGCCGTCGATCCGACCCCGCTGACGATCGCGGCCTTTGTGTCGGCTCCGGCGGCGTACGCCTCCCGGATGCGCGACAGCAGGAAGACCTCGTAGTCCATCGACAACCCGAAGAGGATGGCGAACACGAACAACGGCACAATCGACGCGATCGGGAGCGCTTCGTCGAGCCCGACGAGCTTCACTCCCCAGCCCCACTGGAAGACGGCCACCAGGACACCGAAGGCGGCTCCCAGCGAGATGACGTTGAGGATGGCCGCCGTCAAGGCGACGACGATCGATCGGAACGCGAGGAGCAGCAGCAGGAACGACACGGCGATCACGGCGCCGACGACGAGCGGTAGCCGGCTGGCAGAGCGGGCGTCCAGGTCGACATAGAGCGCGTTGACCCCGCCCACGTGCACCTGAGCGCCGGTCCCCGACGTCGCGGCGGGCAGCACCCGGTCGGTCAGGCGATTCAGGAGCTGCACGGTCGTCTGGGCCTGCGGCGCGCTTCGAGGCACGATGGCGATCACGGCGGTGTCGCGGGCTGCGTTGATCTGCGCGGGCGCCACGGCAGCGACGTCCGGATCGGCAATGAGACTCGCTGCGATAGGCTCGAGCACCCGGGTGTCACCGGGCGGCAGGTCGACGACCAGGAGGATCGGCCCGTTGATGCCCGGGCCGAATCCCTGGGCGAGCAGGTCGTATGCCTGCCGTTGGGTGGTTGCGGGTGAGGCGCTGCCCTGGTCGGGCATGCCGGAGCGCAGATCGAGGATCGGCGCGGCCAGGATCAGGAGGATTCCGAGGCTGGCGAGGAGGTAGGGCCATGGGCGGGCGACCACCCGGCTGGTCCAGCCGGTCCAGCCACGGGTCACGGAAGCGTCCGGCCTGGGGGCCGACGCGGTCCGACCGAGCCGCGGGATATGCCATCGCTCGATGCGCTGTCCGAGCAGGCCAAGGAGTGCAGGCAGGAGCGTGACCGCTGCGAGGATCGTGACGGCCACGGCGATCACAGCGGATGTGGCCATCCAGCTCAGGAAGGGGAACTCCGCGAGCCACAGCCCGAGGATCGAGATGACCACCGTGGAGCCGGCAAACAGGACGGCTCGACCTGACGTCGCGAGCGCGATCCCGACCGATTCGACCACCGGGTGGCCGCTTCGCAGCTGCTCGCGGAAGCGGTTGCTGATGAACAGAGCGTAGTCGATCCCCGCGCCCAGGCCGAGCATCGCCGCGACCGTCGGAGCGGCCGTCGAGACCTCGACCTTTGCCGCGAGGAGGAGGACGAGGGAGATGCCACTGGTCAGGGCGATGATCGCCGTCAGGATCGGCAACCCGGCCGCCATGACCGAGCCGAAGGCGATGAGCAGGATCACGGCGGCCACGAGCAGGCCGACTCCCTCGCCGGCCGACCCGGCCAACGGGGACGCATAGTCAAGAAGCTCGCCTCCGAGCTCCACCTGGAGCCCGGCCTGCCGGCCGGTGGCGGCCGCCGACTGGAGGCGATCGACCGCAGGCTGCGCGAGCTTCCCAGCTTCTCTGTCGTACTGGACGGCTGCGTAAGCGATCGTCGCATCGGCCGAAACGGCACCAGGCGTGGTCAGGGGATCGGTCACACCGATCACGTCCGGCTGGCGCCCAATGGCGGCCATCGTTGCCGTCACTCCGGCGGCCGCCGCGGGATCGCGGATCGTACCTCCGGGGGTTCGGAACACGACCGTGACCTGCGTGCCGGCGACCTGGGGGAACTTCTGCTCGAGGAGATCGATGGCCGCCTGCGAATGGGCTCCGGGCAGGACGAATCGATCGTTGAAGGTTCCGCCGAACCTGCCGGCCAACGCGACCGCGCCGACGGTCGCGACAAGCCAGATGAGGATAACGAGCCGGGCGTGGCGAGCGGCCGCCTGCCCCAGCCGGTTGAGTGGTGACATCTTGATGCTCCTTGGAGTTCGACCTGGCCGGCCAGGCGGACGGCCGCTCGTCAACATCGTCGGAGTTGAAGGTCGGGGCGGGCTACGGCAGAACCGCGAGAAGCTTGATTGGTGAAATCACCGAATCGATCGGCAGGGTGAGCCGCCGATCGGACGTCAGGCGGGCGCTCCTCGATCATGGCTATGGCCGGCCGCGTCGATTGAACCGCCCGCGGGAGGGGTCGGAAACCGAACGGTATCGATCCGACCGCGGCTGGCGAATGACCGCAGCTGGTAGGCCGCCAGCGCGCCCGCGACGATCAGGAATGTCGCCGCTGCCAGGCCGAGCGACAGGTTGAGGCCCAAACCGAGGTGATGGGCGACCATCCCAGACACGCTCGCGCCCAGGACCGCGTCGACCGTTCCAACGACGGCCGGCGTCGTCACGAACACGTGATGGTGGATCGGATGGCCGGTGGGAGATGCGCCGAAGGTCCGCAGGACGCCGGCCCCATCGTCATGCCACCCGGAGACGAGGTACGGCTCAACGTCCGGGGCAAGCTCCAGGTAGGCATGGCGAAGCCGGTTCATGCCCTGCACCCATAGGACGTCCTCGCCGTTCACCGCCACGAGGCGGACGAACGTGGCCAGGCCGATGAACAGGATGACTGGCAGGATGACGAGCGCGGCCACCAGGAACTCGGGCCCGAAGGCGGTCGCCTGGGCGACGAGGGCCAAGGCGACGATCGATCCCGAGAGCGTCGCCAGGAACATGCTCGATCGGCTGAACGACTCGTTCCAGGTCATCGAGCGTGTTGCCAGCAGGCTCCAATGCTCGGTCGTCAGGATCTGCAGGCGTAGAGCGGCGGGCAGCGGGGTACCTTGCTGCTGCGGCGACGTCTCGGCCGGTAATGCCAGCGGCTCGGCTGCGAATCCCGGGATCGATCGTTCGAAGGACATCGCCGTCTCCTTCCACCGGGCGGGGTGGCCGGGACCCGATCGGCGGCCTACCCCTTCATCGTGACGCCAGCGCGAGGTAGGCGCCCGCCATCAAGATAAGGCCCACCGCGATGCCGAGCGCGTAGTTCTGGACGCGTCCCGTCTGGATCCGTCGCTGGCGGCGTGGCGTCGCGTCGATCGTGAGGGATCCGATCCGTTGAGCAAGGCGTCGACGATCGTCCGGCGAGAGGCACGGCCAACAGAAGGACGACGGCCGAGGAGTCGGTCACGAGCGTGTTTGCGCTCCAACTGCGGCGGTCTCGCTACGACAGCCCCATAGTTAATCGTCGCCGGCGCGTTCAGCTGCGACTCGGTGGCGGTACGTCCGGGCGAGAAAGGGGGCCAAGCAGAGGTTCTCAGCTGGCTTTCAGGTTCGGCTCACCGCCCGTTCAGCACCTGCGGCCACGCTGAGCGCCACCCTCAGGAAGGATCTGGTGTGAAGGCGTTCGGTTTCCTGCTCGGCGTCGCGTTCGTCATCATCGGTTTCGTGTTCGTCGCTGCGATCACCGACTGGTCTGGCGGCACTGGTGGCGCTCAGGGCTCGATCGCGATCGTGCTCGAGGACTTCCGCTTCACCCCGAACCGCATCGACGCGAAGGTCGGCGTGCCGGTCACTGTCACGCTGACGAATCGCGGGACTGAGCGCCACGATCTCAACTTCGGATCGCTCCATATGCCTGGCCTCGGCGGGGTCGAGTCGATCTTGGAGCCGGGCGAGACGCGGACGATCACGCTCAGCTTCGATCAGGCCGGAACGCACACGTTCACCTGCTCCTTGCCCGGGCACGCCGCCGCTGGCATGACCGGCGCTGCATTCGTGACTCCATGACTGTCCGGGCATCTGGCGATCGCGGCGCCGCCATGCGACACGCTCAACGCGCGAGCGGCCAGCTCGCGGCGCTGGCCCCAATGATCGCCGCGAGCCAGCCGTTTCCGGAGGTTGCGCAACAACTGCTGGCGGCCCGAGGCTCGCTCGACTCGCTGCTGGTGCGACTCGTGGAGCTCGAGCTCCACGACTGCCTGCCGAGCCGTGAGGCCCGGGCGGAGGTCGATGGACTGCTCCGGACAGCACTCGGGCGGAATGCGTCCCATCGGGGGTCGCTCGCCATTCGCAGCCGCGCGGCGGCAGCAACCCGCAATGCACTTCAAGGAAGGACGACACGATGACCGGCCAACACACCCACGACCACCCCGAGACCGTGCAGACGCGGGCTGCCCGTCGCGCCGCGGCGCGCGCCGGGCATACCGGGCCTTCCGGGCGCCGTCTCCCGCGGCCAGTACGGCTCGCCCTCTTCGGGGTCATCGCCGTGGTCGTCGGAGTAGGCGCCATTGGCCTAGTCGTCAGCCGTCTCCAGGGGCCCGCCGCCACAGACACGGCGGCAATCCAGGTCCACGCGAGCATGAACGGGTTCGATCCATCGGCGTTGACGGTGAAGGCCGGGCAGCCGGTCAAGATCGAGCTGAGCAGCATGGATAGCTCGATGCACAGCGACGGCGGTGGCTCGCACCAATTCGCGATCGACGCGCTCAGCATCAACTGGAAGGTCGGCCCGCTGAGCACCAAAGTCTTCGAGTTCACGGCGCCCATCACGCCGGGCACCTACAGCTGGTACTGCGACATCTGCTGCGGCGGCAAGGCGAACCCATCCATGCAGGGCAAGCTGACGGTGACCGCGTAATGCGGGCGCCACTCGACACATTCGTCGCCCGTCCTCGGCTGCTCCTGCTGCTCATCGGCGCGACCGTCATTACGGCATCTGCGGCGGCGATCCTTTTCGTTTCGCCGCAGATGGCGGACCACCAGGCGATCTCCGACCTCAGCGTGCCGGCGATCATCACGGCCGGTTTCCTCGACGGCTTCAACCCCTGCGCCTTCGGTGTCCTGATCCTGTTCGCGACGTTTGCTCTCGGGCTGGCGACGCGCCAGTCGCTGACGACCAGCGGAACGGGTGGCGTGGCTGATACCCGCGCCGCAAGCCGGACCGTCCTCGGACTCGGCTCTTTCTTCGTCGTCGGCGTCCTGGTCACCTACTTCCTGCTCGGGCTCGGCCTGCTGACCGCGGTTGCCTCGCTGACGAACTTCGGCGGCAACCACCTCCCGAGCCGGTTCGCCGCGCTCATCGCGATCGGCTTGGGGCTGTGGATGATCCGCGACGTCCTCCTGCCCGACGCCGGCTGGAAGCTCGAGGCGCCGCACGCGCTGCATGGCCGAATGCGCGACTGGGCGCGAACGAGCTCGCCGGTGGCGCTGTTCGGCGGCGGTGTCCTGATCGGCCTGTGCACCGTGCCGTGCAGCGGCGCGATCTACCTCGGGATCGTCGCCCTCCTTGGCTCGGGCGGAACGGTCGCAGCCGGGCTCGGCGGGCTGATCCTCTACAACCTCGCCTACATCACGCCGCTCGTCGCGCTCCTCGTCCTCGCCAGCCGGCCAGGGCTCATCCGGGTGGTCAACCGTTGGCACCTCGAGCACGCCGGAGGGACGAAGGTCGTCCTGGCCATCTTCGTGCTCGCACTGGGGTTCGCAATCCTGCTAACGGTCTGAGGTTCTCAGCCTGGCGTTAGGCAGTCCTCATCGGACACTCAGGCCGGTCCGCTGTACTACGAGCATGCCGGACCTGCTCGCGACCCTTCTCAGCATGGCTCCCTCGCTGCCCCTCGAGGGCGCGAGGTAGTCATGCTTGAGCAGCCGGTCCGAGCCGGGTTCGATTCGACCGGCCATCAGACCGTCGCCATCACCGTTCGTGGCGGTTATCAGCCGGACTCGATCCGCGCGCGAGCCGGGGAACCACTCCGAATCGTCTTTCGCCGTCAGGACGAGGACGCCTGCTCCGAGCGGGTCGTCTTCTCCAGTCCCCGCCTCGACCGCCGCCTGGCAGCGACCGGTGCGACGACCATCGACTTGCCCGCCCAGCCGCCGGGGGAGATCCGCTTCACCTGCGGCATGGGTCGCTATCGAGGCCGGATCGAGATGATCGACGAGCGCCGACCGCCAGTCCTGGCCCGGTGGCGCGGGCAGGCGAGCCGGCTCGAGGAGCCACTCGGTACGGCGGTCGTCCTGTGGATCTGCTCACTCCCCTTGATCGCCCTCCTGGCGGTCGCTGCCCTCGACTGGGGAACGGCGATCGCCGTTGCCGGGGGCGCGCTGCTCGCCTGGGTGGCCGGCTGTCTCTGGGCGTTTCGAAGTTCGACGCGCCCGACGTAGGAGATCGTGATGCCGTTCATCATCGACATCGACCCGGTTGCGTTCACGATTCTCGGACTTCCCGTGCGCTGGTACGGGCTGATCCTCGTCGCCGCAGCCTCGGTCGCGATCTGGCTCGCGCAGCGAGAAGCGCGCCGCCGCGGGATCGGGGTCCAGCTTGTCTGGGACGCCGTGCTCTGGGTTGGTGTCGCAGCCCTCGTCGGCGGCAGAGCCCTCTACGTCATCCAGAACGAGCTCGGATCGATCTCGGAGCATCCCGCCCATGTCCTGATGATCTGGATGGGCGGACTCTCCTTCTACGGCGGCCTGATCGGCGCCATCGTCGCGCTCGCTGTGTTTGCTCGCCGACGCGGGATTCCGTTGCTGGCGGCTCTCGACATCGCCGCGCCTGGGGCGGCGATCGGCCAGGCGATCGGACACGTCGGCTGCCTGATCGGCGGCGACTCGTACGGCATCCCGACTGACCTGCCGTGGGCAGTGATCTATCGGAACCCGGCCGCCATGGCGCCGCAGGGCGTGCCGCTCCACCCGACACAGGCGTACGAAGCGATACTGCTCGGCGGGTTGTTTGTCGCGATCTGGCTTGGCCGTGAGCGCCTGACGCGCCTTGGAGTAGGCGTGACTGCGAGCGCCTACCTCTTCGGGCTCGCCGTGATCCGGTTTGCGCTGTTCTTTCTCCGAGACGAGCCGGCGGTCTTCCTCGGGCTCAAGACCGCCCAGTGGTTCGGACTCGGGATCGCCGTCGCCGCGGTCGCCCTCTTCCTCGCCGCACGCCGCCAGGCGCGCGCAATCCCCACCACCATCTCGTTGCAACTGGAGGCCAGCCAACCATGACCGTACAGGCTCACGACCATTCGATGCATGAGGCCGGGCAGCGCCCCGCCATGCATGCCGCGCCCGCCGGCGCGGTCCGGCAAGCCAGCCAGCCGCGCTGGCTCTGGCCGGCGGTATTGGCGGGGATCGTCGTGACGGGGCTGGTAATCGCTGGCGTCCTGTCGCTGTCCGCCGTGCTCTACATCGGCCTCTTCGGCGGCATGCTCCTCATGCACGGCGGCGGCCACGGCGGCCATGGCGGCCATGGCGGGTCCGGCGGGCACAGCGGTCATCAAGACCAGGGCGGCGGTCCGACATCAGACACCGAGGCTCTCAGCCACGGCTCACATGGCTCTCAGCCGGGCCGGTCAGCCTCGGATGAGGCGCCACAGGATGACGCCTCCAGCAATGCGAACAGAAGCGAGACACAAGATCATGACAAGCACAGCTCGCACGGCTGCCACTGAGCGGCCCGTGCCCGGCGCCGTCGGGGCAACCAGCGACTCTCACTCGGGAGCGCTGTCCCCGACGGCGACCTCGCCGGCGACCGACCGGCAGGCCGAATACCGAGCCCTCATGCGCAAATGGTGGTTCGCGGCCGCCATCGGGGCCCCGACGATGGTGCTGTCGTACCCGTGGCTCATCCCGGGCCTGCGTGACGTCTTCACGAGGGGGAGCCAGGAGCTCTGGTGGCTGTGGGTCGCCATGGCGATCGGCTCGCTCGCAGTCCTCCTGTATTCGGGCAACCAGTTCTTCACGGGCGCCTGGGAGGCGCTCAAGCATCGCTCGGCGAATATGCACACGCTGATCGCGATCGGGACTGGCACCGCCTGGATCTATTCAACGATCGCCCTGCTCTTTCCCCAGCTGTTCCCGTCCGAGGCGATGACCGACGTCTACTACGACGTAACGGTCGTGGTCACGGCTCTCGTCGTGCTGGGCATGGCGATGGAAGTCAAGGCACGCGGCCGGACCTCCGAAGCGATCGAGAAGCTGATCGGCCTCGCGCCGAAGACCGCGCGGGTCGTGCGCGACGGCGCCGAAGTCGAGATCCCAATCGAGGCGGTCGTGGTCGGCGACATCGTCGTCGTCCGGCCGGGCGCCAAGATCCCGGTCGATGGCCTCATCGTCGACGGCGCATCGGCGGTCGACGAGTCGATGATCACGGGCGAATCGATGCCGGTCGAGAAGCGACCGAGCGACGAGGTGATCGGCGCCACGATCAACAAGACCGGCGCGTTCCGCTTCCGCGCGACGAAGGTCGGCGCGGACACCGCGCTCGCCACGATCGTCCGCATGGTCGGCGACGCCCAGGCATCGAAGGTGCCGATCCAGCGGATCGTCGACACGGTGTCGGGCTACTTCACCCCGCTCGTGCTGATCCTGTCGGTCTCGGGCTTCGTCATCTGGTACGACTTCGGGCCGGCGCCGGCGTTTGCGTACGCCGTGATCGTGGCGGTCACCACCCTGATCATCGCCTGCCCGTGCGCCCTCGGGATGGCGACGCCGATGGCCCTCACCACCGGGGTCGGCCTGGCGGCCACCCACGGCATCCTGATCCGCTCGGGAGACGCGCTCCAGGCGGCCAAGAAGCTCGACACCGTCGTCCTCGACAAGACGGGCACGATCACGCTCGGCAAGCCGGCCGTCACCGACATCGTCCCGGCCACTGGCTTCGAGGTCGATGTGGTTCTCTCGCTGGCGGCCGCCGCCGAACGCTACTCGGAGCATCCGCTCGCGGCTGCGATCGTGGAGGGCGCCGCCGAACGCGGGCTCACTCAGATCGGCACGTCCGGTTTCGAGGCCGTCCCCGGCCACGGCGTCCGGGTGCACTCCGGCAGTCGCACCATTCTGGTCGGGAAGCGAGCGTTCCTGGAGGAGGCCGGCGTCGACGCCGCCGCGCTCGAGGGCGATGCCGCCCGCCTCGCGGACGAAGGCAAGACCCCGGTCTTCGTTGCCCTCGACGACCGCGCCGCGGGCGTCATCGCGATCGCCGATCCGGTCAAACCCGACTCTGTCGAGGCCATTCGTGCCCTCAAGAAGCTCGGCCTTCAGGTCGCGATGATCACCGGCGACAACCGCCGCACCGCCGATGCGATCGGTCGGGCGGTCGGGATCGACCGGGTTCTCGCCGAGGTCCTGCCGCAGGACAAGGCCAACGAGGTCCGCAAGCTCCAGCTCGAGGGCCGGACGGTGGCGATGGTCGGCGACGGCATCAACGACGCACCGGCACTGGCCCAGGCGGACGTGGGCTTCGCGATCGGCACCGGGACCGACGTCGCCATCGAGGCCTCGGACATCACCCTCATCTCGGGCAGCCTGCGCGGGGTCGTGTCGGCGATCGCGATCAGCCGGGCGACGATGCGCAACGTCTACCAGAACCTGTTCGGCGCGTTCGTCTACAACGGGCTCGGTCTGCCCGTTGCGCTCGGGATCCTATACCCGTTCATCGGCCTGCTGCTGAGCCCGATCCTCGCCGCGCTGGCGATGTCGTTCAGCTCGGTGACCGTCATTTCGAATGCCAATCGGCTCAAGCGCTTCAAGCTCGTGGAGGTGGCGGCATGACGCCCGACCGGATTCTCATCACCCTCGGCGGTCTCGCCGTCGTCGGCTTCATCGCCTGGTTCTTCTGGCTCAAGCGGACGCCCGGCGTGAAGGCCGCGCTCCTTGCGGACGGCTACCAGGAGCAGATGATCCTGGTCAAAGGTGGCTACACCCCGGACACGATCCGGGTCGTTGCCGGGCGGCCTGTCCGGCTGCTGTTCCGCCGCGAGGAGACCGCGGCCTGCTCCGAGCAGGTCGTCATTCCCGATTACGGCAAATCCGCCCCGCTCCCGACCGGGACCGTCGTCCCGATCGAGTTCCAGCCAGGCGACCCCGGCGAGCACGCCTTCACCTGCCAGATGGGGATGCTCCGCGGCCGCATCGTCGTGGAGGCCGCCTGATGAACGCCCCACGGCTTCCGCTCCAAGGTCGGCGAGGAGAGCTCGCCGTCGGCGAGCACGGTGTGAATGATGGCTGATCAGGTAGTCGGCGCGAAGGAGCCGACCGGACACCCGAGTCCCTTCAGAGGAGTCATTTGATGAACAGCATTCTCGTCGCGTACGACGGTACCGAGTCCTCAAAGCGAGCGCTTGCGACGGCTTCAACGATGAGCAAAGCGCTCGGCGCTCGCCTGGGCGTCGTGAGTGTCGTACCTCGCGTATTTGGCCGGCATCCGATCGCCCCATGGGACGACGGAGACGTCCACGCGGCCCAGCTCGCTGAAGCGCGGAACCTGATCCGCGCGGACGGGCTCGAAGCCGAAGCGATCGAGGCCCTCGGGGATCCTGCGGGAATGATCGAGCAAGTCGCCGAGAGGCACGGCTACGACACGATCGTCGTCGGCGCAACCCACCCGGGCGGACTCGTACGTTTCTTGCAGGGCAGCGTGTCGGAGCACGTCGCATCTCACGCCTCGGCAACTGTCATCGTCGCGCGTTGATCACACCAAGGCGGACTCAAAGAGATGCTGTTCGTCGTCATCGCCTCTTACGTGTCGATCCCAGACGATGGCCCGCCAAGTGAGCACGCTCACGGCCGGCTCGTCGTGGCGGCCGCCTGACATGGACGACGTCATTCCCTGGGACCGCCTCGTCGAGTTGAGCGTGATCGACTCCGCTCAGGAGGGTGCGGCCGCCTGTGTCGTGTGCGGGGACCAGATTGCGGCCGGTCGGGGCGTTACCGCTCGGTACGGAGGGCGAACGCTCCGCTTCTGCTGCCAGGGTTGCCTTGGCCGGTTCGCCGAGGATCCGGACGGCTTTCTTGCCGGCTATACGGAGCAGTGGTGCTCGGACCTGCGGAGCGACTCGCCGACACGGTTGAATTGACGACCACATCTGGAGGCTGAATTATGGCTGTCGCTGCCAAACTCGTCGTAGTGGACTCACGCTACCAACCCTCGGCCCGTTGCCTCGTCTGCGGCAACGAAATCGAAGAGGGCCAGGGTCTCACGGCTGAGTATCAGGGCCGGACACTGCGCTTCAAATGCCCGGGCTGCTACGCTCGCTTTGAGGCCGATCCCGAGCGTTACCTGGCCGGGCACGAGCCCGCCTGCTGCAATGAGGGGCATAGCGGCTCGCCGGCGAGCGAGTGGCGGTGCGACTGACCGGCAGAGACCCGGCGAAACCCACCAATCCCAGAGGAGAACCATGAAGTCGCGCTACCTCGCTCTTGCTCCCGCGCTCGTGCTGATCGTCGCCGCCTGCGGCGGCGGTTCGACATCCTCGCCGTCGGTTGCCGGGTCATCCCCGTCGTCGGCCGTCTCGCCAAGCACCGCCGCCCAGCGGATCGAGGTCAAGCTCACGGACGCCCTCCGAATGGAGCCCGCCGAGATGGCCGTTCGGTCCGGCCAGCCGGTCACCTTCGTGGTGACCAACGCGGGTGCGATCCAGCACGAGTTCTTCGTTGGTGATCAAGGAGCCCAGGACGACCACGAGATGGCGATGGCGTCGATGGCCACGATGGTGCCGGACGGGCCGGACGGGCTGGACGGGATCGTGCTCAAGCCGGGCGAGACGGTGGAGCTCACCCATACGTTCGCGGCCGCTGGCGCGTTCCAGGCCGGCTGCCATGAGACCGGCCATTACGCAGCCGGCATGAAGGCCACGATTACCGTCACCAGTTGAGGGTCACTTACGCCACTGAGTGAGTGGCTGGCGTCGACCAGCCACGCGGCGACAGATGGCCGGGAAATGCACCGGGTCGATGAGCAGCGATGCGGTTGGGGCGATCGCCAGGGCTGCATCGGTGAGATTCCCGGCCACCGTCCCGGAGCCCACGCCTTCCGGACGCTCTACGTCCTCGCGCTCATCGAGCTCGGCAGTCGGCGGATCCACGTGAGTCCGGCGACGGCGCACCCGGACTCGGCGTGGGTCACCAGCAGGCGCGAAACCTGGCTCTCGGGCTCGACGCTCGCACCACCCAGCCCGGTTCCTCATCCGGGACCGGGACGCGAAGTTCACGGGGCGGTTCGACGCGGTCCTGCCCTCGGAGGGGATCCTGGTCATCCGAACGCCGATCCAGGCACCGAACGCCAACGCCTTCGCGGAACGGGTGATCGAGACGATCCGGGCCGAGTGCCTCGACTGGACGCTCATCCTCGGTCGGCGACATCTCGATCGGACGCTCCGGACCTACGCCGAGCACTACAATCGGCAGCGACCTCACCGTGCCGTCGGCCTGGCTCCACCGCCTGGCCCACGACCGGATCTCCCTGGTCGGCCCGCGGCATGTTCGCCGTCGGGACCTGCTCGGCGGCCTGATCCACGAGTATTGCGGCGCTGCGGCGTGATCGAATCGGGGTTCTTGATCCCCACGCCCTGGCCAGGACCAGGCATCCTCGCTTTCATGCCCGGATTGTCCTGCCGACAGCGCGCTCGCCGCCATAGGACCTTCACCGGCCCACGGTGGCCGACCTCGATTAGCTTTGCGCGTCGAGTTGGCCGATTCCAGATGAATGGGGAGGCGCTCCCAAAGCGGAGACCCCGCCAGGGACGACCCTGACGGAGCTCGGGCTTGCTGATCCGGCCTCGCTATCAGGCTGCGGCGGTCGTGTCATCGGGGCTATTTAGGTCATCTCGCTCGATCAGACGGTCCACCCCTCGCCGGCTCAACAAGGTGGGCTCCGGGCATCCGATCGACACCCATACATGGCTTTGGTCCTTGGTGAATTCGAGGACGTCGGCCCAGACGCCAAAGTGGTGGTCGACGGCCAGGACCCGGCCGTATGCCGTCTCGGCTTCGTATCGAACGACGAAGCCGCCGTCCGGCTTCGCAAAGGCCGACATCCTGAGGTCCCATCCAAGGATTGGGTGATGGGTAGTCCAGCTCTGGGCGAACTGGTCATCGGGCCACTCAGACGGCACGATGAGCGCCGACTCTCCGGGGGCCACGTTCCAGCCGCGAACGGTCTCGTCGTCGTAGTCTGGCGGGCGATCCTGGTAGCCCTGTGCGGCGAGGCGCTCCCGATCCCTAACCCAGTTAGCCAGGCCCCGGTCGGAGATCGTCACTTGATGCTGTTCGATCTGCCCGGTATTCGGGTTGTAAATCGAGACGGTTCTTGGTGCCCGCTGCACGCGAGACTCCGCCTTCATCCGTGATGCGCGACCCATTGCGGTGCTCCTCGATGTGGGCGGAATTTCTGCCCTTACCCTCTATCAGGCGGATCGGGGACCGGATGTCACCGGCCATCTTGCTAGGGCGCGATCAATGCGGTGCAGACAATCAACGGGGTCCGATGACCAAAGCGGGCTGTGCCGCCGTCTGACCTGCGGTCCGGCCCGCGGCAACGGCGGCCGGGTCGCCGACTTCCGAACAGCCGTCTGCCTGCGACAGATCACCTAACTGCCTCTGCTTTGTTCGGCCAGCGACGATTACCAACGCCACTAGGACGGCCACGCACAGGAGCGCGGATGCGGCTGCTAGATGACGCGGTCGATCAACCCCGCGTCGAGCGCCTCTGGCGCCATCAGGTACAGAGGATCGCTGCTCTCCAACTGCGTGGCCCAGAATCCACGATCGGCATAGATCCCGCGACCCCGCGCCACGTACATGTCGATCACGCGCTCGGTCAGGGCCTCCACGAGCTTGAGCTCCAGGCGGCTGTTCTTGATGTCTCCCCTGCTCCAGAAGGTCACCCCATGGCACATCATCACGCTCATCGCGGTCATCTCTCTGATGTCGCACGCCTGGACGATGATGCTGGCCATGCTCATCGCCTGGCCCTCGATGATCCCGGTGACCGAGACGCCCGCCCCCTTCAGCGCGTCGATGGACTGGATGATGCTGATCCCGGCGAACACATCGCCGCCCTCGGACGAGATATGAAAGCTCACTGGGCTTGTGCTTGTCTTCGCGGCGGCAACGGTCCAGCGGTGAACCTTGTCCGCGTCGTCGCGCACGATCGCGCCGGACAGCATGTAGTGCCTGGCCTCGAACGCCAGCCTGTCCAGCGTGGCGCCGAAATCTCTTGGTGGTGCTTCCTGATCCCGGAGAAAGATGCGTTCCATGAATTGAGGATCTGATCGACGTCGGCCTGGACGCAAGGGGGTCGGTGCTGCTGGTCACCGGAAATCACAGAGCCCGCTGGGGGTTGGTGTAACGAGCCCCGGGAAGTCACGTGATGCGGCCCGGCGTCTGCCATTCGCTGGGCGCCTCGCGCCATCAACTCAGACTCCTTCTGGCATCGGACCGTCGGGCTTGATGACCTAGTCAGATCGGATGGCCGTGACCAGGACGTATTCGAGTGTTGCCGAAGTTGCGGCAAAGGTGCACGGGCCGCATCGTTGAATCACCGGAACGACTCGGGCAGCAGCAGCGAGAACCGGACCACTAGAGGTGGCCACGATGGCCGAGTCCGTGTCTGCGCACGCCGAGAACGCCTTCCCGGTACGGCCCACACAACCCAACGACCAAGGTCATTCCGAGGAACAGCAATCAGACACGGCAAACGCCGAGAGGCTCGCAGTCGCGATGCCTCGGAAGGTGACGGTGTACCCGGGACTCCTCCGTTGGGAGAAGCACTCCGTGGCACGCGAACGCGATGCTCGCTGGACAACCTTGAACTGTGGAGCTAACGGGCGGTATTGGGTCAGTGGACCGACCGGCCAGCCTCTCGTGCTCGTCGGCGGCGGCTATGCGGAGGAGCGAGGCTACAGCGAGCCGATCATGAACAACCTCTACTTCGAGGCCGAGGGCGACCGGTTGCACCTGACGATCGACGGTGGCCGGGTGCGGTCCATCTGCGCCACCCCCGAGACGGTTCGCGCCCTCGGCGGGCACGAACGCACGGCCCTCATATGGATGTCCGCCTGGGCGTCGGCAAACGGCAGATCGCTTCTACCGCCTGCCTTTGCCAGTCGCGACCGGCTCGTCGGCATCCTCGTCAGCGGTGTTTCGCATCCGATGACCTTCGCGCGGCCGCTCGTAGGCGCCGCGTTGCCCAACTACGAGGAGCTGTCGTGATGGGCCGCGCCATTCCACTGGAGTTCGATTTCATGGCCTCGCTCCACGGACCGAACGGGCATCCGCTCATTGTTCACGCCTGGCTGCCGTACGGCCACGACCCGTTGCACTTCTGGATCGAAGATTGCGGTGGCGTGCTGCTAGTGTCCATGAGGGGCCGCAAGCGGACCGCTTGGCTTGCCAAAGTGCGTTCGGACGGCACGCCAGCCCCCGCGGACCTCAACGGTGCGCTCGGCATGTTGAGCGACGTGCGAGGCACTCTGCTCGACGCACCGGACCGCCCATGTCCCATTCCACAATTCGTGTTCTGTTCCACGCCTTGGCTGCACCTCTATGCCACCGGGGCTATCCATGCTGACGCCCCTCCGAACAGCCAGACAGGAGCGCGATAGTGGGATACGACATGGTCATCGAGAGACCTAGCGGCGAGGTTGCCGCTGCGATCATCGCTCGGAACACAGCTGTCGCGTCGCTAACACCTGAGTCTTCGGCAGAGGAGCGTGCGCTGGCCATCGCTCTGCCGAACCCGGGCTACTTCCGACTCAACATCCTGGGCATGCACTATTGGATGGGCTTCATGTTGGCCCTCAGGATGCTAGTCCTCAAGCGTCGCAGCCTTTCAGGTATCCAAGCTCACAAGCTGGCCAGCAACGATGGTTGGCTGGTTAGCGCTACTGAGATCCGGGCCGCGCTTAGAACATACGATGGAATTACGCGGGAACGCGTCGTCGAAGTCATATTCGCGGACCCGTCCAACGACGGCGTCCCTCAGATTGTCATCGACTTCGTGGGCGTGCGATCGAAAGACGAAAGAGAAGCGGACGTCGCCTATTGGGACCGGTGGATTGCTTTCCTTCGACGCGCGGCCGAGAATGGCGGATTCCGTGTGTACTAAGCGGATCGAGGGGTTCCAATGCCCTCCCGATGGGCGCCGCGGGCACGCACAACGAGCCCTGCTTGGCGGTCTGCTGACTCCTTCGCCCGCCGAACGGCCACAGCGCGGACGCGTGCCAATGTTCATCGAGAGACCTAACGGCGAGGTTGCCGCTGCGATCATCGCTCGCAACAGCGTGTTCGTGTCGCCTACATCCACAGTCCCCGGCTCGCAAGGTCTCCAGCAACGACGGTTGGCTGGTCAGGCCATCTGAGATCCTTGCGGCGCTGAGGACGCACGCTGTTCTCGCGATCTGTACCAACCGAGGTTGGCATCCGGCCACCGACGACACCGACGCTATTCGGGTCGCTGAACAGTTGCTGCCCGGGGTCAAACCGCTAAGGATCCGGTCGCTGCTCCGGCTGGCCGTGGAGCGCGATCTCATCGACCTGGTCAGGGCGCGTGTTATCCACGACACAATGCAAGACCTTGGGTTCTGGGATACGGGAACGGTGTAATGGAAGGCGATGGGAACGCGGTGGTCCTGGAGGACCTCGGCCGCCCATATTTGACCCTTCTCGCCTTACTACTTGCTCGCGCAACTAACATGGCCGGCGCGAAGCGCACGCAGCGACGATCCGCCCGACCCCGACTTTCATACGAACGTCTTCGTTGCCGAACGAAGCTGGCAATAGCCAGGCCGAAGAACCGCTGACATCGAGCCGCATCGACGTCGCCTCGGTTGGTGGGCTGGGGAAAGCCAGCATCTCCCCCTTTCCCGTCACTTATGGACAGACGGATGATGCGAGTGGCGTTGCGACTACTGCTTGGCGACGTCGACCGACGAGCGTGGACTCGGCGACCGCCGGCGCGCAGAGTTCGATCCACGGGGTCGAAGATGCCGGGGTCGGTCCATGTCCACATCGCCAAATGGTGCCGAGTGTCAATAACTGACACTGGGGGTGTCACTTACTGGCACGGCGACCCGGACGGCCGGCTCCGGTTCCGCCGCGCGCCAGGCAGAGAATCAGCTTGGCCTCAAGTTTGACACTGGCTCCCTAGGTCGCCGCGGGGCCAGTGTGAACCGCACTGGGTTTCGTGGAGGCTCTGGTGTGCCCTGCCTTTCGTGGAGTCGGATAACTGGACATCATGCTGCTGTCCTCACTGGGAGGCAGCTATGGGAAGGCGCGGTTACCCGCCCGAGTTCCGCCGTCGCGTGGTCGATCTCGTCGAAGCCGGACGCAAGGGCGTCGACGTTGCGCGTGATCTTGGCGTCAGCGATCAGACGATCTACATCTGGAGGCGCCAGGAGCGCATCGATCGCGGGCTCGTCCCGGGGCTGACCTCGGTCGAGCGCGACGAACTCGCCATCGCGAAGCGGCGCATCCGCGAGCTCGAGGCGCAGCTCGAGATCCATCGACGGGCCTCGGAGCTGCTGGTGGACCGGAGCGACCCAAAAGGCGCTTCGCGGCGATCTCGGTGATGGCCGCGGAAGCGCACTCCGTCCTGCTCGCCTGCCGGGTCCTCGCGGTGTCTGAGTCCGGCTTCTATGCCCAGCGGGGTCGGCCGTCCTCAGCCCGGGCGCTTCGGCACGCGTACCTCGGCGAGCCTCGCTTCGAACGCCAGCCGATCGAGCGTGGCGCCGAAATCTCGTGGTGGTGCTTCCTGGTCCCGGAGAAAGATGCGTTCCATGAATTGAGGGTCTGATCGACGTCGGCCTGGACGCAAGGGGGTCGATGCTGCTGGTCACCGGAAATCACAGAGACCTCCATAGTCCGGCTCGGCCTGTTCGTTGACGAGGAAGGCGTAGTAGCCAAGAGAACAGCGCTGCTACTCGTCACAGATCAGAAAGGACAATCCGGGGCCACAGCCAGGATTATCGGAGCCCGATTATCAAGATGGCGTGTGATACAGCGAGATCCGAAGCCACCCCTTGATCGTGACGAGCTCGTGCTGGGTCTGGCCATGTGGCCCCCAAGAGATTCGGGTGTCCCAACGGGGCTCATCGCGGCGGCCAACCGCTGGCCTGGGACGAAGCTTGAGACTGGCGCGGGCGTGGAAGTCGGTGCCACGAACGAGATACTCGAAGATCATCTGGCCGCCTCCCGCGACCAGTTGCATACGCACGACCTCGCGTCCGACCAGATGGGCTACGAAGGCATCCAGGTCGGCGACCCAAATCTCTCGCCTGGGCATCTGGTTAGATGTCGCGGTTGGGCGAAGAGTCCCGGAAGTAGATCGGCCCCCGCTTGGTAAGTTTGGCGCCCTTCCGCGGGTGGTAGTTGATCGCTCCGCTTGGCTCGGTTCTCACCATGAACTCCGCAAGGCCTCGATCGCCCCGCTCTCCCCAGGCGAGGTAGTCGTGCAGAAGATCTGGTCTGGATCCGACCGGGACCAGGCGCAGGGTCGCGCCATGTTTGACGGCCGTCCCACCACCCGATAGCGAGAGCTGCTTGATGGTCCAGGTTCGAGGATACCCACTCGACCGGGCACGGAGCCCCCACGAGCCTGGCCAGGGTACGAACCGATGTCCTCGCCGCTGATCTCGACCAACTGACTCATGGCGCACAGCGTACGCCTAGGTGTAGGCATCGTCACTGGTCGGGAATGCGCGCTGGGCGCTTCCAGTAGCGGACCTTTCCCTCGACGCTGAACTTCTCATGATCACGCGACCGGTGCGGTCCCCAGGCGAGGTAGGCCATCCACCGCGTGCCATCATGGGGCGCTCGCGCGACCAGGCGTAGGTTCGCCCGCCAGCGCTCCAGCTCGACGTGATAGCAGATCCGCAGCGAGGCTCCGCCGGCGATCGTGTAGGGGATCACCCTGGCGCCTACAAGCCCTGACCTGGCGATCTAGGCCGCGGCCGGCCACCCAGTAACCGATATCCACGTCGTCAGACTGCTCGATAGACATGGGCGCGGGCATCCCTTGGCCGCCTCGATGTCGCAGTGTTCCAGGTATGGGTACTGCCCGCGGTCCCTCGTCCTTGTCGACTGACCCGTGGCCGGGAATGGCAGCCTGCGTTTGAAGCTGCGGTCGGGTGCCCGCGCTATTCGCAGCGCGCGTTGCCTCGTCGTACCTGCGCGCCAGCGCCATGCCTCCGGCCGTCAAGGCCCCCAGGACCATCGGGGCTTGGTGGCCTGACCACATCGGATGGCCGCGACCAGGACCATTGAGAGTGTTGCGGAGGTTGCGCCAAAGGGGTATTGGCCGCATCGTTAAGTGACCGGAACGACTCAGGCAACTGCCGCGAGAACCGGACCCAGAAGAGGTGGCCACGATGGCCCAGCCCCCGCCTGCGCGCGCGCCGGAAACGTGGTCCCGGTCCGGCCCAGAGAACTCATCGGTCATGGGCAACAGGGGCGACGCTCCACCCGGCACGTCGAATGGGAAAGGGCTCGGTGTCCTGATCGGCCGTCATGTGAAGGTCTATCCCGAACTCCTCCGCTGGGAGACCCACCGGTTGGCTCGCCGGCCCGATCGTCGTTGGACAACCCTGGAGCATGGAGCTGACGGCGAGCCATGGGTCAGCGGACCGACCGGCCGCCCTCTCATCCTCTACGGGGGTGGCTTCATCGCCAAGCGACGCTACTGCGAGCCCGTGCACCGCGGCCTCTACTTCGAGGCCGAAGGCGACCGGCTGCACCTGACCGTCGACGGTACGGGGGCGCGTTCCATCTGCGCGACGCCAGAGACCGTCCGCGCCCTGGGCGGGCACGAGCGGACGGCGCTCATGTGGATGTCCGCCTGGGCGTCGGCTAGCGAGCGCGAGGCGGTCGGGCCGCCTGTCTTCGTTTCTCGCGATCGGCTGCCGGGTCAGCTATCGGCCCCGGGCCCTCATCCAATGACCATTGCGCGGCCATTGGTGGGACGTTCCGTTCGCTTGCGCGAGGGATCGGCGTGTCAGACGATGCCGACTACCGAACGACGCGACCTTGAGCGCGGGAAACCGATTCAAGATGAGGTGCTCTGATGGCCCGAACCTACACCGACGTTCCCGCTTGTCCCAATTGCGGCGCAACGACGTGGCAGTGCCGGATCCCCTTTGATGGCTCATTTACGTGGCTCATCGACGCGGCCGGCTGGCATGACGAGGAGCACGACTCGTACGACGACCAGGGCGTCGATTGGACGATCGCCTGCGATGGATGCTGGCGGGAATGGTCGAGTGAGGACCGGGCCGATGACGATATCGGCCAGAAGCTATGGGAGGCGCTCGACCAGATCTTTCAGAAGCAGTCAGAAGCGAAGAGGGCGGCAGCGCGGAGGAGAGCTGCGGCCAAGAAGAGGCGAGCGCTCAGTGATCCAGCGGGTCAGAGTCAGCCGGGCAATTGAACGTCACGACGTCCGCGCCCGCTGGCGCCACAACGTACGGTCGGACATGCGCAGCCAGGCGGCGGGGGTCGGTGGATCGCGTTAGATCGGCCGAGGTCGGTCCGGCGTGGGCGCGGCTCCGCCGGCACGGACACGCTGTTGTCAGACGCGCGGCAAATTGTCGAGTAACAATTACTGTTACTAGGGGTCACAGTTATTGTTACGACCAAGACCCCCCATTCAGGAATGCCGCGCACGGCTCCACCGGTGAGAAGCCGTTCCTGAGCGCGAGGACGGCAATCGGGGTTTCGAGGGTCGCCAGATCGTCGCCACGATGCCCCGCCACGACCTGGGGCGCCAACGAGAGCTCGACCAGCCCGTTTTCAGGCCACGGGTAGCCTACCGGCTCACGGGCGCGCCCTGAGCCCGATCCACGGACCCCGCTGTGAATTGGGCTTGGCGCTTGATGACCTGTGGGTCACCTTGGATACGCGGGCGTCCCGATCACCCTTAAGACGCGATGTTGTCGCCGCGACCACGGCCCCCAAGGCAGCAGCGCCCGCCTTCGCTGACCACCCGGCGGGCCCTGGTGGATATGGCGCAGGTAAGGCCATCGTCTGCCAGGGATCCACCCGGTAGCGGCTCGTCAGCGAGGGCCTGCCGGCACGCACTCCAGAGCAGGTGGCAAGGCACTCCGACCGTCGCGTCCAGATAGGCCGGCAGGTCCGCGCCCTTCACTTCGCCCAGGATCGGTCGCTTTGCCGCCTGTCCATGCTGCTCGATCCGGTCGCCAACTGTGCTCCCATGCCCACTAGTTGCCGGATGAAACCAGAGTCAGAGGTACATCACCGCTGGTCCAAGTGTAGTGGCCGTCCTGGCCCGCGGCCCCGACAAGCGGAACGAGCGACAGCAGCATGGCCACCAGGACAGAGACGGCGACGCGACGGATCACCAGGAGAACTCCTTTGCCTTGGGCCAGCGGCCCACTACGACGATCGCCACCAGGGCGCCTACACAGAGAATCGGGGCTCCTACGACCGAGCTCACCAGGATCCCGCCCACAATCGCGCCGGCGAGCGCGTACAGGTCGGCCAGCTCCAGGTTCTTCGTCCACGGGCCAACAATCGCAGCCTCGCTCGCGGCTACCCGCGGGCGACCGTGTGCCGGAGTAGCGCGGTGAGTGGGGGCCTTCGGCATAGTTGCGTTGTCTGTTTGCTTGACGGTCGGTGGGACGCAACCGTCCATACGCTGCAACTCTGCGTAGGCCACGTTCAGCCTGGCGGCCGCTCGGTTTCGCTCCATGCGGTCCTGTTCGCTGGTCGCTCGATCCGGGTGGAAGCGCCGGATCGCCTCAAGCCAGGCGGCGCGAATCTCGGGCAACGAGGCGCCCTCCTGGAGACCCAAGACGGCGAGGCTGTCGCTCACGTTGGTTGGCACAGTTTGGATACCGCCGTCGTCTCGCCAGCTAGACCCGTAGGCGAGCGAACGGATCGTCGCTCGAGCGGCCCTTGTGGGGCGCCCGGGCGGCTGATCCGATGGGTCCGGAGGCCCGCGCGCCCGTGGCTGTCGGAGTCTCGATCGCCAAGCCGACCTCCGTCCGCAGGACCATGCCGGTCTTGGCGTCGATCGTCTCGATGGTCACCCGGCGCCGCTCAGTGCCGGCGCTTTCGCCGCCCTTAGCGCGCGACTTGGATCCGCCGGCCATCGTCAGCAGGATGGCAACGATGATGATGAGCCAGACCCCTGGGTCCAGATTTGGTAGGTCCATGTGTTCTCCTTTGTTTTGAAATTCCGCCGTACTCGCTTGGATATCAAGCGACCGATCGAAACCTCCGTTGCGATCGGGCACCGCGCGCCGAAACGATTGGGCCACCTCCCCTAGGATTCAGACGATCGGGTCTGACATTCGTAGTGAAGGCGCGTTAGCCGCGCTGTCCACTTTCGTGGGAGCGCCCACGTACTCGAGTGCGATCAGGTCCGCCATCGCGCCCTGCACTGCTTCGCGGTTGTCGTCGTACGTGCCGAGGGTCTTCACATCCTTGTGGCGCGAGAACCGCTGGGCGGCACGGGTGTTGCCCCCATTGGCGTCGAGGACGGCGGTGATGGCGGCATGGCGCAGGCCGTGGGGTCGAACGCGATCGATCCCGGCGCGCTTGCCGGCTGCCAGGATGATCTGGCGCACCGCCTCGCCGGTCAGCCGGTGACCTCGATGCACGGGGTCGACGCTGACGAACACGGATCCACGAGTCGGCATCCCGCGAACCAAACGAAGCTCGTTGAGCGCGGCGCACGTGGATGCGGGCACGTCAAGCGTCTCGTTCTCGAGCCGGCCCTTGCCGCGGATCGTCAGCCGACGCTGAGCGGGGTCGTAGTCGGTCCAGTCGCGCGAGATGGCTTCGTCGCGTCGCAGTGCGAGGTCATAGAGGACGCGGATGAGCGCCCGGTCACGGATCGCCGCCTCCTCGAGTCCAGGAGTCGCGGTGAGCATGTCTCGGGCCCCGGCGGCTCCCGGGCCCCGCGTGTCTCGATAGCTCTGGCTCTTCAGGTTCGGGACCTCAAGGGTCCATGCGACCAGCCCGAGTGTGCGCCCCAGCTTGACCAGGCTCTTGATCGCCGCGAGCCTGCGATTGATCGTGGCCGGCGCCAGGCGCCCCTCGTCCCGCAGTTGGTTACGCCAGGCCAGCACGAGCCCGTTCGCCTGGCCCAGCGGCAGCGACAGCAGGTGCCTTGCGGCCGCGTCGCTGGTCGGGGCCTCCAGCCATGTCGCGAACCTCTTGGCGTCGTCGGCATAGGCTCCACGCGTTCGAGGCGAGCGCCCGGCCAACCAAGCATCGATGAGCGACTGTCGGTACTCGAACAGGGCCGTAGATGCCCCGTAGAGGGCGACCGTCCCGCTATCCGACCAGCGGCCCATCGTGCACCTCTCGCGTCGAGCTTCGGCGCTTCCGTGTCTTCGTCTCCCACGGAACCGGGCCCTGGCGCCGAAGGAATGCGAGCAGGGTGGAGTCGCCGAGATCGCCGATCCGGAAGCCGTCTGGAGCCGCGCTCGCACGTCCCCAGAGCTCGTTCTCCACCCGGGTCCACAGCGGCAGACCCTCCAACCATGCGGAGATGGTCAGGGTGCCCTTCGGCGTCGGGTCCAGTCGATAGAGCCGTTTGGCATACCAGCGCAGGTAGCCAGCCACAGCGAACAGGTGTTCGGTTGTCATCTCTTTGATCTCGAGCACGTCACCATCGTTGGTGGTCCACAGGCGCGACTGATACAGGTGGCGCAACACCGCCACCCCAGGCTTGAAGGTGCGCGGCCTGTGAGGGTGCTGCGGCTCTTGGCCGCGGATGGCGGCGATCTGCTCGCGGATCAGGAGCCGATCCGGGTCGCCGAACGCGCCGACGGACTCGAACCAGTCCAACTGGGGTGCGTGGCTCATCGCTCCACCTTCTCGTTCGTCTTCTCGAGCCACCTCAGCGCTTGCCTGGCATTGGCAATCGCCAGAGACCGGCCGACTCGGTGGCAGGCCGCGCAGCGCCGCCTTGGCACTGCTCTCGTGCCCGACTTGCTCGGCGATCCGCCGCCGCGCCGCCGCCCTCATCGCCTCGATTGTCGTGTCGTCCATGTCCATCTCCTCGGTTCCGGTAACTACTTCGTCGGGTCTTGGCTTGCCTAAAGGGGGATTAGAGCAAGCGACGGTTCTGCGCGCGAACGGACCTTCTCAATCCGTCAGTTCCGGGTACTCGCTGTTCCCCGGGGGTGTGCCGTAAGGCACATGTGCCGGGGCCGCGAAGCGCGGAGATGTCCGCGGCAGATCGAAAGTGACCCCGGACTCACCGCGGTTCCGTCGAACGAGGAAC
Source organism: Candidatus Limnocylindria bacterium (assembly GCA_041484785.1). Taxonomy (GTDB): domain Bacteria; phylum Chloroflexota; class Limnocylindria; order Limnocylindrales; family CSP1-4; genus SPCO01. The sequence continues at coordinate 90,245 of JBGPIH010000001.1, forward strand.
CCTCCGGCCACCAGCTCGCTCAGCAGCTCGTCCCCGCGTCGCTGGCTGATCCTCGCCATCGGGCTATAGCGGGACCGAACGTACCCGCGCCATCCGCCATCCGGGGGGCCACCGAGCCGTGCGGTCTCGACGTACATCCACCGGAGCAGGTCGGCGCCACTGCCCGCCCGACCGACCTCGATGGTGCGAGTTGTCACCGGGCCCGCCCGGTTGTCCACCGAAAGGATCAGCCCGAAGCCGCCTACCAGAATGATCAGTGCGGTGAGCAGACCTATCACGAAGACCAAGGTGTCCACTTGGGTCCCCCTTTTCTCCTGCCCCAACTTGGGCACATGGAGAATCGAGGGATCGGCGCGGTCGTCAAACAATGGGCTCGTTTTGTGCCTGTCCGCCCTGCGACATGCACCGACGGTGACACCGCGTCGTTCGATAATTGCGGGACAGCCAACACGAGGGCGACGAGCCGAATCCTTGACAGCCCGAAAAGTTACGCGACCATTCCTTTAATCAATCACTACTTCATCTCTCTCTTCGTTCTAAGAATTGCTACACGATTAAGAAATATGCGATGGGTCGCAAAGTCGATTTCGCGTCAATCCGACCTCCCGAACCCGATCCCGACGCGCGGCCCCGCGAGTACCTGAGCGAACAGCCGCCGCCTGCCGGACCTGGATTCCGCGCCTGGATCGACCCGATCGGCGACCGCGCGAGTCACCGCAGCCGTTGAGCTACGGCCCCTTCACCCGGGTTCTACACTGCGGTCATGGAGGCCACGCGCGACAGCCGACCTGACACGGCGCGCCGCACCATCACCGCCATGGAGGAGAGGGACGACCGCGACTTGGTGGCGCTCGCCGTGGCGTTGGGCGCCATTGAGGTCGGCGGCCCGCTGAGTACGGCCGAGACGACCCTCACGATTCTGGCCGAAGGCACGGAGGTCGCGCCTACGACTGTAGATGCCGTCAGGGCGGCGATCGTCGCAGGGGGCGATCCGCTCGGCGCGGCCTTCTATCGTCTGCGGAGCCCAGTGGTCCGGCGCCAGGCCGGCGCCGTCTATACGCCGGCGACGCTCCTAGACCCCATGGTCCGGTGGACGCTCGACCAGGACCCGATCCGTGTCATCGACGCCGGATCGGGCAGCGGTCGATATAGCGCCGCAGTCGCTCGCGCCGCCCCGTCGATCGAGGTTCTCGCAATCGACCTGGACCCGCTCGCGACAATGATGACCCGCGCGTCGCTAGCGGCACTGGGCCACGAGCGGTCAGTCGTCCTGAACGTCGACTACACCAAGGCGCGCATCCCGCGAATCGACGGTCGGACCGCCTACCTCGGCAATCCGCCGTACCTGCGCCATCACGATCTGCCGCCTCGGACCAAGGCCTGGGCTCAGGCGGCGGCCAAAATCATGGGGCGGACGATCAGCGGGCTCGCTGGCCTACACGCGCTCTTCTACCTGGCGACGGCACAGCATGGCCACTATGGCGACGTCGGCTGTTTCGTGACGAGCGGCGAATGGCTGGACGTCAACTACGGCCGCGTGGTCCGGGAACTGCTCCTCGAGAACCTCGGCGGCGAGGCGATCTATGTCATCGACCCGGAGTCGCTTCCGTTTGGCGAAACGGCGACGACGGCGGCGATCACTTGCTTCCGGGTGGGTGGCAAACCGCCCAAGTTGCGCCTTCGCGGCGTACCGAGCGTGGCGGATCTGCCGCGCCTCGACGGCGGCCAGGAAGTCACCCGTGAGCGGCTCGTGGTCGCGTCACGATGGAGCCACTTCATCCGGGCAAGCAAGCCCGTCCCGGCAGGCTACGTCGAGTTGGGCGAACTATGCCGGGTGCACCGAGGCGCCGTGACCGGCTCGAATGCGACCTGGGTCCGGCGGGCCGACGAAGGCTCGCTCCCGGAGTCGGTCTTGTTTCCGTCTGTCACCCGGGCGCGCGAGCTGTTTGCAGCGGGTGATCGCCTCGACTCACTCGACGGGTTGCGGGTCGTTGTGGACCTGCCCGAAGACCTCGATGAATTGGACGCCGAGTCGCGCAAGCAGGTCGTCGCGTTCCTGCGGAATGCCAAACAGGCCGGCGTAAAGAAGGGATACATCGCGGCGAACCGAAAAGCCTGGTGGCGGGTCGGGCTGCGGGCGCCGGCGCCGATCCTGGCGACATACATGGCCCGTCGGCCGCCTGCCTTCGTTCGGAACGAGGCCTTGGCTCGCCACATCAACATCGCCCATGGCATCTACCCACGAGTCGACCTTTCGCCGGCGGCCCTCGACAGGCTCGCCCACCATCTGAGAACGACAGTGGGTGTCGCCGCAGGCCGAACCTACTCGGGCGGCCTGACCAAGTTCGAGCCCAAGGAGATGGAGCGCCTCCCAGTGCCGGACGTTACGGTGATGGGTGCGTGACGGCGCCAGCGCCCCCACGATGGACAGGCACGGAGTTCACGGCCGCGGCCGAGGCTGCCATCCAGGTCTTTCGCGAAGAGCGACTCATCGAACCCCTCGAGGAGTACCTCGACAAGTTCGATGACGTACGTGGTCGGATGGAGGATCTCCTGGAGACGACCGTGGACCTCTCGAAAATCCGCGAGATGGCCTTCGACGTGATGGTCGATCCGCGACTCCTGGAGGCCGTCCGCTACCTTTCGGGCCCGCCCATTTCGACTGACGACCTGAAGGTGCTGTCCGAGGCTACGCTCTCGCCGACTAGTCTGAAGAAGGACCCGGCCGAAGCAGCTCGCGCGGTCGACATCGTTCTCATGGGACTCGACCGCAACCGCTTCCCGTGGGTCGGGGAGAACCGCGAGCCGACCGAAGCGGAGCGACAGGCTGCGACCTTGGCTAGCGGTGCGATGATTGCCGCCCGCCGCGTGATGACAGGCCGCGCCAACGAGTCCAAGAAGGCCCAGGAAGCGGCCGTCGCCGACGCCCTCGAGGCCGCAGGCCTCAAGCGAGTGCCAGCGCGGACCATCAAGACGCTGACCAATGCTCCGGACCCTGGAGAGTTCTGCGCCGCCGAATGCCTCGTCGGATCTCGAAAGGCTGACCTCACCATTCGCTTGTTCGATGATCGCCTGATGCCGCTCGAGTGCAAGGTCTCGAACTCCTCGACCAACTCTATCAAGAGACTCAACAACGACGCTGCCGTCAAAGCGGCGACTTGGATCGACGAGTTCGGTAGCCTCACGGCCGTCCCGGCTGCCGTCCTCTCCGGCGTGTTCAAGGTTCGGAACCTCGAGCAAGCTCAGGATCGCGGCCTGACCATCTTCTGGGCGCATGACCTCGACCGGCTTGTCCAGTTCGTCCTGTCGACGAAGTAGGCCGCGGGTCCGGCGTCTTCGGGCTCGCTCTTCGTCGTCCCGCCTGACTTGACCGTCCCGCGACCGACATGACCTTACCTACACACGCTTACCTGGCGCTTACGTGCACGAACTGATCCGGGACTCCGCAATCCAGTCTCCTTCGGCTGTTGCCGCCAGCCTGCGAGTAGCTGATCGGGTGCGCGCCGCGGCTGAAGGCCGGGAGTGGTCATGCGACGGCTCGTAAGCCAACCAGCGGCGCCCAATCCGTTCTTGCGGCCGGTCAACTTCTCGACCGCCAGGGCATCACGCTGCGGCCGGTTAGCCGCGGGACCAGCCCGCTCGAGTGCCCGGATGCCCGGGTACGAAAGCCGAACACCATGATCGGCGCCGACTTCCCGCAGGGTCGTGACAAGATGGAGCTGTCCGCCCGGTAAGCTTTCGAGCACCATCGCCAGGGGGAGCCCGTGACTCGCGTCTCCGAGCATTTCACCCTGGGCCTGTCCCAGCCGCAACTCGACTTCGTCGATGTCGATGTCGCCACCGACACCGAGGTCTACGTCGACCCGCACGCTCTGCGCCAGTTGCGGACGGAGTGGGGCCGCGAGTGCGTCGCCCTCCTGCGCGCTTACTTCGGCTGCGTGCTCACGGCCATCCGGACGGGCAACACCGCGCGAGCAGACGAGCTGCTCGGGCAGCTTCGTGAGCCGAACCAGACGCGGCTCGGCCTGTCCCGAGGTCGCCCCGCCGGCCATGCCCTCGGCCCGAACCTGGCCGCCGACGTGCGCGACCAACTCGCTCGCAGCGAGGCCCTCCGCACCGGTCTCATCGAAGACCTCGAGGACACCATCCTGATGATCCCACTCATCGGGCGCGACCTCATTAGCGACATCACCACCAACGTAATCCGCGAGCCGCTCATCCGCTACACCCAGCAAGTCTGCGATGACCTCGGCATCCCGACTGAGGAGGGCGTCTATGCCGGGCCTGTCTGGGAACCGGATACCCAGGAATGGAGCCAGGGCTACGCCACCCTGCCCTGGGTCGGCGACTACGCCCTGCTCCTAGTCCCCAAGGTCATCGTCCGCCGCAAGATGGATTTCGAGGCCGACGACTATTACAACCGATACATCATCCCGTTCCTCCAGGAGGAGGAGATACGGGCCGGGACCGAGTTGGTCCGACTGCTCAAGGGGACCGGGGAGCCACGGGTCGACAAGCAGGATGTGAAGGAGAAGTACGGTCACGGCAAGGCGTTCAACGAGGAAATGACCCGGGCGCACCCGCAGTTGCTGCGCGACTATCGGCGCACGAAGCGTCGTCACGCGCCGCCGGCCATCCCGCACGATGGCCTGGCCGGCATCACCGGCACCACGCCGCCCGACTTTGACGCACTCCTCGGCGCAATCGCCACCGTCCCGCCGGGCAATGCCGGGGCGAGCCGCTATCACCGTGCTGTCGAGGCGCTCGTCACCCCGCTCTTCTACCCGTGGCTGACTGGTCTGGCCCATGAGGCCGAGATCCATCAGGGCCGGAAGCGCATCGACATCCGCTTCGACAACACGGCCACAGCCGGCTTCTTCGACTGGCTGGGTCGGCGCTACGTGGTGCCCTACGTGTTCGCCGAGTGCAAGAACTACGCGGAGGACCCGGTCAATCCACCGCTCGACCAACTCTCGGGGCGGTTCTCGCCCCGGCGTGGCAACTTTGGCCTGCTCATCTGCCGGACCATCGCCGACAAGGTCACCTTCGCCGCCCGCTGTCGCGATACTGCCGATGACGGGCGCGGCTACATCATCGGCCTCGATGACGCCGACCTCGCCGCCCTAGTCGCGGCGCGCTTGGCGGACAACGAGCTAGATCCGCTGCGGCTCCTGCGACGGCGCTTCAATGCCCTAGTGAACTGACCCCCATGCTGCCCGACTCGATCGACCTCAGCGACATCCGGATGCGCACCGGGTCGGCCGAGGAGATGGCCTTCCCGGTCGGGAGCAATGGTGGTACGGGCCGGGTGTGCCGCTCGCCGTGCTCGTCCCAGAGGACCTGACCGACCTCACCCGCGATCTCGGCCGGAACCGATCTAGCCTGGGACCTCGAAGACGCGGATTGTCAGGGTCAGCTCGCGTTCGGGGTCATCACGGTGACGGAGGATGAACCGGAAGTCCGTCTCGCCGCCGTAGGAGATCTCGCGCACGAAGTTGGGATGCGCGACGACGGTCGGGCCGATCTTGGTGAGGATGTTTGTCAGGTTGCCACCGCGGTTGAAGATGAAGACCGCGGTCTTCGTGTCCCGCCAACTCGAGTACCCGAGCAGTTGGTCGATCGTGTCGGTCACCTTCTTGGGCCCATCCCAGAACTTACACTCGGCAATGAAGATGTTGCGCCCGTCGCGGCGGATCAGAATGTCAGTCTTGCCCTCGAAGTTGAAGGTTTCGCCGGTCGCATCGCCCTCGTACTGGCCGTTGAGCTGGACCAGGAAGTGCTGGCGCAGATCCTCCTCGCCCATGGTTGCGAACGCCTTGGGGCTGCGTTCCATGACCTTGGCCATGTTTCCGACGATCGAGAGGATGTGCTCGTACTCCTCGGCCGGCAGGACTGGCTCGAGCTTCGCGCCCGGCGCGCCCTTGGCGGCGGCCGCGCGACTGATCTGGCGGTGCACCGGTGGCGCAGCGTAGGTCGTCGGCGCGTCGGCGCGCCGGACCGGGATCCCGAAGGAAGCCACGAGGTCATGGTCGGCCTTGACCTTCTCGCGCCGCCGGGTGGCCGCGGCCAATGCGGAGCCGGCGAGCCGGGCGTTGAACGCAGTCACGTCGGCGTTCACCCAGTCTAGGTACGTCTTGACCTGCGCCAGGTTGCGGTCGAGCTGGGCCTTGATGTCCGCGGGCACGGGGGTCGGGACGCTCTCGGAGATCCGCAACTCACCGTCTCCGACGAACCCGGAGGGCGGATTGGAGGTGAACCTCGATGGTCGAAGCTTGAATAGGCCAGCCGCACCGCCGAATGGGACGTGGTACGTGACGGTAGTCCCGGGCACATAGAACGGCCGGCTCGGGTCCCGAATGAAGCGCATCGGGTCGCGGCTGACATCGATCTGCTCGTCCCTGGACGACACCGTCATCGCCCCTTCGTCGAGGGCTATCGGATCGATGCGGAACTCCTCAACGAGCGCAGCGGCGAGATCCTCGGCGCTGTTCGCGACGGCGTGGTCCGCCGGGATGTCCTGCGCCGCCCCCTCAACCTTCTCTTCTTGAGAACGTAGTGTAGCGCTGAGGTCGCCGTCGGAAAACAGGAACGAGGGGCGGCTCATGGCCGCGGTCGGGGAGCGGCGGATTCCACGCTGACTACTCTACTGGGCGGGAGTGCGCCGATCGTTTGCGCTCGGGTTTCCTTCCGGCCATCGTTGCCGCGATGGAGCCGCGCAGCCCGGTCACCCCGCCCCTGCCGATCGACTTCGCCCTAATAGGGCGAACGGCCACCGAGTCGGGGCGGTTGCGTGACCGACACGTGTTTCCGGTCGTGGTCGACGCGAACGTGCTCATTGAGGACGTGCTCCACCGGCTTGCCCGACCGGTTCCCACGATGCGCTCAACGGACCGGGAGGTCGTCTCCCATCCTGCGCCCTCGGCGCTCTCGCACCTGATGGCGATCCACGCCATCCGTGTCTTTGGCAAACCTGACCTCCTCGACGAGGTCTCCGAGCACATGCCCAGGGTTGCCTCGCGCAAGGGTCACGACCCGGACGCGGCGCTTGCGCTAATCCAGGCCGAGTACGTGCCGTACATCCGCCTCGTGGATCCGACCGGCATCGTAATCCCCGCCAGCGAGCCCGATTTTGCCGAAGTCGCGCTGGTTGATACCGACGACGAGCCGTCAGCGCGGCTCTCGCGCCTCCTCGATCCATCGATCCTGCTCACCCTCGATCGGAAGGCCCTCATCCGGTTCGGCTTCGGCCAATGGGTGGACGACCCGGACATGGATGCGGTCGTTCAGCTCACGGGCGACGAGTGGTTGAAGGCAACCCTGACCCTTCGTGATCACGCTTTCGTCGCGCAGATGGAAGTCGGTGGCCGCGGGGTGATGATCACCAGCCGCATCGTCGCCGACGGCACGCGCAAGGCGGTCACGCTCGCTCGCGCCAACCCTGTCCCCGCTGCGGTGCTCCTCGGCGGTTTGCTGCTGCTCTTCTGGATGACCCGCGACTCGCCGTTCTGGAAGGAACTTCGGACGGGCGTCACGCGGGCGACGACCGCGACCCTGACCGAGATCGTCGCGCGGACGGAGGGTCGGCCTCAATCGGCCGCCCGGGCCGGCGTGACCCTCGGAGCCTATCTTGCCAAGCACACCGGCCCCGGCTTACCAGTCAGCGATGTCGCCCGAGCGCTCGCGATCGCCGAACCTCATGGCCTCACGGCACGTGACCTCTACGACATCACCCGGCACCAGTTCGCGGTGCTGCCAATCCTGCGCGGTCACCGGGCGTTCATGATCGACGACGACCGGCGCTGGCACCTCGGCCGCCGAGCTCCACTACCGGGGCGGTGAACCGCCACCGATTGCCGGAGCTCGTCTGGTGAGTGCACCTGCCGAGGGACTGAACCTCGATTAGCTCAGAAGAGCGCCGTCGTCTCGCGGTTCGTCGAGCAAGTCCCCCGGGTAATAGGGAGAGAGAGGAGGGATCGAAGACCTGGAGCGTGCTCTCGTTCATCCAATCAAGCGAACCATCGCAGCGCCGGTTGCGCATGAGGTAGCCGCAGCCTTCTTACGGATCGACGAGGTGCTTCTCGAGGCCCCAAGTGATTACCCGCCGTATAAGCGCGACCAGTGTGAGCAGCAGCTCCATGTACTCGTAGGCCATCTGACGAGCGAATCCTTGGGCGAACGGCCCGAGCTTCTCCCACCGAAGCTGCTTGTCATAGTCGTGGTGAATGAGCTCGCCGTACGCCCACAGGTCGAACGCCTTGCGTGGCCTGAGCCACGTTGGTCCGTCGCTCGGTCGCGCCTCAGGATCCTCGAGCTGAATCCAGGGCCGCTCATCGCGTGCCGCGTACGTCTTCCGCACGTGCTCAAGGGCCGGCCGCCACTCGGGCTTCAGCCCGACGCGCTCGATGATCTCGAAGAGTCGGGGCATCGTCACGTCGCTATCCCGCATATCGAAGTTGCGGAGCACTCCGAGGAGATCTCGAACGAGGCGGCGATCCGGCTCGTCAAACGTCGCGCCCGGTTCCCCTGGGCTGAGGTGAACGTGCATCTGGAACCGCTCGCCCGCGGTGATGATGGGCGAAGAGAGCACGTCGTCGGCGAGGTCCTTGGCGAGGATCAGCGTCTCCTCGTCCGGTCGAGACGGTTTCGATGGTTGCGTGGTCACAGGCCAGAGCGTAACTGTGCTCCGTCCAACCGACTGCCCGGCGCCCTCAGTGCCCTTCCCAGCCCTCGATCTCGAAGATGCGAACCATCCTGATGTAGCGCAGGCCGTAGTGGTCGCAGGCATCGGGGATCTTGAGCTTCCCGGGCTGGGTGACCTTCTGCTCGTGGGTGACCACGTAGCACGGAGCGCCGAACATCTTGCCCTGCTCAGCTTCTTGGAGGTGAAGCGCGAGGGCCACGACCCAGGCGTCGGCGGCGTAGCGCCGGCTCAGGGGCGTCAGGTACGGGCACTCGGGGACGACCCGCGCCAGGCAGGCGATGAAGCCGTCATCGGGAGCGCGAAAGAGTCCATCGGCCTCCGCAGCCCACGTCTTGAGGTTCTCGTCTCGGCGGCTGATCTCGTGTCTGACCTCCTCGGGAGCGATCAGCCGGCCAGCGGCCGCAAGAGCCGCGAAACGCTCCCAGAGGCGATCGAAGGTCCGATGCGGATAGGTCAGCCAGAGGTCGATGAGCGCACTCGTGTCAATCACGTAGATCGGCTTCGTGCTTGCCTCGTCCCCGCTGTCAGCCAACGGCCCGCCTGCGCGCTTCCTGTTCCACGGCCTCCAGGTCGCCGAGCTGGATCGCGAGGTAATCGAGCGTCTCGTTCGTCGTGATCAGCTGCTCGTGGTTCGCGTCGAGGACAAGGCTCGTGAATCGCAATCCACGAGATGACAGCACCCGCACAGGCGTTTTGGGGCCGCCCTTACGCTTGGCCTTGACCTGGGCCTTCTGGTGGTGCCAGAGCGGCCATTTCGCTGCGAAGCGCTGGGTGTTGATCAGGCCGGTGTCCCGGAGCCGGTACCACAGCACCTGCTTGCTGACGTTGAAGGCGCCGGCGACCGCACTGATCTGGGCGTCGGTCGGAGTTTCCGAGGACGTGCCGAGCTTCAGCGCTTCCGGCATCGCGCGAAGAACCTCCTCGGGGACGAGCACCGCTCCCGCGAACCGGTTGCAGTAGAGTTCGCGGCCCTCGAGCGAGTGCCGCTCGATGGCAGTGGACGGTAGGCAGATCCCGCCTGTCCCCATGAGCACGTGGCCGTACTCGTGGAACAGCGTGAAGATGCGGCCGGGCTCGGTGTCGGCCGTGTTCAGCACGATCGCCGGCGGACCACCCGGACCCGAAATCGAGAACCCCCGGACCTCGGTCTTGGGCATGGTCATGGCGAAGACCAGGATCCCGCGCCGCTCGAGCGCCCGGCGCCAGGCGTTCAGGGCCTTGTTTACGGAGCTCCAGCCGTGCTGTTCCTCGATGCTGATGCCGAGGGCTTTCCGGGTCTCAGCGGCGGCGACATGGAACGGCGTCCGTTCGTCATCGAGAACGCGGCGGCCGCTGGTCCGCGGACCGGGCTCCTGGCGCTCGAGGTCGGCGGCAAGCGCGCGCAGCTCAAAAGCCCGGTTCAAGGCCTGGCGTGTCTGACGGGTGAGGAAGTGGCGGCTCCCGCCTTTCATCACGCGGAAGTCGGCGGGGTCGGGTGGATCCTTCGGCAGGGTCTTCAAAAGGAATGCCGCCAGAGGCCGGCGGTAGAACTCAGACAGCTCGCGCAACGGGCCGATCGTGGGCTGCGCCGATCCGTCCTCCCAGGCATGGATCACGGAGACATCGACCTTGATCCGGGCAGCCGCATCCCAGGTGCTGACCCCGACAGACTCACGGGCCCAGCGCATGACCTTCGGATTGACCGGGACGACGACGCTCACGGGGGGAGTATGGCCGGGCGACGTTGAGCCGACGCTTCGCTAAACGAGTACAGGCCGAAATCCCCGGCCTCGGTCGTCGGTGACCAGCCTGACTCCCGCTGAATGTTCACGATGGCTCCCCTGGCTCCTCGATGACCGGCGAGGTGCCGATGCGAGTGTCGCGCGTTCGACCAGCCGTGATGGGCGCGCCTCCCGGAAGATCTCCGAAGGCAGCCCACATGCGGACCAACCATTGGGAGATGAGTTGGCAGCCGTGCCGAGGCTGACGGAGGCATCAGTGCCTCCACTCAGAGTGCTCGCCATCGGTGCAGGACGGTCTCCCCGCACTCCTGGCAGACCCATGTGCTCCGGTAGGACTGCGGCTGGCCATCGTTCAGGCCGGGGATCGTGTGATCCATCCGGATCCAGCGTTGCTCATGACGACGCTCAAGGCAAGGAGCCTGCTCGCCCAAGACCCTGAACTGAGCGGCGTGCTGCACCGAGACCTCCGTGGTGAGCCTGGGGCCACCATAATAGAACATACGTCCTGTTCTTTGCCTCAGGCAACCACCCCTCTCTTGCTCGATAGAATGCGGTGTGTATGAGTACATGACGACGGTCTTGGGCGCTCCCCTTCTAGGACAGGGCGGCGCGGGCGCTCGGGTCTCCTGGCCAGCTCGTCGGTTCTGGAGTCTCGGGAGTCGCTGACGGCCGTTGGACGGGGCCACCCGGGTTGTATCACCTTCCGAGGGGTGGCCAAATTCACTCAGCCCAACCCTGCCCGGGCACTCTCGTGCAGGGCGATCCGCCTCCTGCGGCAATCGATCCACGATGCCTTGACGGGACGAGACACCGCACCGACCGCGCGAATGGCCGGACGGCTGCCCAGACCAAGTCCCTCCTCGCGCTTCCACCAACCGTCCGTACTGCGACTTCCACCGCCGGGAAGCGGCTCACATGAAGATGGCGAGACAACGCCGCGCTGCCCGGGGAGGAGATTCATGGGAAGGGGTCAGCGGGCCGCCCAACGCTCCTGACGCGTCGGGTTTTCGCGCGACCGATGGGCGCCGTCAAAGAGCCCGCCCAGAAGGGGAGCCTCGCGCGGGGCGATTGATCGCGTGGTCGCGGTGGCCTACGTACGGACGCTGTCCGAAAGGTGGTCCTCTTAGGGTCCGTGATGCCGAACCATCGCAGGAGCATTCCTCCGAACGCTGTCGGTGGAGCTGGCCGGCTTCCCCTTCGTGAGGAGCGAAGAAGGCCCACGTCATCCGAGATGTATGCTTGAGCGGTGGCTCAAGTGTTTGGTTCCGAGATCGACGTCGACGTCTGCTCCGTCGAATGCCTGCATCCCGAGGCTATCCAACCGCTCCTGGGGCGGTCGCTGGGGAGCAACGGGGCTCGCGCCGTCGGAGAGCTGTTCGCGACCCTCGCCGATCCCTCGCGGGCGAGGATCGTCCACCTGCTGGCGATCGCCACCAAGGAACTGTGCGTCTGCGACATCGCGCTCGTCCTGGGGATGAGCGTGTCGGCCCTCTCGCACCAGCTCCGGTTCCTGCGCGAGCGCGGCGCGGTCGAGCGGCGCAAGGCCGGGCGGATCGCCTACTACCGGCTCGTCGACGATCACCTCCGCGATCTCGTCATCGGCGCGGCGACGCACGTCGCTGAGGTCGCCTGATGGCCCACGCCCACGGCTCGGCGGCGGCGGCGAATCGCGGCCGACTCGCCGCCGTCCTGGTCCTGAGCCTGGCGATTCTTGTGGTCGAGTTCGTCGGCGGCATCGCGGCCAACAGTCTCGCGCTCCTCGCCGATGCGGGGCACATGCTCACCGACGTGGCGGGGGTCGGGATGGCGCTGCTGGCGATCTGGTTCGCCGGTCGGAGCCCGACCAACGGCCGGACC
>JBGPIH010000002.1:0-60976 GCA_041484785.1 Candidatus Limnocylindria bacterium
ATGTACTTCGCGGGTGACGGCGCCAAGCGCGACGCCGACGGCTATCTCTGGCTGCTCGGCCGGGTCGATGACGTGATGAACGTGGCCGGCCATCGGATCTCGACGACCGAGGTCGAATCGGCGCTGGTCGACCATCGCTCCGTCGCCGAGGCCGCGGTCGTCGGCAAGAAGGACGAGATCAGTGGACAGGCCATCTTCGCCTTCGTGATCCTGAAGGCGGACCAGGAGCCCTCGGACGCGCTGGCCCTCCAGCTCCGCGAGCACGTCGCGTACGTCATCGGGCCGATCGCCCGACCGAAGTTCCTGATGTTCGTCCCCGATCTGCCCAAGACCCGCTCGGGCAAGATCATGCGGCGGCTGCTGCGCGACATCGCCGAGGGGCGCGTCCTCGGCGATACCACCACCCTGGCCGACACCACCGTCGTCGACATCATCCGGGACAATACGGGCGCCGCGGAGGAATGACGTGCCGTTCGACTTTCTGAGGCGACGGAAGGAAGCGCCGGCCGCGCCAGTCGAGGCGGCTGCACCGCCGCCGGCCGCGGCGCCGGACGGTGGGATCGCATTCGAGGGCATGACCGAGGACTGGCGGCTGGTGGGACGGATGATGGTCGAAGGCAGGCTGTCCGATGCGCTCAACAAGCGCGAGCCGATCACGATCGTCGACGTGCAATGGGCTCCGATGGACGGCACCGAGCCCCTGGCCCCGGCGCCCGGGCTGAAGTCCGTGGATCCCTACGACCTCGTCCTGGTGCTGGCCGGCGAGGATTCACTTCCGAGCATGAGCGAGCAGGAGCGAACGGCTCACCGGGTTCACAAGGTCTCCTACGAGGTGGGCCTCGAGATCCCGCCCTATCGAGTGGTGGGCACGGTGCAGCTCTACCCGGGCTACGAGCCGGGGCGCCTGCTCGATCGCTCGAACGACATGTTCATCCCGGTGACGGACGCGACCGTCACGATGGCCGGCAAGCCCGTCAGCCCAGCCAGAACGGACGTCATCCTGGTGAACCGGGCCTACCTCCGCGACGTCGAGCAGGTTGACGCGCGGACCGGCGAGCGCCATGCGAAGCTGCCGGGCGGTTCGCTCGGCGGGGCGCAGTGGATCGACAAGACGCGGTAGAGTCCGCGCCTGCGCGTGCCCTCAGGCCCGCGCGATCACCCGCCCGCGAGTCGGGAGCCGGAAGCCGGTCCTGACAGGCGGCTCGGGCTCCGCGGCGGCGCCGAGGACTCGGCCGGCCAGGACGTCGAAGTCGGCGGTGATCTTCTCGCGCGGAAACATCTCGATGACGGTCCGGCCCTCGTTGGCGGCGCGCACGAACAGGAGGCCACCCGAGCGGATCTGGGCGAAGGCCGGAATCCCGATGGTGCGCTCCATGTCGGCCACGGACACGCCGCTGTTGGCGCGGTTGACGACCAGCGACAGGCGCTCGCCGCAACCGAGGGCGCCGGCCACGTCGCGCAGCTGCACGGCGGCCCGGATCGCCGGGACGTCCGGGGTGACCGGGACGAGGATTCGATCGGCCTCCTCGAAGATCGCCTGGTTGAGCGTGCTGTACGACGGATGGAGGTCGACCACGATGACGTCGAACCGGCTTCGGGCCGCGGCAATGGCGGCAGCAACCCGGGCGGGGTCGAGCACCTCGGTGTGCAGCGGCGAGTCGGTCAAGGCAGCAACGCGAAGCCCGGAGCCGTGCTCCGAGGAGAGCTCGGTGAGGCTCTCGGACGGGCCGCCCTCCGCCTCGTCGCGCCAGCTGTCGGCGACGGTCCGGACGGCCTCGATCGCGAAGGACGTCGTCACATGGCCGGTCACGGTGTCGGCATCGATGAGCAGGACGGACTTCCCTTTTCGTCCCTGGAGCGACGAGGCGAGATTGGTGGCCACGGTCGTCTTGCCGACCCCGCCCTTGGGGTTGAAGACGGCGATGACCGTCGCCCGCCGGTTCCAGCCGTCGTGCCCGACCGGGCCGGCCTGAAGGACGGGGCCAGAGCCATCGTCGACGGTCTCGCGGCGGATGCACATCGCCTCGACCCGCCAGCGGATCGAGTCGGCAGAGTATGGACGCGTGAAGTATTCGTTGCCGCGCCCGTCGTCATCCATCTCCGCCAGGCTCTGATAGGCCGCGCTCGAAACGACGGTCAGGGCAGGGATCTGGCGGCCCGCATTGATGAGCGCGACCCAGTACTCGCCCGTGGTGCGCTCGTCGGCCTCACCATCGAGGATGGCAACGGCAACATCTCGCCGGAGGGTGAGCGTGGCGACCAGCTCATCGGGGTCCTCGATCGCGATGACCTCGAAGCCGGCTCCCAGCAGCTCGGCGCTGACCGGGATCGATTCGCTCGGCGGCAGGGCAATGACGATGGCAGGGCGGGCCAATGGGTGCTCCTCAGGCTGACTGGTTGGAGCCGGACATCAGCCGGCCATGTCGCGATCCTGGGCCGAGACCTGGATCTCGCCGTCGGACTCGCCGCTGATGTGTGATTCGAAATTGGGCATGGACACGATCTCGTTCGCCAGCGCCAGCCCGGCGTCGTGGCTGACGGTGAACACGAACTCGCCGTCCGGCCCGGACGAGACGCCGATGGACCAGACACCGGCGATGCGGCCAAGGCTGCGCTTGAAGTTGGCGATGCTGGCTACGCTGACGAGGCCGACGACCAGCAGGCGCGTTGTGGCCTGGGCGTCCGACGACGTCCGAGCCGCCTCGAGCTCTGCGATGGGTTCGGCGACCGCTTCGCCAGCCGGCTCGCCGAGGGCGGCGGTCGGGCTCTCGTCTTCGTCCTCGCCGCCGAGCGCACTGACGTCGCCGTCGAATGACGCCGCCTCGGCTTCGGCGGCAGCGAAGTCGATCTCGGCCTCGGCCAGCGGCGCCCGCGGAGCGGCCGGCGCAGCCGGTGCGACTCGCGCCGGAGCGATCGCGGGCGATGCAGTCACGAGCGAGGCAACCAGATCCGCGAGGTTCGGCGGGTCGGGCATCGTCTCGGCCATGGTCGCGATCCGGGTGGGATCCTCCTCGACGTTCAGGCGCTCGAAGAAGGCGATCATCTCCGCTTCGAAGGCGGCGACTGATTCCGTCACTCGTTCGGCGCGAGCCTCCACCCCGGCGGCATGCGCTTCGATCTCGACATCGAGCCCGCGCTTGCGCACAGCCACCCGCGCCTCGGTCTCCTCCCGGATGCGCGCGATCTCGGCCTTCGACCACTCGCGGATCGCGGCGACATCGTCGTCCGCCTTGCGGCGCAGGTCGGCGACTTCGCTCGTCGCGCTCGCATGCATCTCCTCGACGACGGCCTTGGCTTCGGCCTCGAAGCGCGCCAGTGTCTCGTTCCGGGAATGCTCCGCGGCGGCCTGCATCGCGCGGCTCAACTCGGCCATGAACTTCGTCGCCCGGCGAGCGGGCGCGGCGCCCGACTGCTCCGAGTCCGCGGCTGTTGGAGCTTCAGCGGCCGTCTCGATCATCTCGGGAGCCTGCGTCTCCTCGCCACCGTGCGCCTCTTCGCTGGCGTTCGGCTCCTCGGCCTGATTCGACGAAACGTCGGACTCGCCCGTTCCGGCGGTCCACGGAAGCCGGAAGGAGGGGCGCGTCTCGGTGCTTGCCATGGGCGAGGTCCTCGTTGACTGGATGGTCGGACAGGTCTGTTCGATCACCGTTGCGTGCACGCATCGTGTCAGCGGCGGGGGGTCCGGTGCACTTGGCTAGTGGTACCAGCGGTCCGGGCCGGTGGTACCGGCAGTCCGATCCGGGGCGGCCGGCTACCATGGCGCGATGGATCAGCCGATCGGGTTCGATGGACGTTCCGGCGTGACCGACACGCTGGGTCGAGCGCTGCGCGATCTGCGCATCTCGGTGACCGACCGCTGCAACTTCCGCTGCACCTACTGCATGCCCAGGGAGATCTTCGGTCGCGACTATGCGTTCCTGCCGAAGGCCCAGGTGCTGAGCTTCGAGGAGATCGAGCGGCTGGCCCGCGCCTTCGTGGGGCTCGGTGTCGAGAAGCTGCGGATCACCGGTGGCGAACCGCTCGTCCGGCGCGACCTGCCGGAGCTCATCGCCATGCTGGCCGGCCTGCGGAAGGCCAATGGCGAGCCCCTGGACCTCACGCTCACCACGAACGGTTCCGCGTTGCGGGCGCTCGCGGGGCCGCTGGCGGAGGCGGGTCTGCGGCGCGTGACAGTGAGCCTGGATTCGCTCGACGACGCGGTGTTCGGGGCGATGAACGGGATCGACTTCCCGGTGGAGCGCGTCCTCGACGGGATCGCCGCGGCCGGCGAGGCAGGACTGGCGCCGATCAAGGTCAACATGGTCGTCCGCCGCGGGATCAACGAGTCGAGCATCCTGCCGATGGCGGCCTGGGCCCGCGAGCGGGGCGTCATCCTGCGATTCATCGAGTACATGGACGTGGGACATTCGAACGGCTGGCGGCTCGACGAGGTCGTGCCGGCGGCGGAGCTGGTCGAGACGATCGGCAGGGTCTGGCCGATCGAGCCGGCCGATCCGTCCTACCGGGGCGAGGTGGCGGGTCGCTGGCGATACGCCGACGGCGGCGGCGAGTTCGGGGTGATCGCGTCGGTGACCCAGCCCTTCTGCCGCGACTGCACCCGGGCCCGGGTGTCGGCCGATGGCAGGATCTACACGTGCCTGTTCGCGGTCGACGGCCATGATGCGCGGGCGGTCCTGCGCTCCGGCGTATCGGACGCCGAGCTGGTCGCCTTCGTGGGCGCGATCTGGGCGCACCGTGGCGATCGCTACTCGGAGCTGCGCTCCGCGGCGACATCGGCGCTGCCAAAGATCGAGATGTTCGCGATGGGCGGCTGACGGACGTTGTCCACAGGGTATCCACCGGCGTCGACAAGTCGTGGAACGCGCCAGCCGGCGGCCCGGCGAGTTCGTGGATAACCGCGTTGACCACCCGCCGCGGCCGGCACTACCGTACGTCTCAGCCCGAAGGGGCCGACAGGATCGAAGGACCCGAGATCGCATCAAGGACCTCCGTTCCCCCGCCGGTCGCTTCGGGCGCTTCGTTCTCCGCCCGCGAGGGCCGTCTCACCACGGCCGTCCGGCGCGGTCCGCCCGACGGGACGTGATCGGCATCCCGGTGTCGATACTTCCGTCGGGCCAACGAAGCCGTGCGGCCTCGACCGTCTGGCCTTGGATGTGGTGCGGAGGTCGGCATGCCTGACGTTCCCGGTTCCGGCGGCTCCGTTGACCCGTCCCAGCCGATTCGACCCGCGGATCAACCAGCTCGTCTCGCGGCGCTCGTCGCGGCCGTCCGCGGCCGGACGTCGCTCGTCCCCGAGGTCGGGATCGTGCTCGGCTCGGGGCTCGGCGGCCTTGCCGATGGGCTCGAGGCGCGCGTCTCGATCCCGTTCGCGGAGCTGCCCGGTTGGCCGCCGGCGACGGCGCCCGGGCATGCCGGGCGACTGCTGCTCGGCCGGCTCGGCGGCCGGCCCGTCGTCATGCTCCAGGGTCGGTTCCACCTGTACGAGGGCAACGATGCGGGCCTCGTGATCCAGCCGGTCCTGCTCTTCCACGCGCTAGGCGCGCGGGTCGTGGTCCTGACCAACGCGGCCGGCGGGCTCGACCCGAGCTTCGGTCCGGGCACCCTGATGGTGGTGCGCGACCACATCAACCTGACCGGCCGCAGTCCGTTGATCGGCCCCAATGCCGACGAGCTCGGTGCTCGCTTCACCGACCTGACCGACGCCTGGAGTCCCAGGTTGCGCCAGCGTCTCTACGCGGCCGGGCTGGCCGAGGGCGTGGCGCTGACGGAGGGCGTGTACGTCGGCTTGACCGGACCGACCTACGAGACGCCGGCCGAGGTCAGGATGCTGGCAGCCCTCGGCGGTCACGCCGTCGGGATGTCCACCGTGCTCGAGTGCATCGCCGCTCGCTGGGTCGGCCTGGAGGTCTGTGGCGTCTCGCTCGTGACGAACGCCGGTGCCGGCTACTCCGGTGAGCCGCTCACCCACGAGGAGGTCCTGGCCGCCGGCGAGGTCGCCGGACCCCGACTGGCCCGGGTCATCGCCCGGTTCGTCGGCGACCTCTCGACCGCCTGAACGGTGCACCCTGGCATCGGACGCCGGTGCCGCGGCGCACCGGAATCTGGCACCGCCGGGCGGACCAGACCGTTGGCCGGCGGAGCTGACCGGTCTACGATCGCCGCTCGATGCTGAACCGCATGCGACGGCAGGTCGTGACCGGCGGGATCCTCGTGATCCTGCTGGGGACGCTGGCGCCCGCCGCGTCGGCCGCGGGACCGGGCGGGGCGGGAGCCGCCGTCGGGGTCGCGCCCGTCGCGGCCACCAAGCCCCCGAAGGTCGTCCGCCAGGCCGCCTGCCCGGATTCGATCTTCACCTGCATCACCGTCCGCGTCCCCCTCGACCACCTGGCGCCGGCAGGGGGCCCGACGATGGACGTGACGTTCGCCCTCCATCGCGCCAGCGCGAGGACCCGCAAGGGCGTCTTCGTGACCGTGACCGGAGGCCCGGGGACCAGCGGAATCGCCGCGGCCGACAGCTACACCGAGCTGTTCGACCCGGGGATCGTCAAGAACTACGACATCGTCTTCTTCGACCAGCGCGGGATCGGCCAATCGTTCCCGCTGCAATGCCCGAACGCGTCGCTCACCTGGTACACGTCACCGAACCTGCCGACCCTCGGGCCCAGCCAGGCCCTCGCGTATGCGCACGACTCGAGCACGTACGCCGCGGATTGTGTCGCCGAGACCGGCGTCGACCCGTCGCTGCTGCCCTACTTCGGGACGACCCAGGCCGTCGAGGACCTCGAGGCCTTCCGGGTCTGGCTGAAGGCGGACAAGCTGGACCTGTACGGCGAGAGCTACGGGACGCAGTACGCCCAGACCTACGCGGCCGCACATCCGGACCACCTCCACTCGCTCATGCTCGACGGGCCGGTCGACCTGTCGCTGACCGGAACCGAGTACTACGCCGAGGACGCGCACGCGTTCGAGGACGTCCTGACGATGACGCTCGACCGGTGCACGGCCGACGCCGCTTGCCGTCGCGATGTCGTCGGGCACAACGGGCTCGCCGGCTACGACCAGCTCGCCGAGACGCTGCGCAACGGCCCCCTCTCGTTCGCGTTCGTCGATGCGCACGGGGCCGTCCAGCAGCGATCGCTGTCTCTGGGCGACCTCGAGACCGCGGCCGCCGGCTATGTCTACGGCGAGTTCGACCGGATGCTGCTGCAGCGAGCGATCGCGCAGGCCTCGCGCGGCCAGCTCCTGCCCCTCGCCCGGCTCGTCTACATCTCCCTCGGGCAGGATCCCGAGACGCTGGCGGCGATCCCGGATGCCACGTACTCGGATGCGATGTACTACGCCGTCGAGTGCATGGACTACGACTACGGGACCGGCACCGGCGAGCAACGGGCCCTGTCGTACCTGGTGGCCGGTGACACCGCGAACGTGGCATCGGTCCGCGTGGGCAGCGTCTTCTACGGCGACCTGCCGTGCGCCTACTGGCCGACCCACCCGGCCACGCCCGCCCGGCCACCGAACCTGACCGACACGCCGTTCCCCGTCTTCGTCCTGGCATCGACGACGGATCCGGCGACTCCTTACCCGGGTGCGCTGCGGATCATGAGCCACCTGACCGACGGCTATCTCATCGTCCAGCCGGGTGGCCCGCACGTCATCTTCGGTCGGGGAAACGCCTGTCCCGACGACGAGATCACGGCTTTCCTGGTCGACGACGTGCGCCCGGCGTCACGTTCGATCAGCTGTGACTTCACCGGGACGGACCCGTACGTGCCCATCCCGGCGGCGAACGTCCGGGACTACAAGAACGCGCTGGCCGCGATGACCGCGATGGACGACGAGATCAACAACTCGGCGGACTACTGGAACTGGGACGGGGTCGACCCGCTGACCTATGGCTGCCTGTTCGGCGGGACGATCGAATACACGGCCTACAAGGACGGCTATTCGGTGGCGCTCGACGGCTGCGCGTTCACGGCCGGCCTGCCGCTCACGGGCACGGCCACGATCGACACGACGCACGACACGTTCAAGCTCAAGGCGACGTCGTCGGGCGGGACGAACCTCGAGTACCGGCGGGACTCCAAGGGCAAACGGTCCGTGAGTGGGACGTACGTCGGGAGGCGGACGCACCCACGACGCTGAGCAGGACCCCGCGTCAGGCGACCGGCAGGTCCCGTCCGGCCGCTCTGGCGGCGGCCGCCTTCTCCGCCCAAGCTGCCAGGACCTGGTCCTTGTGCGGGCGGATGGGGCAATGGCCGTCCCGGTTGTTGAACTCGTCGCAGTACCCGAGGGGCACGCACTTCGGTGCCAGGAAGCTGCCCAGGAACGGCGACACGCCGAAGACCTCGTGGCGGATGAGCTGGAAGAGACGGCGGATCTCCCACTGGGCCATCGTGCACAGGCGAAGGCCCGACATGTGGATGAGCGCCCGCAGGTTGGTGGTCATGACCAGGTTGGTGCGGGTGGCATTCGGGAAGACGAAGCGCGCGTCCTCGCCGGGAATGCCGGCCTGGAGCAGCTCGCCGTAGAGCCCCAGGGCGCCATCGACCTGCTCCTCGTACCGTTCGCGCAGGACCGCGTCCCCTTCGGCGATGGAGTGAGGGAGCATGGTGGCCGCGCCCTTGAACTTGACGTAGCGCTGGCTCTGCTGGTCGAAGGCCACGCCCGCCCGGTGGCGCACGAGCTGGTGCGAGAGCGTCCGCGAGACCCCGCTGATGGCGAACGTGAAGACGACGTGCTCGATGGTCGAGCCGTGGCCGGACTCGATGACCGAGCCGATCAGCTTCTGCATCTTGAGCGGGTCGAAGTCGCCAGCCAGGGCGCGCCGGAAGATCTCCTCCGGGTCCTGCTCGGAGTAGCAGGTCCGGCACGCGGTATAGATCACCGGCACGTAATAGCGCTCGACGATCTCGCGGTTGGGGAAGAGCAGCGTGGCCCGCATGCCGAGCTCGCGACGGCCGGGATTCTTCGGGATGGCCGTCTTGTCGCGGCCGGGATCGGGGGTCGTGGACGGGACGGTCATCGGATGGCCAGTCTAGTCGAGCCGGCGCCACTCGGCAGTCGACCCTCGGCCGGCGTCAGCCGTCGCCCTCGAGGAAGGCCGCCAGGTCGTCGAGGTAGCCGCTCCAGTAGCCTTCGTGGTCGTCCCGCGACGCCTCGTCCAGCTGCGCCTCTGCCCATCCGCCATGGACAAGGGTCACTCGCGCGCGGTCGCCCGGGAGCGGCTCGACCGTCCACGTGACCACCGTTTCCTGGTGGGGGTCTGCGTCCATCCATGCCCAGGTATGCCCGAATCGGTGGCCCGGATCGAGCTCCGTGACGACGCCCTCGACGACGCTGCCGTCGCCGAAGTCGAGGCGGTAGGTGGTCCCGACCTCGCCCAGCGGCGATGCGTCGGTGAACCACTCGGCGACCCGCTCGGGCTCCGTCAACGCCGCCCAGGCCTCGGCGGGCGACGCGGCGGTCTCGATCTCGAGAACGATCGGCGGGAGGACATCGGTCATGGCGCTTCTCGTGGGTGGCGGATCGACGCCATCCTAGCTCGCCGTCTCGCCATGCGGACCGGCCGTCGAGCTTCCCTCGAGCGCGTACGCGACGGCTTCGTCGAGGGTCATCGCCGCGCCCTCCGCTCCGAACCGCTCGACGTCCTCGGGCGACATCTGGGAGCGCACCTGCGGACGGACGCCGGTCTCGAAGGTGTCCTCGACGTAGGTGGCGAGCCCGGTTCCGGTCTCCTTGGTCAGGTTGCGGGCCGCCCCGCGCAACCGTGCCGCCCGGACCAGATCGCCGTCGGCGACCGCGACGGCGGACATGTCGTCCAGGGTCAGGGTGAGACCCGCGGCGTCACCGACCGAATGGAAGTCCCGCATGGCGTGTTCGATGTGCCCGCGCGCCTCGTCGACCGCGCCGTTGCGCAGCAGGCCGGTCCCGAGCATGTGCATAGCCCACGCCTCCATCGTCAGATCGTCGGTCCGTCGGAACATCTCGAGGGCTCGGCGGAACTGGTCGATCCCGTTGCCGAGGCGGTTCCGGAAGTAGTCGTAGTTGCCGAGCGCCCAGAGCGCGTTCGCCTCGCCGCGCAGGTCGCCCAGTTGGTGGAACCGCCGGCGTGCCTCCTCGATGTAGCCCAGGCCGACGCCGTCCGGATCGGGATCGGGGCCATCAGCGGACTCCGGGACGAACGCGAACGACGCGTTGTAGTAGGCATTCGCGATCTCCGCGTCATCGCCCAGGGTCAGCCAGATCGCGAGCGCTTCGCGGTAGCGGTCCGCCATCTCGGGCAGGTCCCCCTGCCACCAGCACGCGCCACCGAGCGCCTCCATCAGCCGGGCCCGAAGCCGCGGATCGTCTCTCGACCAGGGCGCCGCCTCAATCGCCGAGAGGCGGCGGCGCGCCTCGGTCAGGTGGCCGCGCTTCTGCCAGAACCGCCACATGGCGAAGCCGAGGGAGATGGCCGCCGCGGGATCCGGTCGGTCCATCGACCGATCGAGGACCGCCCGGACGTCATCGTGCTCGAGATCCAGTCGATCGAGCCAGCGACGCTGATTCGGGCCGGAGATCTCCTTCGCGGCCTCCTCGGCGAGGCCGAGGAACCAGTCGCGGTGTCGGTCCTGGACGGCAACGGTCTCGCCACGCTCGGCCAGGCGCTCCGCGGCGTACTCGCGGATCGTGTCGAGCAGCCGGAACCGGGGGTCCCCGTCTGGCGCCTCCTCGACCCTGAGCAGGCTCTGGTCGGCGAGCGCCATGAGCCCATCGAGGAGCTCGCCGCCGAGCTCGGACGCCGGCCCGCACACGGCCTCGGCCGCCTCGAGGTCGCAGCTGCCGGCGAACACGGAGAGCCGATCGAGCAGGCGCCGGGCATCCTCGTCGAGCAGGTCGTAGCTCCAGGCGATGGCGCCACGCAACGTCTGCTGGCGGGCCGGCAGGTCGCGGGCTCCCGCGGCCAGCAGGAGGAGCTGGTGCTCCAGCCGGGCGAGGATGGCCTCGGGCGAAAGGAGCTTGATCCGGGCCGCGGCCAGCTCGATCGCCAGGGGCATGCCGTGCAGGCGGGCGCTGATGGCGGCCACCGCCGGCGCGTTCGCGTTGGTCACGGAGAACCCCGGCCTGACAGCAACCGCCCGTTCGATGAAGAGCCGGACGGCGGCGTACTGGCTCAGCGAAGCGAGGTCCAGCGCGCGGGCCTCCGCCGGCAGCTGCATCCGGTCCAGGCCGCTCAGCTGCGCGAGGTCGGGCGGGGTCGGAAGGCCCGGAACGGGGTACTCCTGCTCGCCCGAGACCCGCAACGCCGCCCGACTCGTGACGATGATCTTGAGCCCGGGGGCGGAGCGCAGCAGGTCGGCCACGATCGGGGCCGCATCGGCAACCTGCTCGAAATTGTCCAGCACGAGCAGCAGGCGGCGGTCGCGGAGCCAGTCCGCCAGTGTCTCGACGATCGGCCGCCCCGCCGCCTCGGTGACCCCGGCCGCGCTGGCGATCCGCGACGTCACCAGCATGGCGTCCCGGATCGGCTCGAGGGGCACGAAGAAGACGCCGTCCGGAAAGGCGTCCTCGACCATCGTCGCCAGCTGGAGCGAGAGCCGCGTCTTTCCAGTGCCGCCCGGTCCGGTCAGCGTGAGCAACCGCGCGGACGACAACAGGCGCGCCGCCTCGTCCAGCTCGGCGTCGCGGCCGATGAACGTGGTCAGCTGCGTTGGCAGGTTGTTCGGGCGGGCGTCGGGTGTTCGGAGCGGCGGGAAGTCGCGCGGCAGATCGTCGGTCTCGACCTGGACGACATGCTCGGGACCGAGCAGGTCCTTGAGCCGGAAGGCCCCGAGATCGCGCAGTCGGACGTCGGGCGGCAGATGGGTCTCGACCAGCGCACGGGTCGCCTCCGAGACGAGAATCTGGCCGCCGTGTCCGACGGCCGCGATACGGGCGGCCCGGTTGATGTCCAGCCCGACCAGGCTGCCGCCGGCGAGCTCGGCCTCGCCCGAGTGGATGCCGATTCGAACGCGGACGGTCTGGCCGTCCGGCCAGGGTTCCGCGGCCAGCCGGCGCTGAGCGGCCACGGCGGCAGCGACGGCCGCACGAGCGCTCGAGAAAACGACGAAGAACGAATCGCCATCGGTGCCCTGTTCGTTCCCGTCGTGGGCCGTGAAGGCCTCGCGGAGGATCTCCCGGTGGCGCTCGCGCAGCTCGGCATAGCGAGGGGTGCCGACCTGCTGCTCGAGGCGGGTCGATCCTTCGATGTCCGTGAACAGGAAGGTGACTGTCCCGCTGGCAGGCGGCTGGGTGACGGTCATCGCCGGCGGATCCGTGGCAGGCTCAGTGGTGCTGGGCTTCGGTCAGCTCGCGCAACCGGCCGGCCAGCTCGCGCAGGATGGCCATCGCCACGCTCGGCTGCTCCTGCACGATCGCCTCGAAGTCCCAGCTCGCCAGGGCCAGGCAGGTCGTTGGTTCCGCGCTGACGACCTGGGCGATGCGTGGCCGCCCGTCGAGCACGGAGAGCTCGCCGAAGAACTCACCCGGACCCAGGTGGGCCAGGGTCTCGCCATCACGGATCACGCGCACCTCGCCCGACACGATGACGAAGAACCCGGTCCCGACCTCGCCCTGCCGGGCGATGACCCGATCGCCCGGGACGTCGAGCTCGCTGACTCGCGACGCGATTCGTTCGAGGCCCGCCGCGTCGACGTTGGCGAACAGGCGAGTTCGGGCCAGGAGCCGGATCGTCTCGTCGCGGGTCAGGGTCATGCGTCTCTCCGGGTGGGTCTTCGACGGGCATGCTGCGCTGCGCGGCCGTGGCCCGTCAACACGGACGGGCCCGCGCCGGACCGCCGGCTGTGGCACCATCGCCGCATGGTTGCGCGCGAGGAGCTGGTGGATGCGATCGCCGGCTTCGCCCTGTTCGCCGACCTGACCGATCCGCAGCTCACGGCGATCGTGCACATCTTCGAGGAGGCGTTCTACGCCGAGGGCGAGCGGGTGCTGCGCCAAGGCCTCAGCGGGTCCGGGTTCCACATCATCCTCGATGGTGAGGCCGCGATCGTGGTCGACGGCCAGGAGCGCGCCCGGCTGGCACGCGGCGACTTCTTCGGCGAGGTGTCGGTGATCCTGGGCGAGTCCCCGATCGCCGATGTCGTTGCGACCCGCCCGCTGCGCTGCCTGGTCCTCTCGGGTCCACGCGTCGAGCCGTTCCTGGTCAACCACCCGAGGGTGATGTACCGGATGCTGCAGGCCCAGGCCCGCCGCCTGCGGGCGGCCAACCGATGGCGGAGCTGACTCGCCCGTTCCCGCCCGGGGAGTACCCGGTCGTCGTCGTCGGGAGCGGCGCCGGAGCGCTCCAGGTCTCCTATTCGTTGCGCCGCCTCGGCGTGGATCACGCGGTGATCTCGGCCGATCCATCCGCTGGTGGCATGTTCCGGCGCTGGCCGCACTTCCAGCGGCTTCTCTCCTGGACCAAGCCGCACGCTCCGGCTGAGCGCGGCACGCGAGCGTATGAACGGTACGACTGGAACAGCCTGCTCGGCGAGACGCCGGAGACGCGGGCGATCCAGCCCGAGTTCATGGACGGCACCTCGTATTTCCCGTCGCGGCCGGAGATGGAGGCGAACCTGGTCGCCTTCGCCGATCGGGCCGGGGTGGCGGTCCGCTATGAATGCCGCTGGACGGCGACCAGCCTCGAGGCCGGTCCCGCCGGCCCGACCTTTGTCCTCGAGACCACCGACGGGGTGTACCGCTGCACGGCCCTGGTCGTGGCGGTCGGCGTGGCCGAGCCGCGCACGCCGCCCGGCGTGGGGATGGAGCTCGTCAGTCACTACGCGGACGTCCGGCCGGTCGAGGCGTACTCGGGCAAGCGCGTGTTCATCATCGGCAAGCAGAACTCGGGATTCGAGCTGGCGAGTGGCCTGCTGCCCTGGGCACGGCAGCTGATCCTGTCGTCGCCGTCGCCGGCCCGCTTGTCGGTCGACACGCGCTCGCTCGTCGGGATTCGGGCGCGCTATGTCCAGCCCTACGAGGACCACGTGCTGGGCGGAGGGGTCAGCGTCCTCGATGCGGCGATCGATCGAGTCGAGCGCGCTGCCGACGGAACCTTCGTCGTTCGGCTCCGGCGGACCGACGGCGGTGGCGACATGGCGATCGAGGCGGACGAGGTGATCGCCGCGACCGGGTTCGTCAGCCCGCTGGTCGATCTCCCGTCACTCGGCGTGGCGACCTTCGGCGCGAGCGGGCTGCCCGCCCAGACGCCCTGGTGGGAGAGTGCAAGCCTGCCCGGGGTTTTCTTCGCCGGCACGATCGGCCAGGGTGCCAAAGGGCTCCAGAAGCACGGCATCCCCGCCAACTCAGGGGCGGTCCACGGGGCCCGCTACAACGCCAGGGTCCTGGCCGGGTATCTCGCCAGGACTCGGTTCGGAATCGAGCCCGACCGCCCGCGCGTGGCCCCGGGGGCGGTTGCCTCGTTGCTCGCGACCGAGCTGGCCGAGGCCCCCGAGCTGTTCCACCAGCGCGGATACCTCGCCAGGGTACTGACGTCGGATCCGGCCGGCGGACTGCGCGACGACGGCGTCCAGCCGCTCGCCGAGGCGCTCGACGTGGGTGGGCCAGATGCGATCGTCGCAACGCTCGAGGCCGACGGCACCGGCGCGATCTACCCGGTGATCTACAGCCGGCTCGGCGGGCAGATCGTGGAGCGGGCCATCGAACCGGACCCGCTCCTGCGTTTCGACACGACCGACACCCGGCTCGCGATCGACGACCTGGCCAGGCGGATCGGGAAGAGCTGACCGGCGGGGCGCCGGCCCGACCCCGGCGCCGAGGGTGATGGGTCCCCGTGACGCCGAATCGAGATGGTTCCAATCAAGCCGAACCATCGCCAGGACGGCGCCGCCCGGGTCACGCTTCAGACGAGCCTCCGCGAGATTGACTCGTGCCAGTCGCGCCCGAAGAACGGCTCGCCGTCCAGCTCGACTTGCAGCTCGACATGCAGGTCGAACGCGGAGGCGTCGCTGGTCTGGAGCGCGCGAGCTCGGATCTCGGTCTCGAACGCATGCTCGTGCCAGCGATAGACGACGTCCGCGGTCAGGCTGGCCCGGGCCGGGTTCGCGTCACTGGCGGTGAGGACGAGCGTCTCGGCCGAGTACAGGCGCCGGCCGTCGTCGAGCACGTCCTCGCGACCGTCGTGGATCGTGACCGTCACGCTGCCGTCGATCACGTCGGTGGCGATCTGCCAGACGGGCGGGTCGGCGGCGCCTTCAAGGCCCGCGCCGGAGACCTCTGGCGGGCTGGTCTTGAAGTCCGGGACCGGGGCATCGCCCGGTCCGCCCGCGGGAGGCACGACCGGGAGAATCAGCCGGGAGGGCGTGGCCGACCCGTGCCACAGCTCGAACTCGGCGGCGTCCGGCGATGGCCAGATGACCGGCCAGGCCGCGGACGCCACCGAGACCCGGAGCCGATGGCTGCGCAGGAACCGGTAGCCGGCGGGGCGCAGCGGCACCCGGATCTCCTCCACCCGGCCGGGCGCCATTGGCGCGGGCTGGTCGTGCGAGCGTCGGTGGGTCAGGTTGAGGATTCCGGCACTGACCTGGGCCGAGGTGCCGTCGGGCGCGACATCGGTCAGCCGAACGACCGCGGTTGCAACAGGAGCCGATACCGCGAGGTGGAGGACGACCTCGGGGGCGCCGAAGACCTCGAGGGGCGCCTCCAGCGGCTCTGAGGTGTAGGTCGGGCCGAGGCTCTCGTCCGGTCGCAGGTCCCGCGCCAGGCCGTTGGGCGGCCCGCCGGCTCCCCAGGAGAGCGACGCGCGGGTTCCGATGGTGGGTCGATGGCGATAGCGGTCCACCCCGGAGGGCCCTGGCGCGGCAGCGGACGTCTCGACCTGGACCGCGACCAGTCGCCCGACGAGTGGCAGCGACCCGCCGCCGAACACCCAGGTTCGCGGCGCGGCAGCCGGGTGGGGATACGACGTGGCCGCTCGCCATCGTCCGGGCAGGGAGTCCGGGAATGGCTCGGGCTCGGCATACTCGCGCTCGAACCAGACGATGGCCGGCTCCTCGTCCGCGCCGTTGGGGACCCCCTTCAGCCAGCGATCGAAGAAGCGGACCATCTCGTACAGTTCGTCGATGTTCGGTCCGGGCATCGCCGATGACGGCAACCCATGGACCCAGTTGCCGACGATCGTGCGCGACGGCGCGTGACAGGCCGCCTGCATCCGAAGGGCGGCGTCGACGTAGGAATCCATCCAGCCGCCGAAACTGAGGATGGCGGCGTCGATCGCCTCGTAGTCGGGTGCCAGGGAGCCGCTCCGCCAGTACGGTCCGTCGTGCTGCTGGCGGAGCCAGGCGAAGAGCCACGGGGGCGTCGCCTCGAGCCGCGCGAGCCACGCTGAGCGCCAGCCCTCGCCCACGATCGCCGGGTCCGGCGGCATGGCGTTCATGGCGACCTGGCTGACCGCGTACTGGCTCAGCTCGCTGGCGGTGAGGCATCCCCCGATGTAGTGGACGTCGGTCAGGTAGCGGTCGTCGGTCGCCTGGACCGGGACGATCGCGCGCAGGTGCGGTGGCCGAAGGCTGGCGACCTGGATCGAGGTGAAGCCGCCGTAGCTGATCCCCCACATGCCCACGGCGCCGCTGCACCACGGCTGCGCCGCGAGCCACTCGACGGCGTCGTAGGCGTCGCGCGTCTCGTCTTCCGTGTATTCGTCGAGCGCGAGCCCGCCGGACGACCCCGTCCCGCGGACGTCCAGGCGGCACAGGACGTAACCCCGCTGCGCCAGGTACGTCCCCCGAGCGATGTCGGCATTGCGCCGCCAGTTGTCCTTGCCGTACGGGATCATCTCGAGGATCGCCGGAAAGCGGGCGTCCGGCTCGGTCACGGTCGGGATCGGCAGCCAGAGGTTGGCCGAGAGCGCGACGCCGTCGCGTGCCCGGATCCAGACGCCCAGGCGAGTCTCGACTGCATGTGGCGTCGCCATGGCCGAAGTCTAGGGTTCCCCCCCCCGGCTGTCGCGACAGCGCTGCCCGCGCCGTGCGACGATGCCACCGATGGACGAGCACGGCGTCGCCGCCGGACCGTGGACCCGCCGGAGTCGCCGGGTAGCGTACGAGAACCCGTGGATCACGATCTGGCATGACGAGGTGGTCCGGCCGGACGGAGAGCCGGGGATCTACGGCGTGGTCCATTTCGCGAACCTCGCGGTCGGGGTACTCGCCATCGACGAGATCGGCCGCGTCCTGCTCGTCGGGCAGCACCGCTACGCCCTCGACCAGTACTCGTGGGAGATCCCCGAAGGCGGCGTGCCGGCCGGGGAGTCCGCGCTCGATGGCGCGCGTCGAGAGCTCCGCGAGGAGACCGGGATCGAGGCGGCCGACTGGATCGAGCTGACCCGCAGCCACCTCTCCAACTCGGTCTCGGACGAGGAGGCGGTCCTCTATCTGGCCACCGAATTGACCCAGGGTCTCGCGACGCCCGATGGCACCGAATCGCTGGCGGTGCGCTGGCTTCCGTTCGACGAAGTCCTGGCGATGACCATGAACGGCCAGATCACCGACGCCATGACCATCCTGGCCGTGCAGCGAGCGGCGCTCGCCCGGCTGACCGCCAGCGGCGACGATCCGCCCGCGCAATGACCAGGCTCCACGTCCTGCGTGTCTTCCTCGGACCCGATGGCGGCGGTGGCAACCCGCTCGGGGTCTTCCTCGACGGCCCGGCGATCGGGCCGGACCGTCGACTCGCCGTGGCCCGCGAGCTCGGGTTCAGCGAGACCGTCTTCGTCGACGAGCTGGCCGGATCCACCGCCCGGATCGCCATCTTCACCCCGGGGACGGAGCTCGCCTTCGCGGGGCACCCGACCGTCGGGACGTCGTGGCTGCTGCGGGAGGTCGGAACGCCGATCGAAACCCTGCGCGTCCGGGCAGGGGACGTCGGGACGTGGTCGTCGGGCGAGCTGACCTGGATCCGGGCCCGGGCGAGCTGGGTCCACCCGATCGAGATCCGCCAGGTGGCGTCCGTCACCGAGGTCGACGCCCTGTCGCCCGGCGCGATGGGCGACCCGGGCCTCTACCCGTGGGCGTGGGAGGACGAGGCCGCCGGGCGCCTGCGCAGTCGCTACTTCGCGACCGACGTAGGGATCCGCGAGGACGAGGCGACCGGCGCCGCGGCGGTGGTCATGGGCGCCCGCCTGGGCCGGCCGCTGGTCATCCGTCAGGGCGTCGGCTCGGAGCTCCACGTTCGCCCCGATCCGGCAGCGGGTACGGTCGACGTTGGCGGCCGCTGTCGCCAGGTGGAGGTTCGCGAGGGCCGGTGGTGACTGCCGATCGCGGCGACTGGGACGCCATCGTCATCGGGCTCGGAGCGATCGGCTCGGCGGCCGCTTACTGGCTGAGCCGGACGTACGGCGACGATGTGTTGGGACTCGAGCGCTTCGAGTTCGATCACGGCAACGGCGCCTCGGCCGATCACAGCCGGATCATCCGGCTCTCCTACCACCACCCCTCCTACGTCCGGCTCGCCAGGCGAGCATACGAGTCCTGGTCGGAGGTGGAAGCCGAATCCGGCGCCCAGGTCGTCACGATCACCGGTGGGCTCGACCTGTGGCCCGCCAATCCGGCCATCCCGCGGGCCGACTACGTCAAGAGCCTCGCCGCGGAAGACGTCCCGTTCGAGACGCTCGACGCCGCGGAGGTCATGCGCCGCTGGCCGCAGTGGCGGCTCGATGCCGGCGTCAGCGCGATCTGGCAGCGCCAGGGCGGCCTGGCCGACCCGTTCAAGGGGAATGCCGCCCATCGACGCCTCGCCCTGGCACACGGCGCGACCCTGCGGGATCGCACGCGGGTGACCGCCCTGCGCGACGCCGGCGGCGGGGATCTCGAGGTGGTCACCGAGGGTGGCACCTACCGCACCGGGCGGGTGGTGCTCGCCACGGACGCCTGGACCAACCAGCTGCTGGCCTCGTTCGGGCGCCACCTGCCCCTCGAGGTCACCAAGGAGCAGGTCACCTATTTCGCCTGCCCCGACCCGGCGGCGTTCGCGCCGGACCGTTTCCCGGTCTGGATCTGGATGGACGATCCGTCCTTCTACGGCTTTCCGACCTACGGCGAGGCCGGTCCCAAGGCGGCACAGGACTGCGGCGGCCTGCCGGTCGATCCCGACCATCGAACGTTCGAGCGCGACGAGGCCGCCTTCGGCCGCGTGGTCGGGTTCCTGGAGCGCCACCTTCCGGGCGCGCTGGGTCCTCCGATCTACACCAGGACCTGCCTGTACACGCTGACTCCGGAGCGCGACTTCGTGGTCGATCGGCTGCCCGACCACCCCGGCGTGACGGTCGTCCTCGGGGCGGGACATGGCTTCAAGTTCGCCTCCGTCCTCGGCCGGATCGCGGCCGAGCTGAGCACGGTCGGTAGCAGCCCGTCCGCTCCCGAGCTGGAGGCATTCAGGATCGACCGCCCGTTGCTGCTCGCGGCGGATCCCGCCCGATCCTGGATGGTCTGATCGTCGCTGGACGCACCGTGCGACCCAGCCTTGCACTGCCCGACCGCCTGTGCCAACGTACCGCCACTCAACGGGAACCAGGGTCGGTGGTCCGAGGAGGAAGCGGGCCCCGCCGAAGGAGGATTCGATGCGACCAACCGTGCGCGTACGACTGGTCCGGCTGGTTGGCGCCGGTGCCCTCGTTGGCTCTCTGCTCCTTCCGGCGGCTGCCCCGGTCGCGGCCGCCGATCCGGTAGTCCTGCGGGTCGGGACGACCCAGGATTTCGATGCATCCAACCCGTACCAGACCGCCCTCGTGTCCGGCTTCGAGGCGTTCCAGCTGACCTACAACCTGATGGTCGACTTCGGGGACAACCTCGAGCCGGTGCCGGGCTTCGCCGACTCGTGGCAGCGCTCCCCCGACCGCATCACGTTCCACATCCGGACGGGAATGACATGGTCCGATGGCCAGCCAGCGACGTCGGCCGACGCGTGCTTCAGCTGGCAGCTGGCGGTCGACGCGATCAAGGCTGAATCGAACATCGGCCTCGGGTACCTCGACCCGAATCTCAAGGACGCTGGAGTCACCAAGGTCGAATGCCCCGACGACCAGACGTTGATCGCCTACACCACCGACCAGTCCGATCGAATCTTCCAGGTCTACCTGCCGATCATCCCGAAGCACATCTGGGGCACGTACGACTACAAGACCATCGCCGATCAGAAGTTCGACGCACCGCTCGTCGGCACCGGGCCGTACACCCTGGCCGAGTGGAAGACCGGCCAGTTCATGCGCTTCGTGCGCAACCCGAACTACTGGGGCAAGCCGGGCTTCGCGGACGAGGTTGTCATTCAGATCTTCAGCAGCGCCGACACGATGGTCCAGGCGCTCAAGTCGGGCGATCTCGACTACGCCCACGACGTGAACGCCGACCAGCTCAAGGCGCTCCAGACCGCGCCGGACATCAAGACGGTGGTTGGGTCGGCCAACGGCTGGTCGCAACTTGCGTTCAATGCGTACGGGACCGGGACCGGCAAGACCATCAAGGGCGGCGGCCCGTCGACCCAGGCGCTCCTCGACCCGGCGTTCCGTGATGCCCTGGGCTACGCCGTCGACAAGAAGACGCTCCTCGACAAGGTGCTCGGGGGCTTCGGCGACGTGGGTACCACCAACATTCCGCCGGTCCTGGGCCAGTGGCATGTCGAGCCCGACAATCCACGGACGTTCGACATCGAATTGGCGAAGTCGAAGCTCGACGCGGCCGGCTACCACCTCGACTCGAGCGGAAACCGGCTCGACAAGCAGGGCAAGCCGATCACCCTTCGGCTGTACATGCCAGATTCGAGCGATACCTATCCCAAGGCGGCCCAGTTCATCAAGGACTGGTACGGGCAGCTGGGGGTCAAGGTCCAGACCAAGGTGTTCGACAGCGCTACCTTGACCGACCTCCTCCTCCCGCCCGAGGCCGGCGGCAACGGCAACCTGGCCAAATACGACATCGAGCTGTGGGGATGGTCTGGCAACCCCGACCCGAACGCGCTCCTCCAGATCTTCCGTTGCGATGAGATCGGGAACACATCCGACAGCAACTACTGCAACCCCTCGTACGACACGATGTACGACCAGGAGTCGAAGCTGTCAGGCGACGCTCGCAAGGCAGTCCTGGCCCAGATGCAGAACCTCATCTACGACCAGGCGGTGTACGACATCCTGTATTACGACGCGAACCTCGACGCGTATCGAACGGATCGCTTCGCCGGCTGGCAGAACATGCCCAGCAACGGGACCCCGCTGATGTCCTACGGCACGCTCAACTACACCGCCCTGACCGATGCCACGGCGGCGCAGAGCGCACCGGCGAGCGCCGCACCAGCTCCATCCACCGGCTCGTCCGGCCCTGCGGGCGCGTCGCCGTCCGCGGCGCCGGCGCCAAGCCCGCCGTCGAGCACTGGTGACAACACGGCGCTCATCGTCATCGTTGCGGCCGTCGTCATCGTCGTGATCGGCGGCGCGTTCTTGCTGAATCGCCGTCGAGCTGGTGCATCCGGGGAGGACGAGTGATCGAACCGGCTCGTCGATCGAGCCTGTCGACGGAGGGCCGCCGCCAGACGGCCCTCCCTGCCTGCTGAAGTCCCCGGCGCCGCATGGGGGCGCGCTACCTCAGCCGCAAGTTCGCCCAGGCGGCCGTGACGATTGTCGCGATCGTCGTGCTCAACTTCCTCCTCTTCCGCCTGATGCCAGGGTCTCCGGAACGGGTCCTCTTCCGCAACCCGAACCTGTCACCCGAAGTCGTCGCCGCGGCACGGGTGCGCTGGGGCCTGGACAAGCCGCTCATTCCCGATCAGCTCGTGGCCTACGTCGAGTCGACGATGACCGGCGATCTCGGGTACTCGTTCAAGTTCCGCGGCCAGGCGGTCACGGACGTCATCGCCGACCGGGTTGGTCCCACGCTCCTGCTCGTCGGCTTGGGCGAGATCGTATCGATCGTGGTCGGGCTCGGGCTCGGCGCGTACGCGGGTTGGCGGCGCGGGGGCGCGGTTGATCGTGTCGGAAACGGGGTCAGCCTGGTCCTCTATTCGATGCCCTATTTCGTGATCGGAATGCCGCTCATCATCATCTTCGCGGCCGGCCTTCATTGGTTCCCGACGTCGGGCATGCAATCCGTTGGAGGTGGAGCGAAACCGTTCCTGGAGTCGATGATCGACCTGGCCAGCCACCTCACCCTGCCGCTGGCGACGGTGTCCCTCGGGCTCATCGGCGGTTACTCGATCCTCATGCGGTCCTCGATCATCGAGACGCGCTCTGAGGACTACATCACGACGGCCCGCGCCAAGGGCCTCTCCGACCGCCGCGTCCTGCGGCACCACGCGTTTCCGAACGCGCTCCTCCCGATGGTCACGCTGATCGCGATCAACCTCGGCTACGTCATCGCCGGCGCCATCACGGCCGAGGTCGTCTTCAGCTGGCCGGGGCTTGGCACGCTGACCGTCAGCGCGCTCCAGTCGCGCGACTACCCGATCCTCCAGGGGATCTTCCTGCTCCTCGCGGTGTCGGTCGTGCTTGGCAACCTTGCCGCCGACCTCATCTACGGGCTCCTGGATCCGCGGGTCCGCTCGTGACTGCCGCGAGCGCCGCCGTCGCCAGGGCGCGAGCCGAACGCTGGCGCCTGTTCCTGGCCGGCGTCAGTGGCTTCGCCCGGCGCTACGCCCGACGCAGCGACGGGGTCGTCGGGCTGGCGATCCTCGTCCTGTTCGCCGTCCTCGCCCTCGCGCCCGAACTGTTCGTAGGCCCCCTGGAGACCGCCACGACGGCCAGCGGGCTGGGACTCGACCCGCCATCGACCATCCACCTGCTCGGCACCGACGAGCTCGGTCGGGACCTCCTCAACCTGACCGTGCACGGTGCGCGCATCTCGATGACCATCGGCCTGCTCGCGACCGTCATCACCATCGTCGTGGGCGTGCTCGTGGGCATCGTGGCCGGCTTCGTGGGCGGCGTCGTCGACGCGATCCTCATGCGAATTTCCGACTTCTTCCTCGTGCTGCCGACCTTCGTGCTGGCGCTGATCCTGGCGCCGGTCATCCTCGAGATCGTCGGCGACGACGCGGAGGTGCTCGGAATCCGCGCGACGTTGTTCGTGATCATCGTCGTGATCGGCCTCACCAGTTGGGCCACGACGGCGCGGATCATCCGGTCGCAGGTACTGTCCTTGAAGGAGCGGATGTTCGTCGATCGTGCTCGCGCAATCGGGGCCGGGCCGGCCCGGATCATGCGGCGCCACATCCTGCCGAACGTGGTCAACCTCATCGTCGCCCAGGCGGTCCTGACCTTCGCGGCGGCCGTCTTCACCGAGACGACGCTGTCGTTCGTCGGGCTCGGCGATCCATTCGCCCCATCCTGGGGCGAGATCCTCGATTCGGCCCAGGTATCCGGCGCGCCTGGGCTCGGAGCGTGGTGGTATATCGCCCCGCCGGCCGTCTGCGTCGTCCTGGTCGTCCTGTCCTTCACGCTCGTCGGCAACGCCCTGGACGACATCCTCAACCCGAAGCTGGCCGGACGGCGATGAGCGCCGACGCGATGCCGCCGGTCCGCGGGCGTCGCCAGTGGCCCCTGCCGAAACAGGCCGTGCCGGGGGCGCCACTGCTCGAGGTCGAGGATCTGCGGACCTACTTCCGGCTGTCGTCCGGTGTCGTTCACGCCGTCGACGGGGTGAGCTTCCGGCTCGACTACGGCGAGGCGCTCGGGATCGCCGGCGAATCGGGCTGCGGCAAGACGACGACGGC
Organism: Candidatus Limnocylindria bacterium; assembly: GCA_041484785.1. Lineage (GTDB taxonomy): Bacteria > Chloroflexota > Limnocylindria > Limnocylindrales > CSP1-4 > SPCO01. The sequence goes on from JBGPIH010000002.1 coordinate 23,728, forward strand.
ACTGTCGCTGGTCGGCCTACTCCCCGCGAACGCGAACATCGAGAGCGGCTCGATCCGATTGTTCGGGATCGACCTCGTTCCAAAGACGGAGCGCCAGCTGCGGCGCTATCGCTGGCGGGAGATCAGCATCGTCTTCCAGGGCGCCATGAATGCGCTCAATCCCGTCCAGCGGGTGCGCGATCAGATCGCCGAGCCGATCGAGCAACGCCTCTCGCTGTCGCGCGCAGAATCCCTCAGTCGCGCGGGTGAGCTTCTCGACCTTGTCGGCATCCCGAAGAAGCGCGGCGCGGCCTATCCACACGAGCTTTCCGGTGGGATGCGCCAGCGGGCGATGATCGCAATGGCGCTCGCGTGCGACCCGGCGATCATCATCGGGGACGAGCCGACGACGGCCCTCGATGTCATGGTCCAGGCGCAAATCCTGGCGCTCCTCGAGCGACTGCGCGACGAGCTCAACCTGTCGCTCATCCTCATCACCCACGACCTGTCGGTGATCGCCGAGACCTGCGACCGGGTCTTGATCATGTACGCGGGCCGGGTCGCCGAGGAGGGCAGCGTCCGCGAGGTCTTCGCCCGTCCTCGACACCCGTACACGCAGAAGCTGCTATCGGCGTTCCCGAACATCCAGGCCGATCGGCGGACGCTCGAGGTGATCCCCGGCGCACCGCCGGACCTGCGCACGCCGCCCCCTGGCTGTCGCTTCCATCCGCGCTGCGCGTTCGCGATGCCGGTCTGCTCTGAGGTCATCCCGCCCGAGGTCACGCTGGCCGACGGGGTTCGCGTGGCCTGCCACCTGTATCCGGCCGGAACCGACGGCATGCCCCCGGAACGGCTCGAGGAGGCCATCTAGTGGCGGACGAGCTGCTCCGGCTGGACGGCCTCAAGGTCCACTTCCCGATCCGCGGGGGGATCGTCGACATGCTGCGACGCCGACCACGAGGCATCGTCCGCGCAGTTGACGGAATCGACCTGACCATCCGTCGAGGCGAGGTCCTGGGCCTCGTCGGCGAATCGGGCAGCGGCAAGACGACCACCGGCCGGGTGGTCGTGAAGCTGACCCGCCAGACTGCCGGGCGGGTTGTCTTCGACGGCCGCGACGTCAGCGACCTGTGGGGCGTCGGCGCCCTGCGCGAGTACCGGCGGCGGGTTCAGATCATCTTCCAGGACCCATATGAAACGCTCAACCCGAAGCAGACGATCCATGACTTCGTGGCCGAGCCGATCGAGGTGAACCACCTCGCGTCGTCGGCGGCGGACCGCGAGGAGCGCGTGGCTCGGGCGCTCGAAGCCGCCGGTCTCAGGCCCGCCTCCGACTTCGCCTTCCGCTACCCGCACGAGCTGTCCGGCGGACAGCGCCAGCGGGTCGTCATTGCCGGGGCCCTCGTCATGGACCCCGAGTTGATCGTCGCCGACGAGCCGGTCTCGATGCTCGACGTGTCGATCCGGACCGAGCTCCTGCGCCTGATGCTCGACCTGCGCAAGGAGCGCGGGCTCACCTACCTGTTCATCACCCACGACCTGTCACTGGCCTGGGTGCTGGCGGATCGGATCGCGGTCATGTACCTCGGCAAGGTCATGGAGATCGGTACGGCCGAGCAGATCATCCGAGATCCCCACAACCCGTACACGAAGGCGCTGGTCAGCGTCGCGCCGACGCCGAACCCGCCGTCGGCCGGCGTGCACGCCCGGCGCACGATCCTCGTCGGCGAGACCCCGGACGCGGTCAACGTGCCGCCGGGGTGCCGCTTCCATCCGCGCTGCCCGCTGGCGTTCGATCGGTGTCGGGTTGAGGAGCCACCCCTCTTCGATGTCGGGTCCGGCCAGCAGGCGGCATGCTGGCTTGTCGAGGGCGGACGGGCACTCCCGGTCATGCCGTCGCCTGCCGATACTCCTGCCTCCCTCCCGAGCCAGGGCGCGGCCTGAGCGAGCCCCTGTCGCCCGGACCGCTCGCCCCTCCGGCGCGCAGGGGCGGGCTCCAGGATCCGGCGAGGGTGGATTCGCACCGCTGGGCGATAATGTCCGGCAGGCAGGTTCGGTGGTCCGGCACGGACCAGGTGAGCGATGCCCGTGGAGGTCAGCAATGGCGGATTCGACGGTGAATGACCGAACGACCGGCGGCAACGGTGCGGCGGCAAAGCAGCCCCGGCTCTCGACCCGGCAAGGGCACCCGGTCTACGACAACCAGAACCAGCGGACTGTCGGCAGTCGCGGGCCCGCGACGCTCGAGAACTACCACTTCCTCGAGAAGATCAGCCACTTCGACCGTGAGCGGATCCCGGAGCGCGTCGTCCACGCGCGCGGGTTCGTGGCGCACGGCCTGTTCGAGGCGTACGGCACCATCGGTGACGAGCCGGCCTCGACCTACACGCGGGCCAAGCTGTTCGGGGCCAAGGGCAAGCGCACGCCGGTCGTCATCCGGTTCTCGACGGTCATCGGCGGGCGCGATTCGTCAGAGGTCTCCCGCGACCCGCGCGGCTTCGCGGTCAAGTTCAAGACGGAGGACGGCAACTGGGACCTGGTCGGCAACGACCTGCCGGTCTTCTTCATCCGCGACGCGATCAAGTTCCCGGACGTCATCCACGCCCTCAAGCCGGACCCGGTGACGTTCCGCCAGGAACCGAACCGGATCTTCGACTTCATGGGCCTGACGCCCGAATCGATGCACTTGCTCACCTGGCTGTTCAGCCCGCGCGGCATCCCGAAGGACTATCGCCACATGGACGGCTTCGGGGTGAACACCTACCGGATGGTCAACGCGTCCGGCGAGGGTGTCCTCGTCAAGTACCACTGGAAGACTCAACAGGGGATCGAGTCGCTCACCCAGGCCCAGGCCGATGCCATCCAGGCGACCGACCTCGGAAGCGCCTCGAAGGATCTCCATGAGGCCATCGAGCGCGGCGAGTTCCCGCGCTGGGAGCTGAACGTCCAGATCATGCCGGACGGCGAGCACCCGGAGCTCGACTTCGACCCGCTCGACGACACCAAGACCTGGCCCGAGGACGTCTTCCCGCTCCGTCCGGTCGGGATGATGACGCTCAACCGGAACGTCGAGAACTTCTTCGCCGAGAACGAGCAGGCGGCGTTCGGGACCGGAGTCCTGGTCGATGGGCTCGACTTCTCCGACGACAAGATGCTCGTCGGCCGGACGTTCTCGTACTCCGACACGCAGCGCTACCGCGTCGGGCCGAACTACCTCCAGCTGCCGATCAACCAGCCGCTCGCCAAGGCGGCCACGAACCAGCGTGACGGCCAGATGGCCTACGCGGTGGACGGCACCGGGCCGAACCCGCACGTGAACTACGAGCCGAATTCAACCGGTGGCCTGCGCGAGGCCGAGCGCGGTGGCCCCGACTACGAGCCGGAGATTCACGGTCGCCTGACCCGCGCGAAGATCGAGCGGACGAACGACTTCGCCCAGGCGGGCGAGCGCTACCGGACGATGCCGGACTGGGAGCGGGAGGATCTCGTGGCGAACATGATCACGCTGCTCGGCCAGTGCGAGCGCCAGATCCAGGACCGGATGGTCGGGCTGTTCGCGCAGTGCGACCCGGACTACGGGTCGCGTGTCGCCGCGGGCCTCGGGATCGAGTCGCCGATGGCGTCAGCCGGGCGCTGAGCCACCGGGCTTGCCGCCGAGCGCGACAAGGCCGGCGCGTGCCGCCCGGATCAGGAGTGCATCGCGCCACGTCCGGCACAGGACCTCGACGAGCTCGAGGCGATTGACGGCGGTGGCCGGATCGGGGCCCACCGCGAGGGCGCCGTGACGCTCCAGGAGGGCGGCGTTCGCGAGCGGCTCGGGCGGCTCCGCGAGCGCCGCGGCAACTCGCTGCGCCAGCTCCGCGCTGCCGGGCTCACCGAGCGCGAGGAACGGCAGGCGAGGCAGGAAGAGCGCCGTCTCGGGGAGCGCCGCCGGGTCCGGCACCTCGCCGGCCAGGGTGAGCGCCATCGAAGCGGGGAGATGAGCGTGGGCCACGGCGCCGAGGTCCGCGCGGGCCGCATGCACGGCGAGGTGGATCGCGAGGTCTGAGGTCGGGCGCAGGCCGCTCCGCGAAACGTCGTCGCGCTCGGGGTGCCCAAGCCACACGACCACGAGATCGTCGGGCTCGAGCTCATCCTTGCGCCGGCCGGTCGGGGTGACCAGGAGGCGGTCCGCGTCAAGGCGCAGCGAGAGGTTGCCCTCGCCCGCCGAGATCAGTCCGCGCGCACCGAGGCGGCGTCCCGCCTGGATCAGCGCGTCGGCGGCGAGCGGCAGCTCCACCCGCCAATGCTACGTCCCCGGACCGGGTGCCCGCCTCGTACCATCGCTGCATGCCCGCGGAACCGTCGTCCGAGCCGCTTGGCCTTCGCCGCGCGTCACTCATGCCCGGATCAGTGCGTCCCCTCAGGCGGCCTGCGCAACCCGCTCGCGGACCGGGTCCGGCGCCAGCTCAGCCTGCACCCCGCAGGCATCGCACGTCATCTCGTCGAGGTCGGCGAGCTCCACCGCTGTCGGTTCGGCGCACCATGGGCATTCGAAGGTGACCATCCTGTTTCACTCCATGACCCGTTGGCTGGGTTCGATGGACCGAACCCTGGCGGTGCCTTGTGACAGCTAGCGTGTCAACGCCGGCGATCGAATTCGACGGCATCTCCAAGACCTACGGACGGACGACCGCGCTCGATGGCCTGAGCCTGAGCGTTGGCCGCGGCGAGCTCGTTGGCCTGCTCGGGCCGAACGGGGCCGGCAAGACGACCGCGATCAAGCTCGTGCTGGGCCTGGCTCGTCCGACGCACGGCAGCGGGCGGGTCCTCGGGGCGCCATTGGGCGATCGAGCGGCGCGCGCCCGAATCGGCTACCTGCCGGAGCTCTTCCGCTATCAGCCCTGGCTCCGCGCCCGGGAAGTGCTGTCGCTCCACGCGGAACTTGCCGGGCTCGCACCGGCACGTCGGGTCGCGGCCGTCGACGAGGCCCTCGACCGGGTCGGGCTGACGGAGCGGGCCGGCGACCCGGTCAGCGGCTTCTCCAAGGGGATGCAGCAACGGCTCGGTCTGGGTGTCGCCCTGCTCGGTGAGCCCGAGCTGATCCTCCTCGACGAGCCGACCTCGGCGCTCGACCCGGTCGGCAGGACGGACGTTCGCTCGATCGTTCGAGCGGCCCGGGATCGGGGCGCGACCGTGGTCCTCAACTCCCACCTCCTGACCGAGGTCGAGCGGGTCTGCGACCGGGTGGTCATCCTGAATCGCGGCCGATCCATCGCGTCGGGACCGCTCGACCAGGTCGTCGCCGCCGACGGCGTCCGCCTCCGGGTGACCGGTCTCGGCGATGCCGCGCGATCATCGCTTGCGCGGTTCGGGCCGATCGCGATCGACGGGGAGTGGCTGAGCATCCGGCCGCTCCAGCCGTCCAGCATCCCGGACGTCGTCGCGGCGATCGTCGCCGCCGGCGGTCGAGTGCACGTCGTGGAGCCCGGTCGGGGTTCGCTCGAGGCACGTTTCCTCGAACTCGTCGCCGCGCCACGCGAGGAGCCACGATGATCGTGATCGCGCGGCTGACCGTTCGCGAGCTCGTTCGCCGGCGGGTGGTCTGGGTCCTGGTGGCCCTGACCATCGTGTCGGTCGCCCTCGTCAGCTGGGGGCTCGATCGCCTCGTGAACCTGGCCCGCGAGGATGGCACGAGCGAGCTGCAGATCCGGATCGGCGTCTCCCAGGTGCTCATCCTGATCGCCTTCATGTTCAGCTTCGTGCTGGCGATGACCGCGGCCTTCGTCGGTGCGCCGGCGATCGGGGGCGATCTCGAATCCGGCGTCGCCCTCGCGATCCTCGCTCGACCCTTGCGCCGTGCGGAGGTCCTGCTCGGGCGCTGGCTGGGATCGGCGCTGGTCGTGGTCCTCTACACCGCCGCCTCGGGCCTGCTGGCGATCGCTGCGGCAGCCCTGATCTCCGGCTATGGGGCCCCCGATCCGCTTCTCGCGATCGCCTTCCTGTCCGGCCAGGCGGTCGTGCTGCTGACCCTGACGCTCGCCCTCGGGTCGGTCCTGCCCTCGATCGCGGCCGGGGCGATCGCCGTCGTCGGCTTTGGGCTCGGCTGGATGGCCGGGGTCCTGGCCGGGGTGGCGGCCGCGTTCGGCGTCGGTCTGCTCGGCCAGGCCGCCGAGGTCAGCCGCTGGATCTTTCCGAGCGACGGACTGTGGCGCGGCGTCATTTATGGCCTCGAGCCCCCGATCGTGGTCCTGCTGGCGGCCGGCAGCGTCCCCCGGTTCGCCGACGCCAACCCGTTCTACGCGTCGACGCCGCCGCCGCTGCCGTTCGTCGTCTGGTCGATCGCCTGGATCGCGCTGGTGCTCGGGGCCGCGAGCTGGTGGTTCGAGCGTCGCGATCTCTGAGGATCGCCAGGCGGTACCTCAGCCGCGGTAGCGGAAGCAGCCGGGCAGGTGGTCGTCGACCAGGCCGACACTCTGCATCAGGGCGTACACGATCGTCGACCCCACGAATCGAAAGCCGCGCATCCGGAGGTCCGCCGAAAGCGCGTCGGAGACGGGAGTCGTCGCCGCGACGTGGCCGATGCCGGCATCGGGCGGCAGGCGGACCGGCGGTTGCGGAACTCGCGCCGCGAGGTACCGATCGAACGAGCCGAACTCACCGGCCGTCTCGAGGAGCGCGGCCGCATTGCCGATCGTCGCCTCGATCTTCGCCCGGTTGCGCACGATTCCGGCATCCGCCATGAGCCGAGCCCGGTCGGCATCCTCGAAGCGGGCCACGACCCGCGGATCGAAGCCCCCGAACGCCCGTCGGAAGGCCTCCCGTTTGTGGAGGATCGTCGCCCACGACAGGCCGGCCTGGAACGACTCGAGCGCGACGCGTTCGAAGAGCGCGGTGTCGTCGTGGACCGGGATGCCCCACTCGTCGTCGTGGTAGGCGACCATCAGCGGATCGGGTGACGGGCCATCCACCGAAGCCCACGAGCAGCGCGGCCGAGCGTCGATCACCCGGCCCACGATACCCGGGTCAGGGGATCGGCGCGAGATCGAACAGGGTGCTTCGCAGGATCGGATCGGTTGCCGGTCGAGCCCTGTTGAAGACGGACCGGAAGACCTCCCCCGAGACCTGGCGGGTGCCGGCGGTGCCGACCAAGGTGACGCTGACCAGGCGACCCGAGACGCCGCGATCGTGCAGGTCGAGGGCGATCAGGTCGCCCACGTTCGTCCGGCTGTCGGCGGCGAACCAGGCCGACAGCTGGTTCCGCGGGTAGGTCCGGGTCGACCAGACCGCGAACGGGGAGGTCGCGTCGTAGGAGACGCCGTTCGGGTCGCGGTCACTCGAGCCGCGCAGGTAGCTGACCGGGCGCGCGACCTTCCGCCCCGTCGCCGTCGTGTAGACGTTCTCGTTCGATTCGGTGGCGCCGCCGCCGGTCGAGTCGAAGAGCGCGTTGGCGATGGTCGTCCCGCTCATGAGGACCTGGCCGGCCGTGGCCGCGATCGCCGCGCTGGTGGCCGGCTTCTCGGCCAGGGCGCCGCGATAGATCTGCGAGGTCGAATCGTCCGGAACGTCGTACGGCGAGGTCGCCGGCCGCAACCGGCGGGCCGCGAACGATCGGGCCGCCACGGCCTGCGCCTGGAGCGCCGCAGCCGGCCACGTCGGCGGCATCTCGACCGGCACCACGCCGCCGAGGTACCCCTCGAGCGTGACCTCGTTGACGACCGAGACGCGCGAGCTGGTGGGGCCGAAGACGACGTGGATCGCGCCCCGGTAGACGTTGAACCGGGTCGCCTTCGATACGAGCTGCATCCGGCCGTCGTCGGTGGCCGGGCGGATGACGACGTCGGGCGGTGGCGGCCCGTCGTACAGGACGCTGCCGTCGGCCGCGCTGACGACCAGTCGCCAGCCGCCGACCGGACTGGTCCCGGACCGCGAGAGTTGCATCCGCGCGTCGGGCGGGAAGGTGGCGTCGAGGCCATCGATCGTCCAGGGCACCACCCGACCGGCGATCTCGAGCGGGTGGCTCGCGGTTGCGATCCAGCGGCTGAGCACGAGCACACGGATCAGGGTGGCCGGATCGATGACGCTCAGCGTTGCCCCCTGGTAGTAGTGGGCGAGGATCGTCACCGCGTCCTGACCGGCGAGTGCCCGCCCGCGCGCCCCGTATTGCGACATCCCGACGCCGTGACCGTAGCCACGCCCGAAGAAGGTGACCGAGTCACCGAGCACGGAGCCGGTGGCCGGAGACGTGCTCGAACCTCCCGCCGGCGTCTCGGCGAGCACCCGCCCCGGGAGGCTTCCGAGGCTGCCCATGGCGGCGACCACCAGGGCGGCCACGAGTCCGACCAGGGCGGGGCGGGCGATGCCCTGAACCTTGCGCTGAGCCGGAGCGTGCGTTGACATGCGACAACGATGGGTGGTGCGTCCGGTCCACGGCCATGACCCGACTGGACCATGCCGCCCACCGCCGAACGGGCTACCGCCGGGGTACGCTGCGCTCGTGAGCCTTCGCTGCTTCCTGGGTCACGGCGCCAGCGGCTCGGCCGCCAGCATGGCGCCATTCGTGGCGGGTCTCCGCGCTCGCGGAGTGGATGCGGTGGCGATCGACCTTCCCCGGCGAAAGGCCGAGGACGCGCTTCCGGCCTTCCACCTGGTCGTCCCGTCGGCGCCGGACGTGGCGGTCGGCGGCCACTCGTACGGTGGCCGAGTGGCGAGCCTGGCGGCGGCGGAGCCCGATTCGCCGTACCGGGCCCTCGTGCTGTTCAGCTATCCGCTCCATCCGCCAGGTGCGCCGGAGCGCACGGCTGCCCGCATCGCGCACTGGTCCGCCATCCGCTGCCCGGTCCTCCTCCTGTCGGGGGAGTCCGATCCGTTCGCCCGGATCGAACTGCTGCGATCCTCGGTCGCCGATCTCGACCGGGCGGAGCTGGTGACCTTCCCGCGTCTGGGCCATAGCCTCGCGCCGGTCCTGGAGGACGTCCTGGACCGCACGGCGGCATTCCTGCTGCGGCCTGCCGACGGCTGACCGGTCGGCCGGGACCTTTGGCCCCCTTGTCTCGCGGTTGACCGGCGTCGTATCCTGACCGACCCCAGAGCCGGGCACCAGGAGTCCGCCCGGTCCTGCAGCCCCTGTCGCCGCCGGTGTGCCCAGGCCGCGGTCCTCAGCCGCCTCCCTGTCCGGCTTCGAACCAGCCATCGCTCGGCGCCCTGGGTGCGCCGTCCCGGCAGGAAGGAGCTCCATTGCGAGTTCGGTCCGGCCGCCAACTGGCGGTCCTCGTCGCGGCTCTCGCGGCGGTCCTCGTCGTCGACGTCGCCGGCCCATCCCGGGCGGATGCCGGCGACCCGCCGTTGCTCGATCGCTTCATGCAGGCGGTGGGGCAGGTGGAATCCCACGGCAACCACACGGCGCTCAACACGAAGAGCGGGGCGTACGGGCGCTACCAGATCCTGCCGGACAACTGGCGGCAGTGGGCGCGACGGTACCTCGGGAACGCCAATGCCAAGCCCACGCCGGCCAACCAGGATCGCGTCGCCAAGGCCAAGATGGCAGAGCTGTATCGCTGGCTGGGCAGTTGGCCCCGCGTCTCGTACTGGTGGCTGACCGGGTCATCCCAGACGTCTGCCTGGTCGAATGCCGCCCGGCAGTACGTCGCCCGGGTCATGGCGATCTTCGGCGGCGATGACGCCGGCCCGCCCCCGGAAGAGGCGGCCCGCCACTACTCCGAGCGGAGCTCCACGATCGCCTATGCGGGTACGTGGCACGTGGCGCGCGCGTCAGGCTACGCCGGCGGCCGGGTGACCTACGCCTCGAGCGCGGGTGCCACGGCGGCCATCACCTTCACGGGCAGCCGGATCGCCTGGTACGGTCCGGTTGGCCCGACCCGCGGCAAGGCGCGGATCACCGTGGACGGCGTGGTCCGGGCGACTATCGATCTGAATCGACCGGGCTTCCGTCCGCGAGCCGTCCTGTACAGCGTCAGCTGGAAGGCCGCGGGGCGCCACAGCCTGGGCATCGAGGTCCTCGACACGCGCGGGCACAAGCTGGTCGCGATCGACGAGCTGGTGGTCACGCCGTAGCGGCTAGCGAGTCGCCATCACCTCGATCTCGATCGAGAAGTCGGCCGCGAGCGCGGTCACGCCCAGGGTCGTCCTGGTCGGCGGCTCGGTCGGGAAGTACGTTCGGTAGACCGCGTTCATCGCCGGGAAGTCGGCGAAGTCGCGCAGGTAGACCGTCGCCTTCACGACGTTTGCGTAGTCCAGGCCGACGGCCCGGAGCAGGCGCCCCACGTTGTCGAGCATCTGGCGCGTCTCAGCCTCGATGCCGCCGGGTACGGCGCCCGTCCCGCCGGGTGCCAGGCCGACCTGGCCGGCCAGGAAGACGAAGCCGTTGGCCTCGACGACCTGGCTGAACGGGAGCGCGCTCGCCTCGCCGGCTGGCAGTGCTGGAATCTGCTTGGGCATCGACGTTTCCTCCATCTCCGCTGTGTACGTCGCAGGGTAGCCGCGTCGGCGCCCACGCGACCGTGCCATGGACATGGCAGAGCCCCCGGCGGTGCCGGGGGCTCGATGGCCGGTTCGCGGTCAGCTGGTCACTGGACCGTGAGAGTTCCCTTCATGTTCGGATGGACCTCGCAGATGAACCCGTAGCTGCCCGCGGCGAGCGCCGGGACCTGGTACGTCACCTGCTGGCCGGCGACGATGTCGCCCTTGAAGACCTTGGCCCCGGACGCGTCCAGGATGGCGACGTTGTGCGGGGCGCCGTCCCGGTTGTCGAAGATCAGGCTGAAGGCCGTGCCGGCCTTGGCCGTGACCGCCGGGGTGACGAAGGCCAGATCCTTGGCGACGATGGTCACGGAGCCGGAGCTCGGACCACCGGACGCGGCCGGGCTGGGAGTTTCCTGGGCTGCCGACGCGCCACTGCAGGCGGCCAGGACGGCGGCCAGGCTGAGCAGGCCGAAGGTAAGGGCGAGGCGCTTCATGTCGACGGACTCCTTGGGTACGAGGGCTTCGGGATCGGGTCGGTCAGGCGCCGGCGCCGGCGCTGGCGGTGCGGCGGCGGCTCGACACGAGGGCGGAGAAGGCGGCCAGCTCACGCCGGAGCACGCCTACCGGGTTGCCGTCGTGGCGGGCGAAGTCGATGGCGAGGGTGACGATCAGGGCGACTTCGATGGCCTTGGCGATGTAGGCGGTCGTGAAGTACGGACCCATGACGGCCCAGGCGACGATCGCGGTGGCGGCGTAGCCCATCAGGCCGACGCGGACGATCCAGCGGAAGCGGACGGCGATGGCGAGCGGGACGACGATCGAGATGGCGGCCACCCCGTAGCCGACCGCGTTCAGCGTGAACAGCAGGCCGCCGAGCGTGGAGTGGATGTAGGCGGTCGCCAGGGCGAGCGCGACGATGACGCCACGGACGACGACGTCCGAGGTGCGCAGGGAGCTTCGCGGAGCAAACATCGGGCAGTGTCCTCATCGATTTTCGAATGCCGGTCAGGGCGCCGGCGGCTGGGTGCATCCTCGACCGGGGTGCGGCCCCGGGCCGTGGGCAAGCGACCCGGAATCGCGCACGTCGCAGGCCGAGGTCGTGGCTCGACGGCCGTCCAGCCACGGATCGGCCGGATGACGTAGGCGGCATCGCCATCCGGCAGTGCCGTGCCTCGCGGCCGCGGCGTATCCTCGGCTCGTGGCCACCCCGACCCGGAGCGTGCGCGCCCGCCGCGCTTCTGCCGCAGCTCCGCCGCCCGCACCAGTTGAACGCGCCGACGCCGGCGCGCCCGCGCGCGATCCGGACGGCGGGCAGGGAGACATCCACGAGCTGCTGACGGCCGCCGTTGCCGAGGCGGCGAGGCTGCTCGATACGGACGGGGCGATGGTCTACCTGCTCGACCCGGAGAGCGGCATCCTGCGCTTCGCCCACGATGCCGGGATCAGGAGCGAGCTCGGCCGGGAGCGAATGCGCTCGATTCGGCTGCCGGTCGGTGTGGGGCTGTTCGGTCGGGCGGTCGCCGAACGCGCGGTCGTGAAGACCGCGGACTACCTCGCGGATCCGGCGTTCAGCCACGCGGCCGACCCGGACGAGGTGGTCAGGGAGATCGGGATCCGCTCGATGGTCGTGGCGCCGATGGTCGCGGGCGGGGAGGTCTTTGGGGCGCTCGGGACCTTCTCGAGCCGGCCGGGCGCCTTCGATGCCGCCCAGGTCGGCCTCGTCCGGGCGCTGGCCGACCATGCCGCCGCGGCCATGCGCAATGCCCACCTCATCGAGGCGCTGGACGCGTCCCGCCGCGAGCTCGCCCGGCGGGTCGAGGCCGAGCGGGCCCTGCGCGAGAATGCCACCCGGATCGCGATCCTGCGCCAGCCCCGGGAGATCCTCCTGGACGTGGTCGACCAGGCCGGTCGACTGGTCCAGTCCGATGGCGTGATCCTGGACCTGCTGGACCCGACCACGGGCAACCTGCACTGGGCCATCGACAACGGGCTGTCCGACCAGTTCGGTCCCGAGGAGCGGGCCAAGCTCTGGATCTCGGTGGGCGTTGGCGCGACCGGGATCGCGGTCGCCGAGAACCGGGTCGTCGTCGCCGACGACGATCTTGCCGCGCAGTTCCCGCCGTCAGCCGAGTCGACCGAGTTCTATGAGCGGACCGGCTTCCATTCGATGATCGCCGCCCCCATCACCGGCGACGCCGGCCCGCTCGGTGTCCTCGAGGTCTATGCCCGCGAGCGCGCCGCATTCGATGAGGACGATGCCGGCCTGGTCGGCGCCCTGGCCAGCCAGGCGGCGATCGCGATCACCAACGCGAGACTGATCGACGAGCTCGCGCGTTCGCGCGGTGAGCTGGCCCGGACCGCCGACGCGGAGCGCACCCTGCGCGAGATCGCCGCACGCGTCAGCGCGATGAGGAACCAGGACGAGATCCTCCAGTCGGTCATCGATGCCTCGGTCCGGCTGCTGGGGGCGACCGGCGCGATGATCGACCTGCTCGGGGACACGGGCATGGCCGAGGCATGGACCAGCCAGGAGGCCGGCGTTCGGGCGGTGTCCAACCTGGGCCTCCTGAGCGAGATCACCCTCGAGAGCGACGCGGGCGTGTCGGGGCGGGCGGTCCGGACCCGCCAGGTGGAGTGGACCGGCGAGTACCTCGACGACGACAGGTTCAGGCATACGCCGGCCCGTGACGCCTTCGTACGTGAATCCGCGATCCACTCGGTGATCGCCGCGCCGCTCATCCAGCGCGAGGCGGTGGTCGGCGCGATCACGGTCTACGGCGACCGGGTCGATGCGTTCGACGAGCAGGATGCGGGCTTGCTCGCGGCGCTGGCCAACCAGGCGGCGGTGGCCATCGCGAACGCTCGCCTGTTCGACGAGCTGGAGCGGTCGCGCGCAGAGGTCGCGCGGCGCGCCGACAGCGAACAAACGCTCCGGGAGATCGCCGCCCGCGTCTCGGCGATCCTGGACCCGGCCGAGGTTCTCCAGCGGATCGTCGAAGAGACGACCCGCCTGCTCGAGTCGGACGGCGCACGGATCGACCTGTACGACCCGACCATCGACGCCCTGCGCTGGTCGTACGCCGCCGGCGAGGCGATGGCGATCAGGCCCGAGTGGGCGAGGATCGGCGGACTCAAGCCCGGTCAGGCGGTGGCCGGCACCGCCTTCGCGGAACAGCGCCCGGCCCGCACCGACGACTACCTCGAGGACGACCGCTTCCTTCGAGACGACCTGGCCCGGGCATTCGTCGCGGAGTCGGGGATCCGCTCGGTGATCGCCGTTCCCCTGGCCGGCGAGACGGGGCCGCTCGGCACGCTGTCGGTGGTGTCGCGCAAGCCGGCCGCGTATGACGATGCCGACGCCGACGTGCTGACCGCCCTGGCGACGCAGGCATCAATCGCGATCCGGAACGCCCGGCTGATGGACGAGCTCGCCCGATCGCGAGACGTGATCCAGCGTCGAGCGGAGGCGGAGAAGGCGCTGCGCGAGATCGCCGCCCGGATCACCGCCATCCGGGCACCGGGCGACCTGCTCCAACACGTCGTGGACGAGGCCCAGCGCCTGCTGCGCGCCGACGGTGCAGTCATCGACCAGTTCAACGAGGAGACCCAGCGGCTGGAATGGGCCTACGGCGCGGGCCTGCCCGATGCCCAGCGCGAGGCTCTCCGCTCGACCTCCCTGCGCCTCGGCGAAGGACTGTCGGGCACCGCCGTCGCCCAGGGGCGGGTGATGACGGCCGGCGACTACCTGTCGGGCGACTTCGCCCACGATGACCTGGCCGATTCGCACGCGGCAGCGGCCGGCATCGGCGACCTCATCGTTGCCCCGATCATCGGGGAATCGGGTCCGCTCGGCGCGATCGAAGTCTTCAGCCGTCGCGCCCACGCCTTCGACGCGATCGACGAGGCCGTGCTCGGTGGCCTGGCCGACCAGGCGGCCATCGCCTTCACCAACGCCCGACTCATCGAGGCGCTCGAGCAATCGCACGCGGCCCTCGCCCGCAGGGCGGACACGGAGCGGGCGCTTCGCGAGATCACCGCGCGGATCGCCGCCCTGCGCGAACCGGAGGTCATCCTCAGGCGCGTGGTCGAGGAGGCCAAGCGGTTGCTCGACACGGACGGCGCCCACCTGACCCGCATGAGCGAGGACCGCAGCTACCTGGTTCCCGCGGTGGTTGCCGGTGCCAGCGACGCTCCCGACCGGGCGTGGCTGCTGTCCATGCGGTTCCCGCTCGGCGGCGGGATCAACGGCCTGGCCGCACAGCGCGACGAACCGATCTGGACGAGCGACTACCTCGCCGACGAGCGCATCCCGCACGAGGCGGACGACGTCGAGGTCGCCGAACGACTCGGGTTGCGCGGGATGGCGGCCGCGCCGCTCCGTGCCCCCGGTGGCGAGGTGATCGGCACGCTGGCCGTCTCGTCGGCTCGTCCGCGCTCGTTCGGCGGGGACGAGCTCGCCCTGCTCCAGGGGCTCGCCGACCAGGCCGCGATCGCCATCACCAACTCCAACCTGCTGACCCGCCTGACCGAATCGGAGACGCGCTACCGGTACCTCGTCGAACGGGCCCCCGATCTCGTCTGGTCGATCGATGCCGACGCCCGCCTGACGTTCGTCTCCGATGCGGTCGTCCGCCTGACGGGACGCCGTCCCGAGGACCTGCTGGGGCGCCACTTCGGCGCGCTCCTCCACGAGTCGTCGCGCGACGTCGCCGAGTTCGACTGGACATCCGGCATGGCCGCCGGCTCACAGGAGGTCCGTGGCCGGGTCAACCTGCTGGGCGAGGACGGTGAGCCGATCCCGGCCGAGTTCATCGCCACCGCGCGACTCGACGACGCCGGCCAGTTCAGCGGCGCCAACGGCTCGGTGCGCGACATGCGCGAGCGCGATCGCCTGGAGCGCGAGCTGACGGAGTCGGAGAGCCGCTACCGCTTCCTGGTCGAGAACTCGCCCGACATCGTCTTCTCGACCGACGCTGAGGGCCGCTTCACGTTCATGGCCGACACCATCGAGCGGATCGCCGGCTGGCGCGCGGAGCAGGTCGTCGGCCAGCATTTCTCGAAGGTCGTCGATCCCGGGAGCTACGCGGAGGCGACCGCGGCCTGGAACACCCTGGCCAGCGAGCCGACGGTCGAGCAGATCGCGCACATCAACATGATCAGCCCGGATGGGCGGCTCATTCCGGTCGAGGTGAGCTCGATCGGGATGATCGACCCGGAGGGCCGCTTCACCGGTATCCACGGCTCGACCCGGGACATCAGCGAGCGGGCCCACCTCGAGCGCGAGCTCCGTCGCCAGGCCGGTGAGCTCGCCGCCGGCGAGGAGCGCGCCCATCTTGCCCGCGAGCTGCATGACTCGGTCACCCAGGCGCTCTTCTCGATGACCCTCGTGTCGCGCTCCGTCGAGATGCTCCTGGATCGCGACGTGCCGGCGGCTCGCGAGCAGCTCGGGCAGCTACGCGACCTGCAGCGGGAAGCGCTCGCCGAGATGCGTGCCCTGATCTTCGAGCTCCGCCCGGGCAACCTCGAGCAGGACGGCCTGACCCGGGCCCTGCGGACGCACACGGCCGCGATCCAGGGCCGGATTGGACTGCCGGTGGTGCTCGAGAGCACGCTCGTCGACCGCCTGCCGCTGGACGTCGAGGAGGCGCTCTACCGGATCGCCCAGGAGGCCCTGCACAACGTGATCAAGCACGCCGGCGCCCGGCAGGTCCGGGTCGAGGTCGGCGGCATGAGCGATGGCGTCCGGCTGCGGATCGAAGACGACGGCAAGGGCTTCGATCCGGGCCTGGTCCCGGACGGGCATCTCGGGCTCGCGGGCATGCGCGCGCGGTCGGACAAGATTGGCGCCCAGTTCAGCTGCCGCAGCGTGCCGGGCCATGGGACGACCATCGAGATCCTCGTGCCGGACGCGGCGATCGCACAGGCCGGCTCGCCCGCGGTTCCCGCCGTCTCGAGCGCGATTCGAGACGAATGACGTAGGCGGGGCAGGTCATTCGGCGGGCGAGCCGCTGGTCAAGGGTCCCTTTCGCCGGCCGCCGCGTCCGCCGATCATGGCGGCATGCACGCAGCGTCGGGCCAACCATCCGGTCAGATTCGCGTCGTCGTCGTCGACGCGGACGACCTCGTCCGCGAGACCGTTGCCGCGCTCCTGGGCATCGGCGGCCGGATCGAGGTCGTCGGGATCGCCGGCGAGGCCGGTGCCGCCCTCGATGTCGTCAAGGCGACCCGGCCCGACGTGGTCGTGGTGGACCCACGCCTGCCGGACCCCGATGGCGGGTTGGCGTTCCTGGGGCGCCTGCGCGATGCGGCCCCGGACGCCAGGGTCCTGGTCGTCTGTGCTCCCGATCTCCTCGGCCGTTTCGCCCTGGCCGAGGGCGTCTGCGGGTGCGTGCGCAAGACCTTCCGCCCAGACGAGCTGGCCGCGGCCGTCGCCGCCGCCAGCCGATCCGCGGCGGCGTGAGTCCCGAAGTCGGTGCTTTGCTAGACTCGATGTCGCTCGCTCCGAGCCCAGGACCCGCCGCTGGCGCCGACGCGCCGGGAGCCGATGTGACCGAGCCCGGCAAGATCCGCGTGCTGATCGTGGACGACCATTCGGTCGTCCGGAAGGGCCTGCGCGTCTTCTTCGATCTGCAGCCCGACATCGAGGTCGTGGGTGAGGCCGCCGACGGCTCCGAGGGCGTGGCGATGGCCCGTCGCCTGGAGCCGGACGTGATCCTGATGGACCTGTTGATGCCGATCATGGATGGGATCACCGCGATCGGGCGGATCAAGGCCGAACGGCCGGAGACCGAGATCGTGACCATGACGTCGTTCATCGAGGAGGACAAGGTCACCGCCGCCCTGGAGGCCGGCGCCTCCGGCTACGTCCTCAAGGACGCCGAAGCGGAAGAGGTCGCCGCGGCAGTCCGCGCCGCCTACGCCGGGGAGGTCCACCTGGATCCGGCGGTCGCCCGGTTGCTGGCCCAGCGGATGCGCCTCCGGAAGTCGCCGCAGGACGAGCTCGCCGAACCGATCACCGAGCGTGAGAAGGACGTGCTGAACCTGCTCGGCCAGGGGATGAGCAACAAGGAGATCGGGACGCGCCTGTTCATCACCGAACGGACGGCCCGCACCTACGTGTCGAACATCCTGGGCAAGCTCGGCCTCGCGTCACGGACCCAGGCGGCCCTCTACGCAGTCGAGCACAAGCTCGTCGAGCCGCCCGCGAAGTAGCCGCTCAGTCGATCGCGACGATTCGGTAGCGGCGCGCCCCGGCCGGTGTCGCAACGGCCACCTCTTCACCCACGTCACGGCCAACCAGCGCCCGTCCGACGGGGGAGGACGAGGAGATCCGGCCCGTCGTGGGATGGGACTCCGAGGCGCCGACGATCGTGTAGGTCAGGGTCTCTCCCTCGTACTCGACCGTGACCTGCGACCCGAGGCCCACCCGCGCGCCGGCGGCAGGTGCGTCCACGACCTCCGCGGTCCGCAGCCGCGCCTCGAGCGCCTGCACCCGGCCCTCGAGGAACGACTGCTCCTCCCGGGCAGCGTGGTATTCGGCGTTCTCCTTGAGGTAGCCATGCTCCTTGGCCGTGCGGATCCGGGCGATGACCTCGGGGCGGCGGACCCGGATCAGCCGGTCGAGCTCTGCCCGCAGGCGAGCCGAGCCCTCGACGGTCAGCGCCTCGGAGGCCGGAGCCGGCCGCGTCGGGGCCTTGACGCCCGGTCGGGGCGACGACGACCGTGCTCGGGCCTTCGCCGCGGCCGTCACGGGCGCGCGCGTCCGTCGGACCGGCGGCGGCTCACCGCGCGCCCCTTCGGCGTCGCCGTCGGGCACGAGCACGACGTGACCCGGCGGCATCGGGGCCGCTGCTGGATCGGCCAGGAGCGCACCCGTCAGCCCGGTCGACTTGCGCGCTCCAGTGCCGCGGCGTAGGTTCGCGAAGGGCAACACCACGTCGGGATCGGCGAGCCCGGCCCGTTCGGCGTCCGGGACACCCGCCGCGAAGGCCTCGATCAGGGCGTCCTCGTATTCCTCGGTCGCCGTCGTCGGCGCCCACCAGATCCGCAGGGCGTCGAGCCCGCGAAGCGTCTTGAGCCAGTGGCCGCCGGCATATGGACGGCGATCGCCCAGCTCGGTGGCGCTCATCGCAGCCAGCCGGCGCCGGACCGACACCTCGGAAGCGCCGACGTAGAGGACCGTCTGTGACGGCAGCCAGAACGCCGACAGGCGGGCGGCCAGGGCCTTCGAGGTCGGACGAGTGTCGTCGAGCCTGAGCGTCTCGACGCGCTCGATCCACTTGCCGACCCGGGTCAATTCGATGGGCGAACTCGGCAGCGGGGCGGCCAGCTCGACGATGAAGACCCCCGGCCCGGGTGCGGGGATCGGCCGACCCCACTGCCCGGGGCCGTCGGCGAGCAGGCCGACGGAGCGGATGAGAGCCGGGGCACCGGTGTCGTGGGTCATCGGGCGATGGTACCCGGGCGAGCCCCGAGGTATGGTGCGGCGGTCATGACGGTCCTTCGACGCCCGTGAAGCGGGTGGTCCGGCGTCCGCTCCTCGTCCTCGCCCTCGCGGTCGTCGCCGGGGCCGGCTGGTTCGCCCTGCTTCCCGGCCCGACGTCGCCCGGTGGACGAGTCGCGGTGGCCGCTCCGAGCGCGACGCCGGGCTCGAGCGCGTCGCCGGCCGCGGGCTCGTTGGCCTCGCCGCTCCCGGCGCCGAGCGTCGGCCCGACCCCTACCCCGACCCCAACGCCGACCCCGACCCCGCTGCCGACCACCATCGCCGCCCGGCGGGCCGCGCTCTCCGCGGCGCTG
Source organism: Candidatus Limnocylindria bacterium (assembly GCA_041484785.1). GTDB lineage: Bacteria > Chloroflexota > Limnocylindria > Limnocylindrales > CSP1-4 > SPCO01. The sequence continues at coordinate 42,964 of JBGPIH010000002.1, forward strand.
GATCGCTTGCGCGCCACCTACGGAATCCCCGGGATCTCGGCGGTCATGACCTTCCCGAGCGGCTCGACCTGGATCGGCACAACCGGCCTGGCCAACGTCGCGATCCAGCGCCCGGTGACCGCCCGGACGGCGTTTGCCGCCGGGAGCATCTCCAAGACCTTTACCGGCGCGCTCATCATGGCCCTCGCCGAGGAGGGCCAGATCGCGCTGGACGCGTCGGTCAGGACCTACCTGCCGAAGCTCGTGATCGATCGAGCGATCACCGTCCGGGAGCTGCTCGACCACACGAGTGGGCTGAACGATTTCTTCATCCACCCGGCCATCGACAGCGCACTCCTGGCCCACCCCCGACGGGTCTGGACTGCCGCCGACTCGCTGCGCTACGTCGGCAAGCCGTACTTCAGGCCCGGGGCGGGCTGGCATTACTCGAACACCAACTACCTCGTCCTCGGGATGCTGGCCGAAGCGGTTGGCCGCGCGCCACTGGCCGACCAGTTGCGCCAGCGATTCTTCGACCCGCTCGGGCTGGCCCATACCTTCTACCAGGCCGCCGAGCGTCGGCGCGGGCCCGTCGCGCATGGCTACCGGTTCAACGGTTCCTCACCCACGCTCAGGGGTGTGGACGTCTCCGACGGCACCACGGTCATCCCGTTCACCTCGGTCGTGACCGCGGCCGGAGGTGCCGGTTCGATCGCGACGACCGCGAGCGACCTTGCCGTCTGGGCACGCGCCCTCTACGGCGGCGCCGTCCTGCGCCCAGAGTCACTGGCGGCGATGGTCGGCGACGCCGCCGTCACGACGGCGCTCAAGTCGAGCGTTCCGTACGGTCTCGGCGTCCAGGTCGTGACCATCGATGGCCGTCCCACCCTGGGGCACTCCGGCCGCCTGCTCGGGTTCCGGGCGGTCATGCGCTGGCTGCCCGTCGAGGGGATCGCGGTCGTCGTCATGACCAATCAGAGCCGAACCGATCCCAACCTGGTGATCCGCGACCTGTTGCGGGTCGTTCTCGGGGTTCCGCCGCTGTGCCCGGGATGTGCCGTGCGTCCGTGAGCGCGGCCAGGCGAGCGCCATCGGCCCGACAGGCCCGTACCAGTGCCGGATCGAGACGGTACCGCCGGGCTCTTCCCAGCGACGCCGACCATGGACCACACTGCAGCCTCGCCCGCAGAGGGTTTCCATGGCGGTCCGCGTCGAGGTCTACACGAGCGAGGGGATGGCCAGCGGCGTCCTGGCCCGGCCAGGAACGCTGCGTGAGGCACTGGGCGCCGACGCCGAGCTTCGCCTCGAGCGTGTCGCCTGGCAGCCGTTGGCCGAGACGGTCCCGCGCTCGGCTGGATCCCTCACCTTCGCGACCGACGACATCCTCTTCGCCGTCGCCGACGATGAGCCAAGCATCCCGGTGCATGTCGCCTGGCATCACGTGCTCCTCGATGCCGGTCCGTATGTGCTCGAAGGCGAGCTTGCGACGATGCCCGGCTTCGATCCGGGCCGGTCGCTGACCCGGCCGTCGGGAGAATTCGTCCTGCTCCGTGACGTTCGCCTGTCGATCCGCGGCCGGCCCGAGTCCGGCGTCTCCGTGGGCGATCACGCCCTGGTCAACCGCTACGGCGTCGAGCGCATCCAGGCGGACCTGATGCTGGGATTCTTCTTCCCGGGCGCAGCGGTCGATTCGGCAAGCGCCAGCCCCACCGTCACGTGATCCCTCCGCGCCGCGGAGCGTCTCAGATCTGCTGAGCGCTCCCGCTGGCGGCGCGACGGCGGACTGGCTTGCGCTGGGCGTGGTGTTCCGGTGCTGTCCGGGCATGGCCGGCCCGCGCGCCGAGCGGTCGAGGCTCGCTTGACCGGTCGGGAATGAACCCTTCCTCGACCGTCCACGGGATCGCGTGGTGGAGCATCTTCTGGATGCCTCGGAGCAGGTCCGTCTCGTCGATGCAGACGAGCGAGATGGCCTCGCCGCTCGCTCCGGCCCGACCGGTTCGCCCGATCCGGTGGATGTAGTCCTGCGGATTCCAGGGCAGCTCGAAGTTCACCACGACGGGCAGGTCCTCGATGTCGAGCCCGCGAGCCGCCACGTCGGTCGCCACGAGGATCCGGATCGCGCCCGACTTGAAGCCCTCGAGCGCCCGTGTCCGTTCCGGCTGCGAGCGGTCAGAGTGGATCGCCACGGCCTCGAGGCCCTCGCGGTCCAGTCGGGTGGCCAGCCGGCTGGCGGCGAGCTTCGTGCGGGTGAACACGAGCACCTGGCGCAGGTCCTGGTTGCGGATCAGGTGGGCCAGCAGGGCTTCCTTGCGGTCGCGATCGACCGGGTAGACGAGCTGGCGGATCGCCTCGAGGGTCGTATTCCGCGGAGCCACCTCGACCGTGGCTGGGTCGCGCAGGATCCCGCCGGACAGGCGCCGGATATCGTCCGAGAACGTTGCCGAGAACATGAGGTTCTGCCGCCGGGCGGGGAGCAGCGCGATGATCTTCTGGATGTCCGGCAGGAAGCCCATGTCGAGCATCCGGTCGGCCTCGTCCAGGACGAGGATCTCGACCTGTCCGAGGTTCACCGTCCGCTGTCCAACGTGATCGAGCAGGCGGCCGGGGGTCGCCACCAGGATCTCGACCCCGGCCCGCAGCGCCTTGATCTGCGGCTCGATCGGGATCCCGCCGTAGACGACGGTGGAGCGCAGCGGGACCGTCCGCCCGTAGGTCTGGACGCTCTCGTCGACCTGCATGGCGAGCTCTCGCGTGGGGACCAGGATCAGGACGCGGACCGGATGGCGTGCCGGCGAGAAGCTCGTGTTGGCCGTGTCGCGGAGCCGATCGAGGATCGGCAGGACAAAGGCCGCGGTCTTGCCGGTCCCGGTCTGGGCTGCCGCCAGCAGGTCCCGGCCGGCCAGGACCAGTGGGATCGCCTCGGCCTGCACGGGTGTCGGGGCGAGATATCCCTCTTCGGCAACGGTTTGGACGAGGTCCGCGGAAAGACCGAGTGAGTCGAACGTCAAGCATCGCTCCTGCGTGGTCCCGTCGCGGGCAACCAGCCGGAGTGCGACGGTGGCCCGCTGTGGAGCCGCTCGGAGCATAGCCGAAATGACCGCGATCGCCCGGTGATGGCCAGCAGGACGCCCGCCGCCGGGCTCCGGGACGATCAGGCGGGACCATTAGAGGGGTCGACACGACCGGCGTGCGCCTGCGATACTCCCGGGGCTCACCGCAACCCGTCCCCAGACAGGGCCCCAACCGAAGAACGCCGCCTTCACGGCTCGTCCCTGCCTCGTTCCTGGACTCGCCCAGGTGCCGGTCACGGATTTATTCGTCCGTCGCCCCGGCCTCGACCGTCCTGCCCCAGCTTGACGATCTGAGCGCCAGCCTTCGCTGTTCCGCGCCTCTGCCGTCGGCGGCATCACCCACCGTCGCCGCGTTCGTTCGCGGTGTTCCGGCGGAGAGGAGGCAAGACAATTGGCGATGTCCAAACGCGGCGCCCAGTGGGCGTCATCAGGTAGGTCCACCCGCCTGACGGTTGCCGCCGTGGCCCTCGCGCTCGTCGCGCTCGGCGGTCTGGCCACGAATCCAGGCCCGGCAGCCGCGGCCGCCGGCATGAAGGTGGTCGTCGTCGTCGGGCCCGCCGGCGCGAGCACCTCGAAGTACATCGCCAGCGCCAGGCGCTATGCCTCGCAGGCCCGCTCGTACGGAGCCACGGTGGTCGAGCTCTATAGCCCGAACGCCACGTGGCCCAGGGTGCAGGCCGCGGCCAGGGGCGCGAACGTTTTCATCTACCTGGGTCACGGCAACGGGTCGCCCAGCCCGTATGGGCCATTCTCCGCGCTGACCAGGGACGGCCTGGGTCTCAACGCGTCGGTGGGGCACGGCAACTACGACGTCAAGTACTGGGGCGAGTACTACGTCCGCACCTATCTCAAGCTGGCCCCCAACGCCGTCGTCATCCTGAACCGGTTGTGCTACGCGTCAGGTAACTCGGAATGGGGCGCCGCGAACCCGACTCGTGCCGTTGCGATCAAGCGGGTCGACAACTTCGGTGCGGGGTTCCTGCGGGCCAACGCCAAGGCGGTCTTCGCGGAGGGGATCGGCAGCGTCTCCTACGTCCTCGCGGGCGTCTTCCGGACAAACCGGACGATGGGCCAGATCTTCATGAGCGACCCCAGCGCGCACGGCGCGCTCGACTTCACCTTCAGCTCGATCCGGACGCCCGGCAAGCGCGCCTGGATTGATCCACTCGCCCCCGGCCGCTACTACCGGTCGGTGATCGGCAACCTGTCCCTGGGCGCGGCCGCGGTCAGAGCGTCCTGACCGGACCGGATCGTCCGGTGTTCCGGTCGGTGCGGCCGGCCGCGGACGTCGTGACTACAGGACGGCGGCGTGGGCGATCACGCCGAGCAGGGCAAGGATCGTGAGCATGACGAGGATGGCCGAGGGGACCCCGCTGAGGGCGTCCGGTCGGAGGATCTGCGTCTGTGCGGGCATCGTGAAGCTCCTGTCGGGTCTCTGATCTCTGGCTGATCGCGACTCACGGGTCGTTCGATGCGCACAGTCTCCGTCCCTGAACCGGGCGCTCAATCCGGCGAGCGTGGTGTCGCGCCCTCGGCGAATGCTCCCCATGCGGGTGGACGGATGACGAGGTCGTCGCGCACGGGCCACGGCCTCCGCATTTGGGTTGAGTCCTACAATGTGTCGCTGGGTATTGACAAAAGGAAATGTGATGTGCTATATAGTGCGTGTGAACCACACATTGATGATACGGAGGCAATGATGCTTCAACTGGCACTCGGCTACGTCCTGCAGGCAGACCGCGAACGCGAGGTGCTCGACGACCTTCGAAGCCGGCAGTCGCTTCGATCGGCGGGCCAGGTGCGCCCGCCGGTTTCGCCCACGACACGTCGGGCCGTCGACCCGCGACGATCGGCGGTCCATGCACGCGGCACCGGCGCATAGGTGACGGACATGCCACACGACGTCATCTCCACCTGCCCGGTCTGCGCCAGCGAGCTGGCCGTCACCCGCCTGCACTGCGGGAATTGCGGGACCACGCTCGAAGGCGACTTCAGCGTCGGGCGATTCGGTCGCCTCAACCGCGACCAGCTCGCGTTGCTCGAGAGCTTCCTGCGTTCGCGAGGCAACCTGCGTGAGATGGAGCGCGAGCTCGGGATCAGCTATCCAACGGTCCGCTCCCGGGTCGAGGCCCTCGTCCGCGCACTCGGTTTCGGTCCCCGTGCCGAGGCGGACGATGCCGATGAGCAGGTCGCGGAGCTGGCACCCCCAGGACGCAGTCGGGCCGAGGTGCTCGAGGCGCTCGTTCGCCACGACATCAGCGCCGAGGACGCGGCTGCGGCCATCCGTGCGCTCGGGAGGACCGAGTGATGACGACCGCGACCGGTTCCCGGATGGAGCACTCGATCGGTGGCGACGGTCTCCTCGCCATCCATATCCGCGACGGTCGGATCCAGCTGCATGGCGTCGATGGCGGGATCGTCCGGGTGCGCGACGTCAACGACCGCGACCTTGCCGACACGCTCGGGATCGATCCGGGTGAGGGGAGCCTTTCACTTCGATCGGGCCCGCGTCTCGACTTCATCCTCGGACCACGCGGCGGCCGCCCGGGCGGACGCCGCGCTCCGGAGCTCGACATCGAGGTCCCGTGGCGTGCCTCGATCGTGATCGAAGCCGCCAGCGGGGACGTCGAGGTGGACGGCCTGCTCGGTGATCAGCGCTATCGGACGGCGTCGGGTGACGTGACCCTTCGCGCGGTCGGCGGCAGGCTCAGCGTGGAAGTCGTCTCCGGCGACGTCGACATCACCGCCAGGGACACCGCCGACGTCATCGCACGGACGGTCTCCGGCGACATCGCCCTCCGGGCGGCCACGCTCGCGAGCGTGATCGCGACCACGACCAGTGGCGATCTCAAGCTTGCCGGACGGCTGTCGGGCGCCGGTCCCTTCAGGATCGACACCGTCAGCGGCGACGCCCTGCTGGCGCCGGCCGGAGACGTGCAGATCCAGATGAACAGCTTGACCGGCGATCTCATCTCCGATGTCGACGGCCCGTCGGTCAGCCGCGGACGACACTCGTTGACGATCGGCCGGTCCGGGCCGCTGGTGACGGTCCGCTCGATGTCCGGTGACCTGCGCGTGGTACGCCCCATCCCGATCACGGAGGCGACCGGCTCCGCCCTGGGTTCTGCCCCGGCCCCCGCGACACCACCGCCGGCGCCCGCGGGGCCACAGCCTGCGCCGGTACCTGAGGCGCCGGCCAACCCGGCGATCAGCGCCGCCCATGACGAGGCGCGTCTGCGCATCCTCCAGTCTCTGGAGCACGGCGAGATCGACGTCGCCGAAGCCGGGCGCCGACTCGAGACCCTCGACGCCGGCGAGCCGAGCGGGCGCCCGGGTGGCCTCGATGCCTGACGACGCCCTCGAGCGTGTGCTCCGGCTGGTCAGCGAAGGACGCCTGACCGCCGAGGAGGCAGGCCCGATCCTCGACGCACTCGACACCGGCGGACGGCGACCCGCCGGGCCGGGTGCACCTGCGCCGGACGCCGCCGAGAGCGGTCCGCCAGGAGGCGACGGTCCTGCGAGGGCCTTGCGCGTCCAGGTCACCGAAGCCGGGCGGACGGTCATCAACCTGCGCGTTCCGATCTCGCTGGGTCGGGCGGCGATCAACCGGATTCCCGGCATCTCCGACGTGACCTCGGACCGGATCCGCGAGGCGATCGCCGCCGGCGTCAAGGGTCCGGTCATCGACGTGGAGGACGGGGGCGACGGGGTCCGGATCTCGATCGAATAAGCGAACCGATGATCGCGAGCCGGTACCATGCGCCCATGACCACGCCAACCTCGCTCCCATTCACCGGCGATCCCGCCGCGGACCGCCTGCTCGTCGACGAACCGCTGGCGCTCCTGATCGGTTTCGCGCTCGACCAGCAGGTCACGGTGCAGAAGGCCTTCAGCGGTCCCGCCGAGTTGAAACACCGGCTCTCCCATCTCGACGCGGCCCGGATCGCGGCGATGGATCCGGCCGAGCTCGACGCCGTGTTCCGGGCGCGCCCGGCTCTCCACCGTTTCCCGGGGGCGATGGCCGGAAAGGTCCAGGCGCTCTGCGCGGCGATCGCATCCGGCTACGGCAACGACGCCCGGCGGGTCTGGAGCGAGGCGCCCGATGGGCCGAGCCTCGAGGCGCGCCTGCTCGCGCTGCCCGGCATCGGCGAGATGAAGGCGAAGTCGATCATCGCGGTGCTCGGCAAGCGGTTCGGTGTCCGGCCGCCCGGCTACGACGCGGTCGCTCCAGGCTGGCCGACCCTCGGCGACGTCGATTCGGCCGAGGCGCTGGCGCGCTATCAGGCCGGCAAGCGGGCCCACAAGGCCGCCCTGCGCGCCGCCAGGGAGTAGCGGCCGGGCGGCGCGTGCGGACCCAGGGCGCCCGGGCGCGACGGTGGGCCAGGCCGGAGGCACCAGCGGCGCCTGAGCGTGCGACGGGCGCTAGACTGGGCGCCCGTGGCCGAACCATCCGATCGCAGCCAGCCTGCTTCTCCGCGACCCCGCCGCTCGCCGCGCTTCGTCCTGCCGGACGATCACCACGACGAGCGAACCGCCGCGCGGATCGAGGCCTTCCTGGACGGGCCGTCCGCCTCGTCGAGACGGCACCGGCTGGCCATTGACGACCGCGACCGACCGCGGCGCCCCCACGAACTCGATACCCGGCCCGATTGGACGACGGCCCTCCGTCGTGAATCGTCGCGCCACGCCCGCTACGGTCGCCCGGCGTCGGTGCTCCTCATCGAGCTCGATACGAGCCGTGGTGGCGATGCACTCGATCGCGTCGCTCGGGAGATCGGCGACCTGATCCGATCCGAGGCCCGCGATACGGACCGGGCCGTCCGGGCCGGGGCGGCGAGCTTCCGGGTGCTGCTGCCCGAGACGAGCGCCCGATCCGCGAGGCACGTCGTGGCTCGCCTCGACCGCGCCGTCAAGCGCGCCGGCACCGATCGGCTCGAACCCGCGAAGCTGCGGATCGAGATCGTCGCGCCGTCCCGCGGCGGTTCGCTCGAAGAGGCGTTGTTCGAGGCCGAGCGCCGCCTCGCCTCCTGACCGGGCCGCAGCCCGCCGGGCGACGAGCGTCGCGACCAGGTGCTCGCGCTCGGCGGCCGGATCCTGGCACCGCCCGTGTGGACCTCCGACGGCTGCACAGCCTGCCCGAGTCCCGGTCAGGCGGGGTCGCCGGCGTACCGCTCCGCGAGGGCTCGCGCCGTCGAAGCGACGCCGGAGCGGATCTCCGGCGGGCCGAGCACCTCGACCCATCGGCCGGCGCCGAGCAGGGTGAGGGCGGCGTCATCCGGCCAGTCCAGGCGCAGTCGGAGCCGGAGCCAACCTTCCGGGTCGAGCCCGGGCAGCGGTTCGGCGGCGTTCATGACGGCGTGTCCAACGGCGGTCCGCAGGCGGTCGACCCGATCCGGTCGGACGCGGACCTCGACGTCGACACGGGGGACGTCACGCTCGTACGCCGCGGTTGATTCGGACCAGTACGCGGCCAGGTCGAATCCGGCCGGTCGCTCGAACCGCTCGGACGTGGGTTCCGCGCTGACGATCCGCGATACCCGGTAGGTCCGACTCTGGCCCTCGACGTTCGCGACCACGTACCAGGTGCCGGCCTTGAGGACGAGCCCGAGCGGCTCGAGGAGGCGCTGCGCGACGCCTCCTTCGCGCTCGTAGCCGATCGCGATCCGGGTCGAGCTCCAGACGGCGTCCGAGAGCGCGCCGAGGTGAGGAACCGGCTGGCTCGCCCTGAACCAGTCGCCGGCATCGAGATGGAAGCGCTGGACCAGCCGGGTCGCTCGCGTTCGCAGCTCGGGCGGCAGCGAGGCGAGCACCTTGAGCTGGGCGGCCGCCACCACGGTGCCGAGGCCGAGCTCGGCGGCCGGGCCCGGAATCCCGGCCAGGAAGAGCGCCTCCGCCTCGTCCCCGGTCAGCCCGGTCAGCCGGGTCCGGTAGCCGTCGACCAGCCGGATCCCACCGTGCGGTCCGCGCTCCGCGTAGACCGGGACGCCCGACACGCTGAGCGCCTCGACGTCGCGATGGATCGTCCGTTCCGAGACCTCGAGCTCGGCGGCCAGCTCGGCGGCGGTCAACTGCCCGCGCGACTGCAGCAGCAGGAGCAGGGTCACCAGGCGTGACGCACGCATGGCCCCACGGTACGACGATTCCTGCCAGATCGTGTCATGTTCACTCGATCGCCGAACCGATGGCGATCGCGTCGATCCGTGCGACCGACTCGTCGATCCGGGATTCGCTGATGCGGCCGGACGTGACCAGCTTCTCGATGGTGTCGACCAGGCGCTCCGCGAGATCCGGGACGTAGACCGTCTGGTTGGCAAACAGCAGCAGGTCGTTGCCGGCCTCGATCGCCAGCGCAACCGCCTCGGACTCCGTGTAGCGCGAGGTGATCGCGGCCGCCCCAAGGTCGTCGGTGATCACCGCGCCGGTCCAGCCGAGCCGCGAGCGCAGCAACCCGCCGACGGTTGCCGCCGACAGCGAGGCGGGCACGCCCGGGTCGATGGCGTCATTGACCATGTGGCTGCTCATGACGGCATCGGGCAGGCCAAGCGAGATGAGTGTCTCGAACGGCTCGAGCTCGGCCTCCGACCATGTCCGGGTCACGTCGACGTCGTCCAGGTCGGTGTTGGCGGTGGCGCTCCCGAGGCCCGGGAAATGCTTGATCGCCGCACGTACGCCGGCCGCATGGAGGCCGCCGATCTCCGCTTCGGCCATGGCGGCGACGATCGGTGGGTCGGCCGAGAAGCTGCGATCGAGGGCGCCGACGGCAGGATTGGCCGGATTGACGTTGACGTCGACCACCGGTGCGAGATCGAAGTCGATCCCCGCGGTCGCCATGGTCCGACCCATCGCCCGCCCGGCCCGGAAGGCCACCTCTGGATCGTCGGTTGCGCCGATCGCGGCCTGCGATTGGGTGGCTGGAAAGCCGCGGGCGGGGTTGAGCCGGGAGACACGGCCACCTTCCTGGTCGATGGCGATGATCAGGTTGCCCGGAGCGGCGGCTCGCAAGGCCGCCGTCAACCCCGCCAGCTGGCTCGGTGAGGCGATGTTGCGCGTCCGGCTGCTTCTGTCGCGGTCGAACAGGATGACCCCTCCGAGACCGGCCTCGATTGCCCTGGTGATCGGGTCGTGCGGCTCGATCGCCAATCCCCGAAAGCCGACCACGAGCAACCGCGCGATCTTCCGGCGCAGAGCCGCCGGGTCACTCGTCGGGCTCGGCGGAGCCGTCGAGGCGGACGGAGACTCGGTGGGGGATGGGCTCGGAGACGGTGGCGTCGCCGACGATGGCCGTGGCGTGGGCGCCGGCAGCGTCGGGCTGACCGGGACGCTCGGTCCGGCGCACGCCGCCAGGCCCACGCCAACCGAGCCGGCCGCGAAGGCGCGCAGGATCGCGCGCCTCGAGACGAGCCCATCCGCAGTCGCGCGCGGGGCGCTCGGCACCCTAGAGGGCGCCGCTCGTGTCGCACGCCGCGGGGTCGCCAGCCTGGTAGCCGGTCGTGAACCACTTCTGGCGCTGCGCGGACGACCCGTGCGTCCACGTCTCAGGGTTGACCTGCCCGCTGGTCTCCTGCTGGATCCGGTCGTCCCCGACCGCCGCCGCCGCGTCCAGGGCATCGGCGATCTGGGCCTTCGAGATCGCCTCCAGGAATCCCGTGCTCGTGGCGTGGTTCGTCCAGACGCCCGCGAAACAGTCGGCCTGGAGCTCGGTCCTGACGGACTGCCCCTGCGCCCCCGCCCCGCCACCGGCGGCATCGAGCGCCCCGAGCAGATCCTGGACGTGATGGCCGTATTCGTGGGCGATCACGTACCCCTGCGCGAGCGATCCGCCTGTCGCCCCGAGGCGGGTCCGCAGCTCGTCGAAGAATCCGAGGTCCAGGTAGACCAGCTTGTCGGTGGGGCAGTAGAAGGGACCGCTTGCCGCGCTGGCGGTTCCACACCCGCTTGACGTCGCGTCGGTGAAGAGCACGGTATCGATGGGCTGATAGGTCTCCCCGCTCGTGTGGAACTGGCTCGACCAGTAGGCCTGCACGCTGTTGACGTAGCCGAGGATCCGGCAGTCGTCCCGGGTATTGGCGTCCTGCCCCGTCTTGCAGTCGGTGGCCAGCGCCGTTCCCCCGGGACCGGTCACGGCACCTGGTTCGGTCAGGGCTGTTCCAAGGTCGTTGGGATTGCCACCGAGCAGCAGGTAGATGATCAGGACGGCGATACCGAGGCCGCCGCCACCCAGGGCGATCCCTCCTCGGCCGCCGACGCCGCGCCGATCCGTGATCTGCCCGGGGTCGAGCCGGGCGTTCGGGTCGAACGTCATGGGCGCACCCACCTCCCTGCGAGTCGGCCGTCATCGTACGACCGCATCGGCGCGGCACTCAAATGACATCGACGGTTGTCCATCCCGGACGTTGACCATTGGCAGGTAGCGCGCCGCGGTTCGCGAGCTACCGTCTGGTCATCGCGAATGGACCGCCGGACATTGAGACCATCGTCCGGCGGCGCGTCGACCCTCCGGCGGGATGCCGGGCGGCGGCGGAGCCGGCAAGACCTGCCTGAACGGCGGTCCTTCGACGATCCCAACGGTCAGGAGAGGGTCGAGCCCCGGCCCTGACCCTGCCCGCCCTGGTCGCGCAGGAATCGCTCGATGTCCGAGATCAGGTCGTTGCCCGACGGAAGACGCTGCTCGTCGTACATCGCCTCCAGCCGTTCCACGTACGTCCGAGTCGTCTCGTCGAGCGCCGTCGCCGCATCGAGGCGGGTGCGCAGCTCGCGCGCTTCTTCCTCGAGCTCGAGCGCGGGAATACTCGTTCCGAAGTGGTTGCCGAGGGCGCGCAGGAGCTCGAGCGCGGCGGTCGCGTACGGGCCCGAGACGTAGTGCGGAACCTGGGCGAAATAGCCGAGCGCCGGAATCCCCGCGGCCGAGACCTCCAGCTCCAGCGCCGAGACGAGCGCCGAGGGAACACGCAGCGTGCCGGCTGGGCCGGCCATCACGTCGCCGCGCAACAGGCCTGCTGACGCCTCGGTCCCGAGGATCGGCACCGGCCGGGTGTGCGGGACGGCTGCCGGAATGGCCCCCAGGCTGATCCATTCGGCCACGCCGAGACGATGGCTCAACTCGACCATGGCCGTGCTGAAAGCCCGCCAGCGATAGTCCGGCTCCGGCCCGACGAGGATCAGGACGTCGCGCTCCGCGAGGCGCGTGCGACGGACCTTCAGCTCGTGCCACGTCAACTCGGTCAGCCGCCCATCCACGATCTCGAGCGGTGGCCGCCGGGCGCGATAGTCGAAGAGCCGGTCGGCGTCGAACGTGGCCACGGCCGCCGCGTCGTCGGCCAGGTGGGCCAGCGCGGTCGTGGCCGCCGACCCCGCGTCCACCCAGCCGTCGAACGCGGCCACGAGCGTCGGCGAGACGAGGTCGCCCGGATCGTCGATCGAAAGGAAGCTCACCCTCGAAGGATAGGCGACGATCGCGGCGCAGGCCGGTACACTCGCCCAACGCACCCGACAAGGACCCATCGAAAGGACGGAACGTGGCCAGGCATTCCAAGCATGAGCGCGAGCGTCGCCGCGCCGAGACCGAGCGCGTGAAGCAGATCGAAGCCGCCTGGCTGGGCAGCCTCCCGCCGGCCGCCGCCAAGGCGTTTGCCGAATCCGTTGCGGCAGCCCGCGCCCGCGCCCCACAGGAGAAGCGACCGGACATGGCCCCGGGCACGCTGCCTCGCCCTCCGCGCCCCGGGCACGAGCCCAAGCCGCCAAAGGAAGAGCGACCCCGCCGACCCAGCCGCGACTGACCGCCTGCGTCGGGCCGAGCCGTGGCATCCAACGACTACCACTTCGTCACGACCTGGCGGGTGGCCGCCTCGCCCGATGAGATCAGCGCCGTCCTCGGCGACGCGGCGAGCCTGGCGCGCTGGTGGCCCTCGGTCTACCTCCAGGTGCGGGTCCTGGAGCCCGGCGACGAGACCGGGATCGGCAAGCTGGTCGAGCTGTGGACCAAGGGCTTCCTGCCGTACACCCTGCGCTGGCGCTTCAGGGTCACCGAGTCGGAGCCGCCGACCGGCTTCAGGCTGGACGCCGAGGGCGATTTCGTGGGACCAGGGATCTGGACTCTCCGCGAAGAGATCGGCGATGGCCAGCCCGGGGGACCGCTGACCACCGTCGTCTATGACTGGCTGGTCGTGGCCGAGAAGGGCGTCCTCAAGCGCCTGTCGGTCATCATGAAGCCGCTCTTCTCGGCCAACCACCGCTGGGCGATGGCTCGAGGCGAGGAGAGCCTGCGCCTGGAGCTTGCCAGGCGGCACGCGGCCAACGACCGGACGATCGCCGCCGCGATTCCTGAGCCGCCCGGACCGACCTTCCCGCACAATCTCGGCCGGCGTCGCCCCTAGCTCGGCGAGGGCGATCCGCTCGGGGTCGTCGACGGGGGAGCCACCGATGACGAAGGCGCCGGTGCGCCGGCCGCCGGGAGCGCGGACAGGGCGGCGGCCGCGATCGACGGATCGGCCGTCTCGATGTCGAACACCACGCCGTCGCGGACGTACCAGTAGCTCAGCGAGGACCCGTCACCGAAGTCGCCGGTGGTCACCTGGAGGCCGCCGATCGTGGTCTGGGTGACCTTGAGATCCGGGTAGTCCCCTTTCCAGGCCGCGATCATGGCGTCGCGCAGGGCGGGCGCATCCACGCCCGCCACCCGGAAGGCGCCCGCGCTCAGATCCAGCGATCCGGCCGCATCGTAGGCCTGCGATGCCTGCAGGTCGGCGGCGGTCTTCCCGGCTCCGGTCAGGTACGTCGTGAGCGACGTGCTCCAGCTGTCGTCGCCCAGGATCGTATCGCCGGTCCAGCTCTCCCTGGTCAGCGTCGTGCCCTTCAGCTCGGCCGGGAGCATTGCCTCGAGATCCGCGACCTCATGGCTCTCGATCGGCGGTTCGACGCTCGCGTCCTCGCTCGGGATGGGCTCGTCGGATGGCGAGGCGGCCGCGACTTCACCGGTCTGCGCCGGACGAAGGGTGATCACCGCGACCGTGGTCCAACCGGCCGTGGCCGCGATCAGCGCGACGATGGCGAGGGTTTGCCAGAAGCGGAGACGGCTCGATGGCGGCGGCGTCGGGCGACCCTCCTCGACCGCGGCTCGTGCGCGGCGCGCCTGAACTCCACGTTCGCGCACGGCTTCTCCTCGATCGGGGCCGCCACGGGACCCGGGCCACGTAGCCTAGGCCTTTTGGCTGAGACGCCCCTGAGATGGCCACGTCGATCCGGCTGGACCGCTGACTTCAGGTTTGTCGAGGCCAGGGCGCGGGACGTGCCGGGCCATGGGGGAGGGCGTCCCAGTCGCCCCTCGGGGGCGAGAACACGTCGATGACCACGGCCCCCTCGGGACCCACGTCCACGTGATGGGCCGCGCCGGACGGGATGCGCCATGAGCCGCCCGGTCCCAGCTCGCGCGTCTCGTCGTCGATCGTGAAGGTCACCCGGCCGGTAACGACCATACCCAGCTGCTCGTTGTCGTGCCGGTGTTCGGGGACGTTCGCGTTTGCTGCGAGCTCGACGAGGGCGAAGGTGATCCGGTCACCCTCGATCCGACGAGCGCGGACGGTCTCGCCCCAGACGTCAATCACCGGGACCGTGTCGAAATCGACGAGGTTGCTCACGGGGCCTCCTGGGTTCTGTGGGTTAGCCGCCTTCCACCATATCGCCATGCGGCCCGAACGTCTGAGCGCGCGACCGCGACCACCTCACGTGGGCGAAGGGGTGAATCCCGCCTGGAATCCTGACAGGACCTGGCATGTACCGACGTCATGATCCGGGTATCAGATGCGATCGGAAGAGTCGCCGCACCGGAGGTCCGCGTCCCATGTTTCAGCTAGGCCTTGCCTACATCATCCAGGCCGATCGCGAGCGCGAGATGGCTGAACGGATCCGTCAGCGACGGCTCCTCAAGCCGGAGCTCGATACGCCGCCGGCAGATCGGCCGGCCGTCCGCCACGCGGACGAGCGGACGCCGCGAGCCAGGGCCCGGGCGACCGGCAGCTGAGCAGGGGATGGGCAAGCCGCCGAGGGGGCGGCTGCCCCCGGGAGGAAGCAGGGTCCGTCCTCGGCGCAACGGATACGGCGGGCCACCCGTTGAGGACGCCCGGAGGTAGTGTGTGCTCGCGCGGATTCGGACCCATCCCCTGGGGACGATCGAATGACGACAACGCTCGGGTCCTCGATCTCGAGGAGCCGTGGAAGTTGATCGCCAGGGGGCGCGACTGACCTGCTCGCGCCGCAGGTCCCCTACGAGCAGGTCGGCGACGTCCCGAATGGCGTCTTCCCGTGCGCGGCCCTGGTCGATCGCGATGCGGACCGGCTCACGATCTACTACGGCGCGGCCGACACGGTCACCTGCCTCGCCCACGGCCGCCTGTCCGAGGTCCTGGCCTCCGTCCGCCGCCAGGTTTGAGGGCTTCAGGCCCTGAAACGCG
Organism: Candidatus Limnocylindria bacterium; assembly: GCA_041484785.1. Classification (GTDB taxonomy): domain Bacteria; phylum Chloroflexota; class Limnocylindria; order Limnocylindrales; family CSP1-4; genus SPCO01. Next base: position 58,460 of record JBGPIH010000002.1, read on the forward strand.
CGGCGAGCCAGTGCAGCTTGGCCACGTCGTGGAAGCCCTGGCCGCCCTCGTGGTCGTTGAACGGGTACTCGCGGATCTCCTTCGGACCGCCGTACGCGTTGTAGGCGGCGAAGACGGTCGAGGGCGGGCAGATCTCGTCCATCAGCCCGACCGAGAACAGCGCGGGGGCCGCCGCTCGCCGCCCGAGGGTGGCCACGTCGAAATACGACAGCGTCCTGAGCGCCTGCTCGACATGGTTCCGGTGGGCCTTGAGGTAGCGGACGATCTCTCCGTACGGGTCGCTGTCGGCGAACGTGATCGCCCGCGGGAAGTCGCTGAGGAACGGCACGTCGGGCATGGCCGCCGCGATGTCCGGGACGAGCGCCGCGACCGCGATGGCGATCCCGCCGCCCTGGCTTCCGCCCGTCACGGCCATCCTGGATGGGTCGACCTGCGGGTGCGTCCGGGTCGCCTCGATCGCCCGAACCGCATCCGTGAAGACCCTTCGGTAGTAGTAGGTCAGCGGGTCGAGCACGCCCTGCGTCATGAAGCCCGGATGGAATGGAGCGCCGGCGGCGTCAGGGTCCGCCGTATCGCCGACCGCCCAGGTCGAACCCTGCCCGCGCGTGTCCATCACGAAGTGGGCGTAGCCGGCCGCCGCCCACATGACCCGCTCGTGCGGGAGCCCGCGGCCGCCACCGTAGCCGAGGTACTCAACGACCGCCGGCAGCGGCCCGGGGCGACCCACCGGCAGGTGGAGCCAGGCCCGGACCGGTGAACCGCCGAAGCCCGCGTAGCTGACGTCGAAGGTGAATATGACCGCCAGGCCGCTGTCGATCGGCTCGAACGTGGCGCTCAGATCGTGGGTGCGCGCCTCGGCCAGGGTCGTGGACCAGAACCGATCCAGGTCCGGCGGGACGGCGAGGTCGGGGGCATACGAGCGGAGCTCGGCGAGTGGCAGATCGGACTGGGGCAACGGCTGGGCTCCCTTCTCCTCGACGCGCGGGCCGTCTGGCCGCTCGAGCAGGTCGACCCGGACAGGGTAGCCGTGGCGCTGGTCCACGTGCGCCGCCCGGCCGCAACCATGCCGGGCATCGGTGACGTCCACGTGTCAATCCCTTGACGATCGCGTGACGGGTCCCGACGGCGGGCCGGCGATGGACGAGTACGATGCGGGTCATGCCCGTTCTCGTGCGGGGCGCCATCCTCGCCCTCATCGTCAGTGCGCTCGTGGGTCCCGCCCAGGGCGCGGCCGCCATCACCCCATCCCGGATCCACCTGGGGATGGTTCCGCTTGCCAGCGGTCTCTCGAATCCCCTCCTGCTGACCAATGCGGGCGATGGCTCGGGTCGCCTGTTCGTGGTCGAGCAGACCGGCAAGATCAGGATCGTCAAGAACGGCGTGCTGCTCAGCGCCCCGTTCCTCGACCTGAGCGCGTCCGTCTCGAACGGCGGAGAGCAGGGCCTCCTCGGCCTCGCCTTCCACCCGAGCTACAAGTCGAACGGCAAGCTCTACGTCAGCTATACGAACCTCAACGGCACCAGCGTGATCCGCGAGTACCGCGTCTCAGCCAACCCCGACCGGGTCAACGGATCGAGCGGCCGAACCCTCCTGCGCCTCCGCCAGCCGTTCGCCAATCACAACGGCGGGAACATCGCCTTCGGCCCCGATGGCGACCTCTACATCGGGTTCGGTGACGGCGGCAGCGCCGGCGACCCGGGCAAACGTGCCCAGAATCTAGGCGTCCTGTTCGGGAAGCTCCTGCGCATCGACGTCAACCGGCGGACCGGCACGTTGCCCTACGGCATCCCGTCGGATAACCCGTTCGTCGGACGCGGCGGCCTCGACCAGATCTGGGCGTACGGCCTGCGCAACCCGTGGCGCTGGTCGTTCGATCGAGCGACCGGGAATCTGTGGATCGGGGATGTCGGGCAGGACGCCTGGGAGGAAGTCGACCGGGCGTCGTCGTCCGGTGGCCGGAACGCCGGTCGCGGCCTCAACTTCGGCTGGCGGGTCATGGAAGCGAGCCACTGCTACTCGCCGTCGACGGGCTGCGCCCGGACGGGCAAGACCCTGCCGCTGACGGAGTACGGCCATACGAACGGCCGCTGCTCGATCACCGGCGGGTATGTCTACCGCGGGTCGGCGTACCCGGACCTGGTCGGCGCGTATCTCTTCGGCGACTACTGCAGCGGCGAGATCTGGTATGTCGATCGTGGCGCCAGGACCGGTACGGCCCCGATCCTAGCGCTGGACACGAATGCGCTCATCACGTCCTTCGGCCAGGACGAAGCGGGCGAGCTCTACCTGGCCGACGGCCACGGGACGGTCTACCGCCTGACGGATTCGTGAGATCGGCGGCTCATCCTCGGGCCCAGAACTCGTCCCGCGAACTGTCGTACCCTGACGCGGATCGCCGCCCGGCCCAGTTCCAGCAGGTCCTCGGCGGCCCGATCCATCAGGAGGCCACGATCGATGGGTGACAAGACGCCGAAGCGGCCACCGAAGCCGAAGAAGCCGAAGAAGCCGGCCTAGGGC
>JBGPIH010000003.1:0-52879 GCA_041484785.1 Candidatus Limnocylindria bacterium
ATCCCCTGGGCGATGTTGTCCAGGATCTCCACCTCGCGGGGGGAGAGCGGGGCGAAGATCGGGGCCGCTTCCTGGCCGTAGACCGCCAGCTCACGGAACTCCTTGAGGACGCGCGAGGCCACGGCCGGCTTCGAGAACACCTTGTCGTTGATCAGGTACTCGCCGGCGACCACCCGACGGATGATCGTCACCAGGTCGTCCGGCCCGACATCCTTGAGGATGAACGCCGCGGCGCCGGCCTTGATCGCGTCGAACAGGGCGTCCTCGTCCTCGCTGACGGCCAGCACGATGATCGCCGTGGCGGGCAGCTCGCGCTTGATCCGCTGGGTGGTCTCGATGCCCCCGGGCGCCGGCAGCGACAGGTCCATCAGGATGAGGTCGGGCGAGGTCTCCAGCGCGCGGTCGATCGCGCCCCGTGAGTCTTCGGCCTCGGCGACGATCTCGAAGTCGGGCTGCTGGCCGAGGATATTGGCGATCCCCATGCGGAACAGCGCGTGGTGGTCGACGACCAGGATCCTGGTGATCTCGTCGAGCGCCTTGCGGTCCGCTCCACCTCGCCGGCGGTCCGGTCCGTTGTAGTCACTGGCACTCATCTGCTCTCCTCCGCTCCCGTCGAGGCTGCCACCGGGATCGCCAACCCGACGACAGTGCCGCCGTCCGGTCTCGATCGTACGTCCAATCGTGCGCCGATCAACTCGGCTCGCTCGCGCATGAACTGCAGTCCGAAGTTGCGCCGGCCCCGGGCGGCAACCGCGCCCACATCGAACCCGCGGCCGTCGTCCCGGACTTCCAGCACCCAGTCGGCGCCTTCGAGGCGCGTTGCGACGGTCACTACCGTGGCCCCCGCGTGCTTGCGCACGTTCTGCAGCGCTTCCTGGGCCACGCGAAGGGCGACCGTTCGCTGGCCGTCCGTGAGCAGATCCGATGGCGCGCCGAAATCGGTCGTCACGGCCAGGCCGGCCATCGCGCGGACGTTCTCGACGGCCTGGGCGATGGCGCCGTCCAGGCCGACTTCGTCGAGCATCGGCGGGCGGAGCTGGGTGATGAACGCGCGGACGTCGCCGAGCTCCCGCCGCAGCAGCTCGCGCAGCAGGCCGAGCTCCGAGTGGGCAAGGGCGGTGTCGGCATCGAGGACCCGCTCGATGTAGTCGACCTGGAAGATGGCGTTGCTGAGGGCCTGGGCCGGTCCGTCGTGGATCTCCTGGCCGAGCCGCGATCGCTCGGCCTCCTGCGCCTCCATGATCCGCATGTTCAGGTCGGCCGCCGTCGACGGCCCGTTGGGTTCGCTGATCAGCGACGCGTCGCCGCCCTGCAGGAAGAGCCAGGTCCGTTCCAGCGTCTGCTCGGCCAGCGCCAGCTTCGCCAGCTCGGCCTGGTGGGCACCGAGATCGACGGTCAGCCGGTCCACGTCGCCGCGCAGGATGCGCCGCCGGGCGTCGTCGGCTCCGGCCTCGGCGGCGATCGCCGCGGCGTCGGCGCCCGTGCCATCCGGGACGCCCCGCGGCCGGCTGTCACGGGGCTCGTGATCCGCCGTGTCGAGCTGGTCGCGCAGGCTCTGCCAGTAGCTGAGCGCCTGGGCGTACGCCTCGCGATACCGCTCGTGGACGCTGCCGAGCGTGTTCGCGCTGTACCCGACCGCCGCCGTTGCCTCCGCCTGGAGGCCGTCGAATCGGCTGTCCCAACCATCCGTTCCGGGGCGTGCAGGCTCCATCGACTTTGGAGTATACGGGTCGCCTCTCATGGGCAGACGATCTCGAAGATGCGGGTCCCCGCGAGCGGATCGATCTGTCCGGCGGGACCTGCTCCGAGGTCCAGTTCGTGGAAGCAGTCGACGCCGTGGCTCGGGCCATCGAGGACCGCCGGCCAGCGACCGTGATCGCCGGTCACGATCAGCAGGCGCGTCCCGCGGAACGCGGCCGCCAGATCCAGCACGTCGTCGGGCGATTCGTCGGGCAGGGCGAGGGCCGGGACCCGCTCGCTCTCCGCCAGCCAGATCGGGAAGTCCGTGATGACCGGGCCAGCGCCGGCGTCCAGTGGCTGGCCGATCGCGGCCATCCGCCGCGACAGCTCGTCGTAATAGGTGGCGCTCGCCTGCGACCCCGCACCAAACGACGGGAGGAGCACGATCGAGAAGAGGACCGAACCGAATACCCCCAGGGTGCCGCCGAGCCATGCCACGGGGCGCGTCCAGCCCCGGCGGGCGCCGAGCCGGGCGATCCCCCCATCGAGCGCCAGGAGTGCGGACACGACCAGCAGCACGTGGGCGGGCCCGGCCGCGTGGAGGAACGTGCCCCAGGTCGTGGAGACCGGGAACACGAGCGTCGTCACGGCGAACGTCAGGACGCTGACCACGAGGAGTGGCCGCAACGACAGCCCGCGCCCTTGCCATGGCAGTGCCAGCAGGCCGATCAACGAGATCGGCACACCGGGCAGCAGGAGCACGGTCAGCAGGTTGTGCTCGAAGCCCTCCACACGCATCGCGACGAGCCGTTCAGGCCCAACGGCGAGATACCGGGCGAGGGTTGGGGGATCGTTCCAGCCGAAGATGTCGAAGCCGCTGACGGAGAGCGCGTTGGCCGCGGCCTGACCCGGCAGCGGACTCCCGAAGACCGCCCAGTCGCGGATCGCCCAGGGCAGAAACACCAGGCCGGCGACGACCGCGGCCACGGCGACCACACGAACCCGCGCCGCGCGATCCGGGCCGGGGATCCGGCTCGCGACGATCGCCCAGGCCAGGCCGATCCAGACCACCTCGTTGCGCGTCAGCGCCGCCAGCCCGATGAGGACACCCAGGCCGAGGAGGCGCGGATCGAGAGCACGGGCGCCGCGCGGGTCGCGCGCGATCCGCGACATGAGCAGGCATGCCCCGAGGGCCAGGGCGGCGAACGGCATCGTCGAGTCGGGGAGGGCCGAGTGGAGCAGCAGCGGCAGGTAGACGGCGGTCGTCAGGCCCGTACCAACGGCGACGGTCCGGGCACGCCCGACCGGCAGTCGCCGTTCCACCGCGACGTCGGCCGCGAGCCGCCAGGCGAGGACCGGGACGAGCGCGCCGACGACGACAGGCGCCCACTGGGCCGAGGCGAACGACGCGCCGGCCAGGAGCATCGGGATCGCTGCGAGGAAGCTCGGCAGCGGCAGCCAGACCTCGAACGCAGGCCGGGGGAAGAGCAGGGGCTGGGTCTGGTAGCTCCACAGCGCATCGGAGACGAGCCCACGACCCTCGACCAGGTTGCGCGCCACGCCGAAGTAGTACGCGGTGTCCTCCGGTTTCGGGAACACGATCTGGGCCGCGAAGACGACGCGGACGACGAGCGCGACCAGGAAGATACCGAGGGCGGAGCAGGCGGCCTCGCGACGGCTCACGGGGTGCTCGATCCGGTCGAGAAGCAGCGCGGATCGGACGATCCCTCGAGGCATACCGGGAAGATCCCGAGCGAGTACTTCGCGGTCGTCCCGCCAGCGGTCAGTGCAGTGCCTGGCTGCGTGTAGATCGGCGGACCGATCCAGGCCGGTCGCTGGTCCTCCTCCAGGATCGGCGCCACGGAGTCCACGCTCTCCGAAGCGTCCAGCACCAGCCAGCGGATCCGGTAGGCGTAGCCGACGTCGAGGATCGTGCCGAGCGGGTCGTTGACCAGGACGACGCCGCCGCGACCGGTCGCATACTTTGTCCCGGACGCATCGATCGACATCACCCGGTCGGTCGCGGGTACATGCGCCTGCTCGAAGGCGGCGGCAATCGCGCTCGCCCGGTCGCGCCGGGCGGTCCAGGTGTCATGGACACCCAGCGTTCCGAGCACCGCAAGGACGATGCTGAACGCCACCGCAGCGGCCGTGAAGAGCCGCGTCGCGACGGGTGCACTCCAGCTCGGACGCCGCGCGGCGATCCAGGCCACGCCAACCCCGATCCCTTCGAGCGCCAGGACGTAGCTGTGGGGCGCGAGCGCGACCGCCGAGTGGATGAACGTCCCGCCCGGCACGTGGACCGCCGAGACCAGGCCGGAGAACCCGAAGAGGATCGCGGCGTAGAGAAAGAACGGCAGGAAGTCTCGCGAATGGCGGCGTGCCCAGGTGCCGAATGCCAGCGGCGGACCGAGGACGATGCCGCACACCAGCACGAGGTAGATCGTCGCCGCCGCGATGAACCCGCCGATCCGTGTCGCGATGAGCGGGATGATGCCCATCCCGAGCAGGTGGTCCAGGGAGGCCGGCGTCGTGATGTCGTTCCACTCACCGATGTCGCGGATGAACAGGACCTTGCCGGACGCGGTCGAGGGGGAGAGCGATCCGAATTCGAGCAACTGGCGGGCCCACCAGGGCGCCATCACCAGGGCGAAGATCCCGACGCAGGCAAGCGCGGCCCAGAGGGGGAGGGCCGGCTTCAGCGCGCCGGCTGACCCACGCGCCCGCGCTCGATCCCAGGCGAAGACCAGACCGAGCGCGACGAGGACCAACAGCCCGTCGCTTCTCGCCAGCGTCGCAACGCCCGCGAGCAGTCCGGCCGCAACGAACGATCGGGCCGACCCGCGCAACCCCCGGGCGGCCAGCCAGAGCGAGGCGGCGACCAGCGGCTGGTAGAGCGAGAAGTTGTCCGGCTGGGCCATGAACGGCAGCGACAGGACGGGGATCGCCACGAGGATCCCGGCGCCGTTCGCCACCAGCGGCCGCGCCCCCGCGTCCCGCGCGATCGCCCAGGTCAACGGCGCGGCGAGCGCGCCGAGAAGCGCGAACGGGGCCGCGGAGGCCCAGGCGACGTCGCCGAAGATGAACAGGAACGGGACCTGGACGACTGACGCGAGTGGCATCCAGTGGGCATTCGAGGCGATCGGCAGGACCGGGTTGGCCGGGATCGCGCCACCGACCTCGGCGAAGATCCAGATGAAGTCCACGTTGAAGCCATGTCCCGCGTGGAGCTCCCGTGCCACGTCGACGTAGTAGGCGGAGTCCGGGTAGGCCGGGTCGGGGAAATGCGCGATCAGCAACCCGCGGACCACGAGCGCGAGCACGTAAAGCAGCAACGGCGTACGCAAGGCAGTGCAGCCTAGCACCGGATTTGCGTCCGGCCGACCGGTACGAATGGCCTAATCCGCTTGGATCGAACTACCGCGATTCGTCCTTGGCAGGGACCTGATCTGCGGACGCCAAGCCAGACCGCCTCCTCCCGCGTCGCCCCAGATACGCGATGACGCCAATCGCCATGAGCGGGAATTCCGTGAGCGAATAAAGCGGTCCGCCGCGGCCGTCGACGGGGTTGGTCTGAGCGTCCAGGAGCACCTGGGCGTAGCGCAGGGAGTCGGCGAGGAAGGGCAGGGAAGCCACCATCAGGACGACAACGACTACCCACCATCGCCGGTCACGGATCCCAACGAGCGCGAATGGCGCGACCGTCGGTTTCACCAGGACGAGCGCCGCCGGCCACCGATAGATCGTGCCCAAGCCGACGGCTGCCGCCGCCCAGATCACGGGATTGCCGAAGATGTACTTCGCAGGCGAGTACGGCCATGCGAGGCAGAGCGCGATGATTCCCAGGGCCCATGGTGCCGGCCGGTGCCGCCACACGACCCATGCCAGGGTCGCGGCCGGCAGCATCCACCACAGCCACGGGCCGAGGAGCCGGAACGGGATCAGCAGGTACAGCAGGATCGGCGGATACAGGATGTCGCCGATCTCGATCGGGTAGGGGCCCGCCAATTGTCGAGCCTGGTACCAGCCGTCGCCGGCCCACCAGCGATCGACCGCATTCATGTAGATCCCGTAGTCGATCGCGAACGAGCGAGCGAACCAATCCGGCGCCGACACCAGCGCGATACCCCAGCCGACGATCGCGAGCGTCGCCACGGCGATGGCCGCCAGGCGCAGCGCTGCCTCGGCACGGCTGGCCGGCAATGTGGTCGGATCCATCCCTCGCATCCTATGCGACCGCGCGTACGATGCGGCTCGTGGCCAGCCGACGATCGCCCTTCGACGCCCGCGGGGTCAAGATGGTGCTCGCCTCGGCCGCGATCGTCGGGCTGCTGATCGGTCTCGACACCCTGGCACTGCACCTGCGTCTCGACCCCCTGGTTGATGTCCACGCCTACTACGACGCCGGCGCCCGGCTCAACGCGGGTCAGCCGCTCTACGACCAGCCGACGGGCACGAACGACGCCGACTTCTATCGATACCCACCGCTCCTGGCCGTAGCCTTCCGCCCGCTGGCGCTGTTGCCGTTCCAGACAGCCGCACTGCTCTGGGAGGCCTTTCTGCTCGCCCTTCTTGCCGCAACCGTCGTCCGGATGGGCGTCCGCAGTCGATGGACGTGGCTCGTCCTCGGCTGGCTCGCGGCCCCGATCGCCTGGAGCCTGGCCATTGGCCAGGCCCAGGTCGCCGTCACCTTCCTGCTCGCCCTCGGGTCGCCGCTCGCGGTGGCGACGGCGGCGCATTTGAAGCTCCTGCCGGCCCTCGTCGCCGTCTTCTGGATCGGTCGTCGCGACTGGTCGTCGCTCGGCCGGTTCGTCGGCTGGACCGTGGGGCTGGGGCTGCTGTCGGCGATCCTGGAACCCAGGGGCACGATCGCCTTCCTGGGCTTCACGGACCTCACCCAGGTCGGCAACGTCGAGAACCGCTCGCTCTACGCAATCTCGCCGATCCTGTGGGCCACCTCGACCGCGATCCTGATCGCCCTCGCGCTCCGTTTCGCCCCGACGCGCGCCGGCTGGGCCCTGGCCATCTGCCTGGCGGTCTTCGCGAGCCCGCGCCTGCTCCTCTACCAGCTGTCGACGCTGCAGGCGGCCGTCCGAGCGAGGGGCAAGGCGTGACGGCGCGCCGAGCGCTGCGGGATGGGGCCATCGTCGCCGGCCTCCTCTTCACGGCGTACCTGTTCGTCATCGTGGCGCCGCAGCAGCGGACCGTCGGCTTCGATGCCTTCGGCTACTGGTCGGTGAACCCGGCGCAGCCGTACCAGGCGCCGGTCGGGGGCCTGTCGGCGTTCAACTACTCGCCGCCGATCGCGCGGCTCTTCGGCCTCTTCGCCAACCTTGACTGGTATGCGTTCCTCTGGATCTGGCTCGCCCTCCTGGTCGGGACCGTCATCTGGTTGGGCGGGCGCGGACCGCGGGTCATCTGGCTGCTCGCGTTCCCGCCGGTCGCGCTGGAGCTCTACCACGGCAACGTCCACCTGCTGATCGCGGCTGCGATCGCGCTCGGGTTCCGCTATCCGTGGGCCTGGGCGTTCATCCTGCTGACGAAGGTGACGCCGGGCATCGGCCTCGTCTGGTTCGCGGTCCGGCAGGAATGGCGCTCGCTGGCGATCGCTCTCGGCGCGACGGCGGCGATCGTTGCGGTCTCGCTCGTCGTCGACGGGAGCCTCTGGGCGGACTGGCTCGACTTCCTGGGGCGCGCCGGCGGGGGCGCCACCGTGGCCCAGTTCGAGATCGGCGTCCCGCTGTGGCTACGCCTGCCGGCGGCGCTCGTCCTGGTCGCCTGGGGCGGCCTGACTGACCGTCGCTGGACCGTGCCAGCTGCGGCGACCCTCGGGCTGCCGATCCTGTGGCCGAGCGGCTTCGCGATCTGCGCTGCGCTGGCGAGCGAATCTCTGTGGCGGCAGCGGGAGACGCCCAGCGTGGTCCAGGTGCCCACCGCCGGGGTGGACGTTCGCGCCACATAGGTCCGGGCGCGCTCGCGGCTACGATGCGCGCGTGACCAGTCCCACCGGCGAGGCGATCGACGGCCATCCATCACTCCGCGATCGCCCCGCGACCGCTCGTCCGTCGACCAGCCGGCTGACGACGATGGCGCTCGTCCTCGCGACGACGGCGGGGGCCACCTTCACGATCCTCATCGCGGGGGGCGCCGGACCTCAGGCCCTCCCGGTGCGCGTCGTCTACGACGTCATGGCCGCGGTCGCCCTCGTGCCGTGGCTGATTGTCGCGACCGTCCGCCCGAGCTGGCGGCCATCCAGCGTGCTGCTCCCGGCGATCGGCGTCTGCCTGGCCGTCTTCGCGATCTCGACCGTGACCTCGCGCGTTCCACGCCTGAGCCTCGAACTGTTCGCGTACGCGATTCTCCTCACGGGCGTCTATCTGCTGCTCATCACGCTAATACGTCGGCCGGAGACCCGCGCCCATCTCGAGCGTCTGGCCCTCCTGCTCTGTCTGGTCGTCTGTGGGCTCTACCTCGCGCAGGTGCTCCAGTCGTGGACGGAGTGGTGGGGCCTCGTCGGTCGGATTGCGGTGCCGCCGCTTCGTCCCGAGTACCTCGGCCTGACGCTCGGCTCGCCGAACCCGGTCGCAGCGATCGTCCTGATGCTCGGGGCGCTCGGGCTGGCCACGAGTCCCTTCCGCGGGCGAGCCGGCCGCGTTGCCGCGGCCCTCGTCGTGGTGCTGATCGCCGTCACGACATTGGTCACGGCCTCGCGAGGCGCCTGGCTCGGGGCCGCGGCGGGCGTCGTGGCCGCTGGCGTCGCTGCCGTCCTGGTCCGGTCCGACACTCGCGGTCGGGCCTGGCGGTTCGTGCACACGCGTGCCGGCGTGGGCGTCGCCGTCGCGGTCCTCATCATGGCCGTCGGGGTGGTCGGGCTGGCCGCGTTGACCGGGCGGCTCACCCTCGACGACAGCGGGTACCGCGAGGGGTTCGTGGCCGTCAGCGCCAAGCTCTTCTCATCCGCTCCACTGACCGGCGTGGGGCCGGGCGCCTGGGCGGTGCTCCGGGCTGCCGCCACCAACCCGCGGGATCCGGACCTGTATGTGCCACACCCCCACAACCTGTACCTGTTCACGGCGACCGAGTTCGGCGTCCTGGGGGTTGTTGCCGGGATCGTCCTGGTCGGGGCATTGGGTCTCCTGGTCGTTCGGGCCATCCGATCCGAGGACCCACGCCGCCGCCGGGTCGCCTACGCGGCAGTCTTCGCGATCTTCGTATTCGCCGGACAGCAGGTGGGGGACGTCCTGGTCAACGTCCTCGCGGTCCTGCTGGCCGTCGCGCTCCCGGTAGCCTGGCTCGACGCGGTCGCCCAGCCGCCGCCAGTGGGGACGGCCTCCGCCGATCCCCGGCTGGAGCGATTCGCACGGGCCTCGATGCTCGGGGCGGCCGCCCTTCTCATCGTGATCCTCGTGGGGATCGCTCGCGTCGAGAGCGCCACGGCGGCCGCCCAGGACGGTGTGGACCTCGCGAACGCCGGACAGTGGTCCGACGCCTCGAGCCGGTTCGGCGACGCGGTCGCCATCGACCCGGAGGTCCCCCTCTATCAGTTCAGCCTTGGGGTCGCGGCGGCCGACGCGGGGGACCTCGCCCTGGCCGAACGAGCGCTGGCCGCCAGCGCCAACGCCGACGACTACACGTACGCCTGGCTCGACCTGGCCGCGGTCCGCTGGCGTCTCGGCGATGACGCCGGGGCCAGGGATGCGCTCGTCCGGGCGGAGCGACTCGGCCTTCAGCGGCCACCCGTTGCGGTCGCCGCCGGCTGGCTCCATCAGCAGCTCGGCGACGAGCAGGCCGCGGTCCACGATTACACCGACGCCATCTCGCTCGCACCGGGCCTCCTCGGTGACCCGTTCTGGTCGGCGCCGTCGGGGCTGCCCGCCGGTCTCGCCGACGCACTCACGTCCGTCGAGCGGAACGCCGCCCCGGACACCGCATTGCAGGTCGCCCTCATGCAGGGCCATTACGAGGATGCGCGAGCGACGCTGGGACGATTCCCGTCCTCCGAGCGGGCGGCGTACGCGGATGCCATCGCCGCCTGGCAGGGTGATGCGGAGGCCTGGCGCGACCTCCAGGCCGAGACGGCCGCACAGCCGCTCGACCCTACCCGGATCGGGCTTGCCCGGCTCGTGGCAGTCCACCTCGGCGACGCGGCGGCCATCACCCGGTATCACCGCTGGCTCGAGATCGTCCAGGCGTCGGAGAACGCGCTCCCGATCGTGGGACGTGTCGTCTTCGGGCAGCCCCAGCCAATCCCGCCCTACCTCATCGACCGCTACGGCTCGCTCTACCGGCGCGACATCTTCGTCGCCCAGGTCGTCTCGCTTCTACCCCAGATCGTGTGGCAGGACCACGAGTGAATCACGACGCCGGCTTGAACACCGTCCCACCCGGACCGTCGTAGGCGACGACGTACCGCGACGACGATCGCAGCGAGGCTCGCAGCCCCGCGCAACAGTCGCCCGTCGGCGACAGGGTGTCGATCGTCCGGACCGGAACGTAGACCCAGGCGTCGGTCATTGCGTTGGCCCTGGCCCACGCCTCCACGCAGTCCCGGGTGGCGTAGGCGCATTCCTGCAGCTCGGCGTTCCGACGCGCCTGGGCGTCCCACGCCGCCTTCCCGAGCCACTCGTACCCCTGGAGCGTGGCGACGCTCTGGCGGGCGGCCAGGACCGGGAACCACTCGGAGTTCGCGTCCAGGAACCACTGGCTCCCGGTCACGACCAGGAACCGTGTCGTCGGGGGCGTGTCGGCGGCGATCCAGCCCATCGCCGTGCGGTTCGGCTCTGGGAGGGCATGGAGGGGTGAGCCGAGGACGACCGGCGCCTTGACCGCGCCGATGACCCCGAGGACCACGCCGGCGATGAGCACCGCGCGACCGAAGCGGTCCTCGAGCGCGAGGCCGCCCCGCGCCGGGTCGTCCGCGACCTGGCCCTGCGGTTCCCGCAGCCGGGCGAACAGGACGTGGTCGATCGCCACCGCGACCAGGAGCGAGAGCGGGACCATGGCGCTCGTGGCCGCCCCACGCGGCGCGAGCACGAACAACAGCACGACCCAGGCGGGCAGCAGATAGCGCCGCCGCGCGATCTCGAAGAGGAACCCGATGAGACCGATCGCCCCGAGGAAGGTGAGGTACGGCTCGTCGGTGAAGGCGAAGGTGACGAGGTACTGGAAGCTGACGCCCACGTCGATGGTCGCCTGCCCGCCCGACAGGAACGGCGCGAGGCCATCCCTCGAGACGGCCGTGAGCCACCAAGGTGCGGCGATGAGCGCCGCGAGGCCGGCGAGCGCCAGCAACTCGGCCAGGACCCGACGCGTACGGCCGTACGCGAGGAACATCAGGAACAGGCTGAGACCGGTGAAAAGCGCCGCCTCGGGATGGCTCAGCGCCGTGAGGCCGGCCAGGATCCCCATCGCGACGCCGTCTCGCCGGCGGGAGGTTCGGAAGAACCGGAGGCCTTCGAGGATGGCCAGCAGGCCCAGCAGGAGGCCGAGCGAGCGGGTCAGCCCGCCGCCCACGACCAGCCACTCGAAGCTTCTCGGCAGGAGGGCGAACGCCCAGGTGGCGATGAGCGCCTTGAAGGTCGAGCCGAGGATCTCCCTCGCGAGGAGATAGACGACTGGGATCGTCAGGGCCGCGAAGAGCAGCGGCAGGAACTGGAACAACGGCAGCAGCGCCACCCCGGCCTCGGAGAGCAGACCGGCCAGGTAGAACCCGAGGGGTGGATAGGCGAAGGGGATCCCCAGGTCGTTGTAGGTGGTCGTGGCCGGGGGTACGAAGCCGGCCGCCTGGAGGTCGCGCGTCATCGTGTAGAACAGACCGCCGTCGTTGAGCGGGAAGTCGGCCGTCGCGACCGGGATGGCCCTGACCAGCAGTCCGGCGATGACCGGCAGCGACACCGCGCGAGCCAGCGCCCAGCCGGAGAGCCCTGCCGCGGGCCTGGCGATCGTCGGGCGTGCGCCGTCGTCGGCCGTCGCGATCAGCCCTCCGCCCTGGTCGATCATCGCCGACGCGAGACCGCGGCAACGTCCTCGAAGACCGCGCGGTAGCGGCGGCGGACCTCATCGGGAGCCCATTCGTCGAGCGCGAGCCGTCCGGACGGCACTGCGCAGAGCATCGCTCCGGTCGCCGCCGCGGCGGCCTCGAGGTCGCCGCGCGGGACCACGCACCCGACCGCCCCGAGGTCGATGAGTTCCGCGGGACCGTCCACGTCGTACGAGACGAATGGCGTCCCGGCCGCCCCGGCCTGGACGAGGACCGTCGCCAGCCCTTCTGCTCGGCTGAGCATCACCAGGCAGTCGGCCGCAGTCATGGCTTCTGGCACCTGGGCCGTGAATCCAAGGAAGCGCACCGCGGACGCCAACCCGCGCTCCTGCACCCGCCGTTCGAGCTCCGCGCGCAACGGACCATCACCGGCGACGACCAGCGTCGCATCCGGGACGCGCTTCCGGACCGCGACCAGGAACTGCGGCAGGTCAAGGGCGCCCTTGCGCTCGTCCAGGCTGCCCGCGAACAGGATCGTCGGCGGATCGACACGAAGACCGAGTCTCGCACGGGCCACTCCCATGCCTTCGTTCGCGGCGGCGCGGAACGGCCCGGGGTCGACGGACGAGCGGATCATCACGTACTGCTCCTGCGACCCGATCCCGGCCCGGAGGTATCGGTCGCGCAGCTCCGTCCCGTTGACCGGGAACCGGTCGGTCCAAGTGCCGACGAGCCGCTCGGCATTCGCATAGACGACGCTCAACAGCGGGTGGAACCCTGCGCCGAAGTTCGCCATGTTGACGGTGTGGACGAAGGCCTGGACTCCCGCGAGTCGTCCGGCGACCCTGCCCAGGATGCCGGACTTGGACTGGATCGTGTGCAGGATGGTAGGCCGGAGGCGTCGGATCGTCCGCGTCAGATGGGCCGTGGTCAGCGGATCCTGGAGTGGGTCGGGGCGACGGACGAGGCGCGGCGAGACGATGACCTGGATGTCACCACACAGCGTGCGGATCGACACGGGGTCGTGGTCACGGCCGACGATCAGGACGTGCTCGAAGCCCGGTGCCGGCAGGGCGGCCACGATATCGGCGATGGCGCGTTCAGTCCCCGAGGCAAGGAATCGCGTGGCGACGTGGACGATGCGTGTTGCGGTCACGGGACACCCTGCACGTAACCGCGAAAGATTGTCCGGATGACCTTGTAGTCGATGAGCCGGCGCTGCACGCCGAACGGGACGTGCGGGAGCAACCCGTCGACGATCCGGTCGGTCACCGGGTTCATCGCGGCAAGGAAGACGCGGTCCCGGAGACGTGGGGCTTCGAGACGATCGATCCAGAAGGGCGCCGGCGGCCCAGGATGTCGAGCCCGTATGAGCCGCAGGTTCGTCCCTCCATAGGTTTCCAGCTCAGCCATCGCTGCCGGGATCGTTTTACCTTCGATGGTCATCGCCTCGGCCGAGGCGTTGTAGTAGAAGCGCAGGTCCCGATCTTTCCAGAGCCGGAGCGCAAGCTCCGTGTCCTCGCCACCGTACCAACGCAGCGCTTCGTCGAATCCTCCGACCGCCACGAAGTCCTCGGTCCGAAGCGCGACGTTCTGGGTGTTGAAACCGAGCGGCCCGACCTCTGAGCCGGGTGGGCTCTTGTACTTACCCCGGGTCGTGAGATAGCGAGCCCATAGGTTCGAGGTCTTGTTCAGGTAGACAACATCGCCGATGGACACCCGGCCCGCCTCCCGCAGCATGTCTGCGTGTCGATCCAACGCATCTGCGGCGAGCCGCATGTCCGAATCCAGCATGAGGAGCAGCGACGACTCCAGGTGCGGGACCGCGAGGTTCCGTGCCGCGGCCCGGCCGTGATTCACGTGATCCATGTGTTCGAGCACACGGAGGGCGAACGGGAATCGGGCGTCGCGGAGGTGCTCGATGGTACCGTCGGTCGAGCCGTCGACACAGACGAAGACCGAGATCTCGGGACCGGTCGACATCTCCAAGGATGCGAGGCAGGCCTGGAGCTCGTCCCAGTTGTTGTACGTCGGGATGACGACGTCGAATGAGCTTGGAGACAACGCGCCCCTCGTGGAGGACAACAACGCGCCTGGCTACCGCCGAGACGTAGGTGGCTAGGGTACCCGCCGAACCGGGTCCGGCAGCGACCCAGGAGTACCTGGTCCGTCACGAACGACCGGTCCACACCGCTCGACCGTCGGCGTCCCCGATACTGCAGCAATGAATCGATCGGTCGTCCACATCGTCGGCGCGCGGCCGAACTTCATGAAGGCAGCGCCTGTGATCAGCGCCATGGCGGCGCGCGGCATGGACCAGCAGCTTATCCACACCGGCCAGCATTACGACCCAGCGATGTCCGATGTCTTCTTTCGCGAGCTGGGGTTACCCGAGCCGGATCGGAACCTCGGGATCGGGTCGGGATCGCATGCCGTGCAGACCGCCGGGATCATGCTCGCCCTCGAACCGGTCTTTGCCGAGCTCACGCCATCGCTCGTCGTCGTGTACGGCGACGTCAACTCGACCACCGCGGCGTCGCTGGTCGCAGCCAAGATGGGGATCCCGATCGCACACGTGGAGGCCGGTCTCCGCAGCTTCGACGACACGATGCCGGAGGAGATCAACCGCAAGATCACGGACCTGCTGTCCGAGCTCCTGTTCGTGACGGCTCCTGAAGGACTCGAGAACCTTCGTGCCGTCGGTGCCCCCGAGTCGAAGATCCATTTCGTCGGCAACCCGATGATCGACACCTTGCTGGCGAACCTCGAGCGGTTCGATCCCGCCGGACCGCGGACCTCTCTGGATCTGGATGGGGCCTACGCGGTGGCCACGATCCATCGCCCCACGAACGTCGACAGCCGGGCCGCGGCACAACGCACGGTCAAGATGCTCGACGGGATGGCTCGCGTCATTGATGTCGTGCTCCCGCTCCATCCCCGGGGACAGCGATCCCTGGCCGAAGCGGGGCTGCGCGCCAACGAGCGGCTCCGGATCATCGAGCCCCTCGGCTACCTCGACTTCATGTCGCTCGTGCGGGGTGCCACGGTCGTGGTGACGGACTCGGGCGGGATCCAGGAGGAGACGACGGTGCTTCGGATCCCGTGCCTGACGGTTCGCCGCAACACCGAGCGGCCGATCACCATCAACCACGGGACGAACCGCCTGATCGAGCCGGAGGACGTCGCCGAGGCTGTCGCATCGATCGTCGCTGGCGACTGGTCAGCCCCGAGCGAGCCGCCGCCTCTGTGGGATGGTCATGCCGGGGAGCGTATCGCCGATGTGATCGTGCGCTGGCTCGGTGAGGTGGCGGTCACCAGATCTCACTGACTCTGAAGCCGCGGTTCACCCGAAGGTCGAGGGAGGGAGAGTCCAGCTCGCTGACGACGTAGGGGAATCCCCAAACGCCATGGATGTCCGTCACCTCGAGCGCCAATGCGTGGACGCCGGCCGGACAATCCACGATCGTCTGCAATTCGGCGGGCGAATCCTCGTAAACGCCGCTCGTCGAGCCTACGATGATCGACGCTATCGGCTCGTCGTCGAGCAACGCTGTGAGATGGATGCCGGTGTTCGGATAGGTCGGCTCCAGGTTCCCGACATGCCACACCACGGTGGCGATCCCACCGTGGCACTCGAAGCTCATCGGATCGACGAGACGCCCGAGATCGGTCGGCTCCAGGCGGACCGTGTGGTCGTACGCTCGCAGATTGTCCGTGAGGGTGATATGGGTGCCCGTGAAGGTGTTCGTCTGTGCGGGATCGAGCAGTGAGCGATCACCAAGGAATGCCACGTTCGCGGGGATCGGCGGCGGCGGCCAGATCAGCGCGATCGCGAACGCCAGCACGGTCCCGAGGAGGAGCCCGCCAAGCACGCCGCCGATCGCGATCCGACGCCACCGGAGTCTTTTCATGTTCCGCCATTACGTGAGGGACTGCGATACCCGCTTGACGATGGTACTGACCTGTCAAGCGTTTCGTTGGCACTCGCACGGAATCCGTGCTCTCGATCGCCTCGTTGGTGATCGATGCGGTCGGACGTTCTCAAGTCGGACGCCCTCGAATATGACAGCCGGATCAACAAACGCCAGCCGGCGAAACCTGCTGCCACCGGCTCGGCGTTTCGCTGGACCACCTCGAACCGGACCCCGTCGATCGATGTCGACGCTGCGCCAGCTTCCAGGCGTGTCATCGCCTCGTCGAGCATCGTCCCTCGCGTGTACGGCAGCTGGTGGATCGGGTCGTCGGCGATCCAGAGCGACGGCCGGTAGCTCTTGAGGAAGCCCGCCATGTCACTCACCCTGATGAATGGCGCGACCTTCCCATCGGTGATGCCATTGACCGCGAGCAGGTCGACGTCGTCACGCAATGACCAGCGGTCCTGGACTTCGTACGCAAGGACGCGATCGCCGGGGATCGCCACGCCGTTGACGCGATCGATGACGACGCGTTCGGTGATGACGTCGAACGCATAACCGGCGTGGCTCGCGTCGACGGCGGTCAGGAATGTGGTCGCAACCGTCGAGAGCAGGACGACGAATCCGAGCGACCACGCGAAGGCGCGAATCATCGGTCTGGCAGGCGCCATCGTTAGAGCCTTCGCGATCGCCGCCACGACGAATGGCGCCGCGAGCAGGAAGTAGCGCGGCACGTACAGCGTCACGGGATAGAAGACGAGGACGAGACTCCAGATCACGATCGCCCCGCCCGTGTACCAGCCGAGCCATCGGTCCGGGCGCGTGTGCAGCCAGGCCCAAATCCCCGGCACTGAGATCGCGAGTGGGATGGCGATACTCCACAGGTACTCGGCCGCGGCCGGCGAGTAGAGCAACGGTCCAATCGCCACGGCGCCCGCACGCTGATCCATCGTTCGGGTCGCGTTCGAGACGCTGTAGCTCCCGAGCGTGACCTGGCTATAGCCGTAGTAGACGGCCGCGGGGAATGCGGCGACGAGCGCCAGGGCCACCAACACTGCGATTCTGCCTCGCGAGCCGGTAGCCGCCAAGGCCAGGAGCTCGAGAAGGACCAGCAGTGCGCATTCGGGACGCGCGAGCGGCAGCGCAGTCCACGCGGCTCCGAGGAACAAGACATCCGCTCGAGACATCGCTCCTGGCCGCGACGCGACGCGGTGCCCGATGAGCAAGCTCGCCGCGATCAGCGTCACGACAAGACCGGAGTCGTACAGGAGAACCCCGTAGAAGGCGAGGCCCGGGACGATAAAGAGGGACCCGATCGCTGCCGCCGACCATGATCCAGTCAGTCTGGCGGCAGCCCAGAGCGTCGTCAGGAAACCGATCAATACGAAGGCCGCGGCGCAGACCTTGGCGCCGGCGACGCCCGTGCCTACTGCGAGGGGCAGCGCGAGCACCAGTTCCCAGAGGACGGACGCGACGCCTGAAGAGAATTCGGGTGGATTGAACGTGAAAGGCAGCCCACGGGCGGCGTTCTGGGCGAACGCCAAGTAGATGGTCGGATCACCCCAGAACGTGTCGCGAAGGACGAGCGCACCGGCACCCAGGGCCGCGATCCCAAGCCCCGCTGCCGCCACTCCGATGGCCCCAGCGACCAGGACCGTATCGTCCCGGACTCTGATTCGCGGGATCCTCATCATCGGAGCTCGGCCAAAAGCAGCTCGACGCGGCCTTGCCAGTCGGCCGCGCGAGCGAAGGCGATCCCCGGACCCGGTTCGGATGGTCGGTCGATCGCGGCACGGATCGCGGCGACGTGCTCCTCGGGCGTTCGGCACAGGAGCGCCGGGCTGCCGAGCCGGCGGAGCTCGTCCCAATCGCTCGCGACCACGGGCAGCCCGCTGGCCAGGTACTCGTACAGCTTGAGCGGATGGATCCCGTTCACGAGGTCCCGATGGCCGGCGACATCGAACGGGATGAGCCCCACGTCGGCGTTGTGGAGATAGCGCCCGATCTGGTCATGCGGCCGTTTGCCGAACAGGTGGAGGTTGGAGCGAGGCGCCAGGCGCGAGGCGGCGGGCTCGGTCGGCCCGATCAGCACGAATGACACCTCGGGGAGAGCCGCCGGCAGTGCCTCCATCAGGACGAAATCGAACCACTCGCCAGTCGCTCCGACGTAGATCGCGATCGGATGCGGGATCCCGGCGAGGTCGTCCGGCAGCGACCGGTCGCCTGCCGCGAACTGATCGAAGTCCACCCCGTTTGGTAGGTGGAGACTGCGTCTGGCACCCAGGCGCGCGACGTCGGGCTCGAGGCTGGCGGCGCTGTAGACGACGAGATCGACCGACGCGGCGATGTGGCGTTCGAGGGCCTGCATCGATGGCGTGACGTGCGAGAACGCCGCCATCCGGTCGGCGATCCGCAGGACCGAGCGCCGATGCGGGATCGCGTCGAGCAGGAACCCCTGGATCGGGCTGTCGAGGTAGAGGAGGTCTACCTTGCCGAACCCGCGCCTGCGAAGCATGCGAACAAGGTTCGGGACCGAGAAGCGTGCCCAATGCCGGTTAACCTGCCGGCTCCGCAGGCCGGGCTTGGCATGTGGCGTCAGGAGTGCTCCCGGGACGTATGCCCAGACGTGGCCGTCGATGTCGACGACCCCGCCGGATCGGTAGTTGGCGATTCGGGCCCGCAACTCTGGGGACAAGCCCTCAATGAGATGGAACGGCGAGATCGGGCTCGAGAGGTAGGCCACATCCCAGCCCAGGGCGGCGAAGGCCTTGGCGATCTGGTGCCCTCCCACTTGGAACGGCGAATCCCAGAACTCGAAACAGCCCATCAGGACCTTGGGCCTCGTCACGGCGGACCCGCTCGCTCGACGATCCCGTAGCCCGGCGAGAACGGCAGGGTCCCGGCGCCATCTGTCTCCACGAACCGGGCGCCCTCGAGCCCGTAATCGAGGGTGACACGGTCGTCCTCGAGCCGGGCACGAAGGACGAGGACCCTCGATCCGGTCATCTGCCAACGGCCAGCGAACCCCGCCGGCCCCCAGTAGGTGCAGGTCGCCTCGGAGCCCCGACCGAGCCGGAAGAGGAATTCCTCGAGATCGGCCGGTTCGGGGCCGTCGAAGGTTGGGATGGCATGAGCGCGGACCGACCGGTAGGCGTTGCGTCGCTCCGGGAGCGGCGTGTACACGTCGGTTCCGGGGTCGCGCAGCCGGTCCACGCCATCGATCGCCAGTTCGATGCCCAGCTGGTCGTTGTGCGCGTGGCCGCCCACCCCGTTCTGCCCGACCGGACCGCAGCGGATCGCCAGGTAGACCCGTCGCGAGCGAAGGATGAAGAGGCCGAAGCCCGGATAGGCGATCCGTTCCAGGCCGTCGGTCGCGCCGCCGCCATCGAGCGCGATCCGGGTCGAACGCCGTTGATCCGCTGCCCGGGCACCAAGCCAGGCCCCGATGTCGTCGAGCGCCTGGTCGTCGCCGACCCGGATCGATCGGGCGTGACCGACCGCCTCGCCGTCGGTCAGCAGGCACGCACCATTCCCGAGCAGTCGGACGACGGCTGTCTCGACCCGCGCGGTCGCCGCGAAGCGCTCGAGATCCGCCCGTTCGAAGAGGCCTGCGATCGCGCCGACGAGCGGCCGGTGATCCAGATGGTCCTCCGCCCAGTACGTCGAGCCGTCGGGCAACGCGGCATCGACGGTCAGGTTCGCGAAGCGTTCTCGGGCGGCGGCCGCGGCGACTGGGCGGACGACCGGCACGAGCTTCAGGAATCGCCCGTTGTCGTTGTCGCCGATCTGGCAGACGCGCCCGCTCGGCTTCGTAGCGTCCATGCTGAACCCGGCCATCCGCTCGAGCCGCTCGGCCAGCCACCCGGGTAGCGGCGATGCCCCGCCGTTCGGCAGAGCCCTCCGCTTCTCCGCGTCGAGGCTGAGGATCAGGGCGACGGCCCAGGTGACCATCTCGGCCGAGAGGCGGTGATACGAGGTCGACGCCTCGAAACCCGTGCCGTCGTCGTTGAATTGCAATCGGGTCTCGGCAATCAGTTCCCGGCCCGCGAGGGTCAGCCACGCATCGGTCTCGGCGGTGCCGGGGAGATATGCCGCGGTGAACAGCAGCCCGACGATGTCTGCGAGGTAGTGGTTGGCTCGCAGGTCGGGCGCCCACTCGAGGTTGGCGGCGATGTGCCGGGCGTGCTCCAGGACGCTGCGGCGGAAGGCGGCCTCAAAGTCGGGGTCGAAGGCGGTTCCGATCGAGACGAACAGGTCGTGGGCGACGAGCAAGTTCGCCACGCGGATGGCGACGTCCATCGTCGTCGTCCAGTTGACGCCGAACCGGGGCGGGTTCGTCGCGATGAAATCGAGGACCTCGTTGCGGAACTCCGCCGTATAGCGCTCCGGCGAGCTCAGCCCCGATTCACCCGCGCGAGCCAGGGCCGTCGCCAGCGCGAGCTGGGGCAGATGCTGCATCCGTGCGAGTTCCCACGGGACCTTGACGTCGGCCCCAGGGACCGAGCCGTACTCGATGTCGCGGTACCAGGTCGCCTCCGACCAGCGCCATCCGGACTTGAAATCGAGCTGCCAGTCGATCGGTTCGTAGCCCTCGTCGACGAGCTGCCAGACCCGCCGCGACTCGGGGAGGTTCGCCGCGGTCACCCGTCCGGCGAGCCACCCGCCGTCCAGATCCGCCTCGACCGTCGGCTTCGCGGGGTATCGATGGCCCTCGAGACCGGCGCATGCCACGCCGTGGCGGACCCGGACCCACCCAGAGCCGAGCAGGTCGAAGCGATGGTCGAGGTACAGGCCCGTCACGCCGGCGATCGCCTCCGCGTGTGGGCGGAGCAGCTCCACGGGCGGGACGTCGAGGTATCGGAGCAGCGTGGCCGGGATCGCGTCGTCCGGCAGGTAGGTCGTCTCCGCTGCGTCTCGGCGCCGATCCCGGCGACCCTCGCCGGACCGGCGCGCCATCGCAAGGGCCCGGGTCGCGGTGACCTGCGGCGGCTGGCGGAGCCCGGCTCGGACCCACGCGGCGAGTCGCCCGGGCTCAGGCATAGCGCGACTGCAGCTTCTCGATGATCCGGCGCGTGTGCTCGTACCAGGTGTGCTTGGCGACCGCGTCCTCGCGCGCGGCCCGACCGAGCCGTTCGCGAAGGGCCGGGTCGTCGATGAGGCGCTCGAGGCCGTTAGCGAGCGCATCGACGTCACCGGGTTCGACCAGCCAGGCCGTCCGTTCGTGATCGAGGACCTCGCCGATCTGCTCGAGCCGCGAGGCGACGATCCCCTTGCCCATCGCCATGTACTCGAACAGCTTCGTGGGCGAGCCGAAGAACGGCGAGCCGTCGACGTTGGGAACATGCGGCGAGACCAGGATGTCGCAGGCGGCAAGGTAGGCCGGCCCGTCCTCCTGCGCGGTTCGGCCGACGAAGAGCGTTTCGTCCCCAACCCCGCCGGCGCGGATCCGTCGACGCGTCTCCTCGACCGTCGGGCCGTCGCCGATCATCAGCAGCCGCACGCCTTCCCGATACTCGGGACGCCGCGCGACCAGACGACCGAACGCCTCGGCCAGCACCTCCGCCCCATGCCACGGCCCGAACGTCCCGATGAAGCCGACGACGATCCGGTCATCGAGTCCCAGGCGCTCGCGAACCGGACCGCCATCGACCGCCGGGGAATAGCGATCCGGGTCGACTCCGTTCGGGTTCACCAGCACCTTGTCACGATCGACTCCCCGATGGACAAGGTCGCGAGCCAGCGTTTGACTCACAACCACGACCACGTCGGCGGCCGCGAGGTCGAATGACTCGATCGTATCCGACAGGGCTTCGTACTTCAGTCGGCGACCCCAGTTCCGGTTGACCCAGACCTCCGATCCGTTATATTCGAGTACGAGCGGAATGCCGTGCCTCCGGGCGATCTGGACGCCGACGTAGCTATTGAGGCTGTACCGCTGATACACGAATGCGAGCCCCCTCCCTTCCAGGTGCCGCCTCGCTCGATCGTCGAAGACGTCGTTGAAAGCGAACGCCGGCAGCTCCAGGAAGTCAGCAAACCGGCCATCGGGCGGGATCACGTGTGTCTCGATGTCGGACCGAACGGAAGGGATCGCGTCGCTCGTCAGGAAGATCGGTGGGCCGGTGAACCCATCCAGTTTGTTCAGCACCCCGGCGATGTGGCCGACCGACCCGCCGGACGTGAGGCCGAAGACCAGATCCGTGCGAAGGTAGACCGGAGATGCCCGCTGGTCGATCGGCCGAGGCCTCGAAGCGGGCGACGATCCGAGATCCTCGATCTCCCTCTCGATGTCACGAAGGAGTCGGGCGCGGTGCATGAGGTCACGAACGGTGCGTCGGCCGAGCCGCGCAAGCGTTCGTGCATCTATCGAGATGCTGGCTCCGTGGTCGTCCTGGATCAAACACGTCCCCCGGGCCATCAGCCGAAGGAGAAACATGGTGAGGAAGGGCCTGGTCAACGCTCCGATCCGATGCGTTTGGAGCCGGACCTCGCGGTAGCCGAACGCTCGCCGGACGATGGTGCCGTGATAGACCCATCGCTTGAATTCGTCGAACGTCACCGCCACCTCGTGCGGTCGAGCGACATACGCCGTGTCCTTGACGATCACGAGACAGGAGTCAGGCATCGGTCTTATTGGCGCTAGCGACCACGTACCAGCCCCATCGGCGCCCGATACGATCCAGCCATGCCAACGGAACCCTTTTCCAGACGCCCCACAGGAAGCCTGGAGCGGGCAAGTCCTCGGCAACGAGTTTGCGCACGGCTATGGCTCGATTCACGAAGCCTGCGTCGGCCAACATCCTGACTACGGCTCGTCTCGAGTAGACATTGACGATCGGATGACTCGAGCTCGAGCTGGCTTCGATCATCGAGAGCCGCTCTCGGAAGGAGTGCCGCCGGAAGCCGCCTCGAAGAAGGTGGATCCAGCCGAACAGGGTCACCCAATGGAAGACCGAGTCTCGGTGGTAGACGATCAACCAGATGACGCCGCCCGACTTCAAGACGCGAAACGCCTCAGCGAGCGCGATGCCGATATCCGGCACGTGATGAAGGACGCCGTTGCTGAAGACCACATCGAATGTGTCGTTTTCGAAGGGGAGGTTCTCGGCATCGGCCTCCCGGACGTCCGGGTGAAAGCCGTAGAGCGAGAGGTGAGCTCGAGTGCGGTCGACGTTCTCCGGGGTGAGATCGATGCCCGTGTACTCGGCGCCCTGTCGGCAGAACTCGTAGGCATCGTAGCCTGCGCCGCAGCCGATCTCGAGCACGCGCCGGCCGGCATACGAACTGAACGGGACCAGGTCGAACAACCACGGCTGCTCGTAGGTCGAACGGCGCTCGAGGACGCGCTCGAAGAACTCGCGGGTGCCCGGGTCGGCACCATCGCCGAAGGTCCATCCGGCCGGCGAGGCTCCCCAGACCTCACGCGCGGCATCGCGGGGGTCCTGACTCATCGCGTCGACGTTCGCGCCCCAGGCGACCGGCGTCGCTGGAGGAAATACGTTGCGCTGATCGCCAGCATCAGCGAATAGGCGATCGTCGAGGCCACCGAGGCACCGACGATCCCGACCGTCGGAATGAGCCACAGGTTGAGTGCAACGTTCACGATGAAGCCTGCGAGTGGCGCGTACACGGTGATGGGCGGCATGCCGACCGCTCCGGCGTAATTCATCAGGATCACGTGCATCGATAACCCCACGATCCCTGGGAGGAGCACGACGAACGCCGGCACGGCCGGCAGGAACACCTCGCCGTAGAGGATCGAGATGACCGTTCCGCCGAGGACGCCCGCCACGATGGCCACCGCCGTCATGACGACACCGAGAGCGACAGCGACGGTCCAGGCGATCCGCCATTGCCGTTCCGAGTCCGTGATCGCGGAAAGCCGAGGAAAGAGAAGCGTTCCCACGACCACCGGGAGGAGGTAAACAAGGTCGGCGAGCGTCACCGCGATCGAGTAGTAGCCAGCGTCGGCTGAGCCGCGGATGTACTGGACCATGAGCAGATCGAGGCGAAGGGTCAGGAAGGCGAACAAGGCCGCGAAGTACGCCTTCGCGCCGTAGGAGCTGTGCTCGCGCAAGAGCGACAGACTGGGCCGAATCGGATCCTGGACTCGCTGCACCAGGAGGGTTCCTGCCGCAATCGTGGCCAGGATGGAGACGCCGACGACCACGATGAGGGCGCTCGCCACCGTGACCCAGTCTGCAAGGATCAGTGCCGCGAAGCACACGACGGTGAGAATCCGACCCGCCAGGTCCAGGAGGTTGAACGCACGGATGCGGTTGGTTCCGAGCAACAGGTTCTGGAGGAGCAGGTAGGCAAGTCCGATCGGGATGGCCAGGAGCCCGATCGCGAGGACCAGTGGAGGCAGCGGCGAGACGCCCGGCGCAACAGTCACGATGGCCCAGATCAGGATCGCGCCGCCGCCCCCGACGACGAGACTCACCGCAAGGCTGTTGGCGAGCAACGGAGCCAGGAGGCGCGGGTCGCGCGAGACCGCCCAGGTATTGGACGCGTGGAGGCCGAGATTGCCGAGCTGGACGCCGACCGCACCGAGCGCGACCGCCACCGCGAACTGACCTCGACCCTCGGGACCCAGCGCCCGGGTCACCAGCACCGAGGTGACCAGTCCGATCGCGATCAGCAGGAGCCGGTTCCCGAGCGTCGCGATGATGTTCCGGAGGAAGTCCGACCCGGTCGCCTCCTGGAGCATCTCTCGGGGACCCATCGGGGCCGAACCGCGGGCGCTCACGAGGCTCGAAGCGTCGTCCGTCACGCGAGGTACTCGTTCCACCACATGGCCAGGTTGTGGAGGTACCACGCTTGCGGGCCTCGGTCCTGGGCCAGGAGGCTGCGGACCGCATCCCGGTCCAGGAAGTCGGTCGACGCGCAGAAGGCATCGATGTCGCGCCGGATCTGGTCGCCCAGCCGGTCGTGGTACCACTCCTGGACGGGCACGCCGAAGCCCTGCTTCGGCCGATCGATCAGCTCGTCCGGGATCACGCCGCGGACCGCCTTCTTCAGGACGTACTTGAGCGTCCCGTCTCGCGTCTTGAGTTCGGTCGGGATGCTCATCGCCAGCTCGACGAATTTGTGGTCGAGGAACGGGACCCGGCCCTCCAGGCTGACCCCCATGCTCATCTTGTCCACGCGCATCAGGAGCAGCTCGGGCAGGCGGAGGTTGAGGTCCAGGTAGGTCATCCAGTTGAGGTCGGACGGCTCCCACGCCTTCGCCGCGAAGCGCTCGCGGATCGGCGCGAGGACCTGCCACGAGGTCAGCCCGTCGAATCGACGCTGCAGCCGCGGACTGAGCAGCCGTTTCTTGTCCCGCTGGGTGAAGGCCTCGGCCCCGCCCCAGAAGACCGGCTGCCCCGCAGCCCCCCGCCGGAGCCATTCGTATCGCTTGCCGCCGTCCCTGCCCGTGCCTCGCAGGCCGGCAAGCGCGAGGCGCTTGAGCGACCGGGGCACCGGCCACCCATCCATCCGCTGCACCTCGAGCGCCCGCTTCCACGACGGGTACCCGCAGAACAGCTCGTCGGCGCCCTCGCCGACCTGGGCCACCGTCACGCCGTTGTCGCGGGCCAGCTTGGAGACGTAGTAGACGGGCACGCACACGGGGTCCGCGATCGGCTCGTCCTGGAGCTGGACCATGCGTGGCAGGAAGTCGAGCAGGTCGTCCTGGGTCAGCAGACGTTCATGGTGCTCGGCCCCCACCTCGTCGGCCATCCGGCGGGCCCAGTCGAGCTCGTTGCGGTAGCTCTCGTACTCCCCTTCGTAGCCGATCGAGAAGGTCTTGACCGGCCGCGTCTCGCCCTCCGAGAAGAGGGCGGCGTTCGTGCTCGAGTCGATGCCGCCCGACAGGAAGACGCCGACCGGCACGTCGCTGACCTTGCGGAGCTGGACCGCGGTCCGCAGCTCGGCGAGCACGCGCTCGGCGATCTCCGCCTCGGGGACGCCGGTCAGTGGCGTGACGTGATCCCAGACGTCCCACCAGCGCCGTTCCTGGACGGTCCCGTCCTCGGACACGCGCATCCACGTGCCGGCCGGCAGCTTCCGGATACCGGCGAACAGGGTGTCGGGTGCCGGCGTCGTCAGGAACGAGAGGTAGTGGAAGAAGGCCTCCTCGTTGACCGCCCGCTCCTGCTCGGGATCCTGGAGGAGCGCCTTGATCTCCGAGGCGAACGAGATCCGGCCGTGATGGATGCTGTAGTAGAGCGGCTTGATCCCGATCCGATCCCGGACCAGCCAGATCTCGCGCCGGCGCGCGTCCCACAGCCCGATCGCGAACATCCCACGGAACCGCACGAGGCAGTCGATCCCCCATTCCTCGAAGGCGTGGAGGATGACCTCGGTGTCGCTGTGGTCGGTCTTCCAGCGATGGCCGCCGATCTGCTCGAGTTCGGCCCGGATCTCCGCGTGGTTGTAGATCTCGCCGTTGTAGACGACGCGCAGCGAGCCGTCCTCGTTCGACATCGGCTGCATGGCCGCGGCGCTCAGGTCGATGATCGCGAGGCGCCGGAACGCGAGGCCGATCCGGCAGTCGGCGCCGACCCAGGTGTCCGCGCCATCGGGCCCGCGATGTCGCATGGTGTCGCGCATCCGCTCCATCTGATCGACCGTCACCTGGTGGTTCCGGTCGAACGTCAGCGTCCCGACGATCCCGCACATCTAGGGGTCACCGGTCAGGAACGGCTCGACGGCGAGCGCGATCTCGGTCGCCTGCACCTGCTGCCAGAGGGGGATCGGCCACTCGCCGCCGTCGCGGATGGCTCGCGCCAGTGCGCGGAGTTCGTCCTTCTGCCCCTTGTCGGCGACCTGTGACGTCAGCCCCCTGGAGGACGCGCCGGCGACCGTGAGCTTCCGGTAGTCGTCGAGCACGATGACCTTCCCGTCGACGAAGACTTCGAGCTGTTCCTTGGGGTGGTCCTTCGAGCCGAGCGCGGTGTAGGTAAGCGTCGCGAGCGAGCCCTCGTCGAACCCCATCGTCGCGACGAAGTTGTCGGCCCGCCCGTAGTAGCCGGTGGCGGGACGGATCGTCCGCGCCTGGACATCGGTGACGTGGCCGCCGGTCAGGTAGGTGAACAGGTCGTAGATGTGGCACGCCTCGCCCCGGTTCCGGCCGCCGCCCTCGGTGCCATGGACCCAGTCGCCGGGCGCGATGTAGGCCGCGTTCATCCGGTAGTCGAGGATCATCGGGTTGGAGCGGGACTGCGTGAGCTCGGCGATCCGCCGGCCGTAGGCCGAGAAGCGCCGGTTGAACCCGGTCAGCAGGACGGAGGGGCTCGCCGTGGCCGATACACGCGCGTAGAAGTCGATGATCCCGTCGAGGCCCTCCCGGGTCAGGGCGAGGGGCTTCTCCACCAGCACGTGTTTCCCGTGCTCGAGCGCGGCGAGGGCCAGGGTCGCGTGGAGGTCGTGGCGCGTCGCGATGAGGACGAGGTCGATCTCCGGGTCGTCGAGGACCCGCTCGAACTCGGTCGTGGAGTACGCCGCGCCGTACTGCGTCGCGGTGGCGGCGGCGTTGTGCCCGGTCCGGCTCACGACGGCGCGAAGCTGGTACTCGTCCGAGAGTAACTGGATGTTGGGCAGGTGCATCCCCTTGGCGAACCCGCCGGCTCCGACGAGCGCGACCCGGATGGCCCGGGCCGCCCCCGGGCGCACCTGCGGGTTCGAGATGAGGCGTGCCGCGGGGCGGTCCTCGGTCGCCGTCGGGTACGAGAGCAGGACCGTCAGCGGCCGCGGGGTCTCCGATGTCAGCGAGGCATAGGCCTCGGCGGCGTCCTCGACGCGGTGGGTCGCGTGGATCAGCGGCGTCACGGTCACGTGCCCGCCGGCGACGAGCCGCAGGTACTCGGCCATGTTCCGGTTCTCGGTCCAGCGAACGTACCCGATCGGGTAGTCGTGTCCGTCTCGTTCGTAGTCGGGGTCGTAGCGTCCAGGCCCGTAGGACGACGAGATGAAGAAGTCGAGCTCCTTGCGGTAGAGGTCCTCGCGGTCGAGGTCCAGCCCGACGCTGCCCACGAGCACGACGCGACCCTTCTTCCGGCACATCCGGAAGGCCGTCGAGACGACCTCGTCGGATGACGTGGCCGCGGTGATGATCACCCCGTCGGCGCCGATGCCGCCCGTCAGACGGCCGACATGCGCGATCGCGTCGCCGTCATCGGGACCGAGTCCGATCTCCATGCCGAGGCCCACCGCGACCCGGACGCGCTCGGGGTCGAGATCCATCCCGATGATCCGGCAGCCATTGGCCCGAAGGAGCTGCGCGGTGAGCTGGCCGAGGATCCCGAGGCCGATCACCACGAAGGTCTCGCCGAGGGTCGGCTGCGCGCGACGGACGCCCTGGAGCGCGATCGCGCCGAGCGTCACCGTGCTGGCCTCGGCGAACCCGAGCCCGGCGGGGATCGGCGCGACCAGGTTGCGTGACACGCGGATGACCTCGGCGTGGTGTGCCTCGCCGGCGCCCGCGCAAGCGACGCGATCGCCGACCCTGAGATCCGCGATGCCGTCGCCGACCTCGATGACCGTACCGGCGGCCGAGTAGCCCGTCGGCTCACCCGCCGCGAGCTTGCCCTCGATCCGGTTCCGGGTCGCCGTGATCCCCTGCGTGGCGACCGAGTCGACGAGCTCCATGACGCGGCTCGGTTGGCGGACGGCGCGTTGCCACAGCGGCGTCGCGCTGGAACGCATGCCGCTCAACTCGGTGCCGACCGAGATGCATGAGCGGTCGACGCGGACCAGGACCGTCCCCGGTTCGACGACCGGCGCCGGGACCTCCTCGACGACCGCCTGGCCTCGCTTGATCATCACCTGCTTCACCGGCGCGGTCCCGTCATCGGTCGGTCAAGGGCGGGTCGACCAGCCGGCGCCGAGGCGCAGCACCTGACGGGGACGGACGGCGCGACCGGCCGAGCTGTCGACGGTGTCGACCACCAGACCGGCGCGCCCGTACAGCGCGGTCCAGTCGATCGCGCGATGCGCGGTCAGGACGACGACGACGTCCGCCCAGTCGATCAGCGGGTCCGCCTCGGTGGACTCGCGCACGACGCCGGCCGCATCCCGGAAGTTCGGGACGTGCGGGTCGTGATAGCGGACCTCGCCGCCTCGGGCGCTGACACCGGCCATGACGTCCGCGGCCGGGGAGTTCCGGGCGTCCTGGATGTTCGGCTTGAAGGCCACGCCGACGACGCCGACCTTGGCGCCCTTGAGCGCTGAACCGCGATCGTTGAGGGCCTCGGCAACGAGGTCCACTACGTGGCGCGGCATCGCCAGGTTGATGTCACCGGCGGCTTCCACGAAGCGGTCGATGAAGTCGAACTGGCGGGCGCGCCAGGACAGGTAGTAGGGGTCGACCGGGATGCAGTGACCACCGACCCCAGGGCCAGGCGTGAACCGCATGAACCCGAACGGCTTTGTGGCGGCCGCGTCGATGACTTCCCAGACGTCGAGTCCCATCCGCTCGCACAGGAGGGCGAGCTGGTTCGCGAACGCGATGTTGATGTTGCGAAACACGTTCTCGAGGAGCTTCGCCATCTCGGCCGCGTCCGGCGAGGACATCTCGACCACGTGGTCGTTGATGTTCGCAAGCAGCGCGGCTGCCCGTCGCGTGGCGGCCGGTGTGGTCGCGCCGACGAGCCTCGGCACGTCCTTCGACGCACTCGCCGGGTCGCCGGGGTTGACGCGTTCGGGCGCGAAGGCGAGGTCGAAGTCGGTCCCGGCGATGAGGCCGTGACGCTCGATCGCACCACGGAACGGGCCGGTCGTGGTCCCCGGGAACGTCGTGGACTGGAGGATCACCAGCTGTCCTCGACGGAGGTTGGCGCCGATGAACTCCGCGGCCGAGAGGACGGCCGACAGGTCCGGGTCCTTCGTCCCGGTGATCGGGGTCGGCACGCAGACGAAGATCGCGTCCGCGTCGGCCAGCTGGGCGTCGGCCGGCAAGGTGACGCGCAGTCCGGCATCGATGGCCGAGCCGAGTCGCGCATCGCTGATGTCGTCGATCGGTGACGTGCACGCGTGCAACTCGTTGACCCGCGCGACGGACGAGTCGATCGCTTCGACCTCGAGTCCGGCCTCGATGAACGCGATCGCCAGCGGCAGCCCCGTATAGCCGAGACCGATCACGGCCACCCGGCAGTCGGCCCCGTCCCGGACCTGCTCGTCCCGGGTCGTGGGATGGGTCGTCGTCATTCAGCGTCCCTCGAAGGCCGCGGGGATCGTCCGTGCCAGGATCTTGAGATCCAGCCAGAACGACCAGCGGTCGATATAGGCGAGGTCGAGTTCGGCGCGCTGGTCGAAGTCATTCGACCGGCGGGCAGTGACCTGCCACAGACCCGTGATGCCGGGCTTCATCGAGAGCCGTCGCCGATGCCAGAGGTCGTAGGTGTCCACCTCGCGCGGCGGCGCGGGGCGCGGCCCGACGAGGCTCATCTCGCCGCGGAAAACGTTCCACAGCTGCGGCAGCTCGTCCAGGCTGGTGCGGCGCAGGAAGCGGCCCAGGCGCGTGACGCGGGGGTCGCGCTCCATCTTGAACGCGGGTCCGCTGCCCTCGCCCAGGTTCGCGACCTCGTCGAACCGATCCTCGGCGTCGGGGGTCATGCTCCGGAACTTGACCACTGTAAAGGCGCGCCCATGGAGGCCGATCCGGACCTGCCGGAACAGGATCGGCGACCCGTCCGAGAGACGGATCGCGATGGCGACGGCCAGCAGGATCGGGCTTAGGAGCACGAGCCCGACCCCCGAGACCGACAGGTCGATCAGTCGCTTGACGGCCAACCCGACGGCCCGGTCCGGTCCGCTGATCAGCGAATAGACCGGTGTCCCGTCGAGATCCTCGACACGGCCCGATGCGAAGGCACGGTCGAGGAGATCCATGGGGACTCGAACGATCTTGCCCTGGTCCTCGCAGATCCGGGTGATGGCATCGACCCGGTCCCACTGCGAGAAGGGGAGACAGACCGCCACTTCGTCGATCACCTTGGTCCGCAGGATCCGCTCGATGTCTTCCAATGCCCCGACTCGGTGCCAGCGCGCCGGGAGCGCGATCGTCGGGTCGTCGTCGATGAAGCCACGAACCTCAAGGCCGAGTTCCCGGTGGTCCTCGACCTTGGTGGCGAAGGCCTGTCCTCTTGGCCCACTCCCGACCACCAGCATGAAGCGCCGGTTGTAGCCGCGCTCGCGAAGACGACGGAAGGTCAGTCGGAGCGCCACGCGGGTGACCAGGGCGACGAGCCACTGGGCCGGGAACAGGAAGAGCAGGAAGAGACGACTGATGTCCGGCAGGCGCACCCAGAACAGAACGGCCAGGAGGATCGCGGCCATCATCGTCGTGGCCCGCAGCAGGTCCACCGCCTCGGATCGCATGGTCCAGCGCGCCCGTGGCCGGTACAGCCCGTTGAAGGCCAGGACGGCGACCCAGGTGATCGCGTAACCGACGACGAGCAGCAGCGGGTCGAGGTCGAGTTCCTGCCAATGGACCGACCAGTCGCCGCCGAACCGGACGACCGACGCGACCACGAGCAGCCCGATGGCCATCAGGCCATCGACCAGCATCAGCAGGGCTCGGAGCTCGTTGACGTGCTTGCGGAGCATGACGATGAACCTACTCGGGGCGATGAGGTCGGGGCTATGGTACCGGGGAGCTATCGATGTTCAAGGCGCCTCGAACCATTCGCGCCGGTCGGACATCCCGGGCCGGTCGATGAGCTCGCGGGTCTCGTCCTCCTGGGGAAAGATGTGGTGGTAGTACGGCTCGATCGGCTCGCCACCGACCGTGATCGCTCGGGCCAGGCCGCCCACGGTCGAGGCGGCCTCGACCAGCATCACCCGTTGAACCTGCTCGAGCGACCGCTCGGCGGCGGCCAGACCCGCCCTGCCGCCGTCGAGGACGACGGTGTCGAAACGTGGGTCAGTCATGCGTCGGGTCACCTGCGGCGGGAGAAGCAGTGGCACCATACCGCCCGGCCGACGCCCGGCGATAGCCCGTTCGGGCCATGACCACGGCCGGGATACCCGCCGCAGGGCGCCCGGCTAGACTGCGCGCGATGTCACCCGACCCCGGCCTCGCGATCGTCCTGCCGGCATACGACGAGGCCGAACGGATCGGTCCGGCGCTCGACGAGCTGTTCGGCTACCTGCACCGGGGCGGCGAGCTGGCCCGCGAGGGCGCGCCCGGCGCGAGCACCCTCCCGTACGAGATCGAGGTCCTCGTCGTCGACGACGGGAGCACCGACGGGACGGCCGCCATCGTCGAGGGCAGGCCGGAGGCGGTCATCGGTGGATCGGGTGGCACGACGCTGCGGGTCATCCAAGTCCCGCACGGCGGCAAGGGCGCCGCCGTCCGGGCCGGCATGCTCGCCTCGACTTCGGACCTCGTGATCTTCGCCGACGCCGACATGGCCACCCCGCCCGACCAGCTGCCACTTCTCGTGACGGCGCTGGCGGATCACGACGTCGCCCTTGGCTCGCGGATCCAGGCCGACGGCTCTGACATGCGAACCAGCCAGCAGCCGTATCGAAGGGCGCTGGGGCGGATCTTCCACGCGCTTGCCTCGGTCTGGGTCACCGGTCCGATCAAGGACACCCAGTGCGGGTTCAAGGGGTTCACTCGAGAGGCCGCCCACGATCTCTTCGCCGCCCAGCGGATTCGCAGCATCGTCTTCGACGTCGAGCTGATCTACCTGGCTCGCCGTCGCGGCTATCGGATCGCCGTTGTCCCGGTTCAATGGGCGGACCGGCGCGGGTCGCGGATGCGGCCGCGGCTCAGCCTGGCGGCGACCGTGGCCTGGGATCTCTTCCGGATCCCGCTCCTGCATCGTGGGGTACGCCGCATTTCGCGCAGCAAGTCCCCGGCCAACTGATCGTGGCGCTCGCCCGGGCGGCACTGCCGGTCGTCGCCGTCGTCCTCTTCGCAGCGGGCTCCCTGGCCATCATTGCGACCGCCGGATCGACCTGGGGGTACGACTACCAGGCCTACGCCCACGCGGCCCAGCGGCTGCTCGACGGCCAGCGGCTCTACGACCCCGGGGTGGACCTGGCCGGCGGGTTCGCGATCTATCTCTATCCGCCGCCGTTTGCGCTGGCGTTCGTGCCATTCGTGTGGCTCGGTGACCCGCTCGGCCTGGACGCCTGGACGGCGCTCCTCATTGGCAGCACGGTGGCCGCAATCGCGGTCATGCCCGTGTCGCCGAGGCTTCGCTGGGGGGTGCTCCTGCTCGCGGGCGTCGACTGGCCGGTCCTGTATTCGCTCAAGCTCGGCCAGGTTGGGCCGGTCCTGCTGCTGTTGTTCGTCCTCGGCTGGCGCTGGCTGGAACGGCCCGGCGGGCTGGGCGGGACGATCGGGACTGGAGCGCTGGTCAAGCTTCAGCCGGCGCTCGTGGGTGGCTGGGCCGTCCTGACGGGCCGGTGGCGGGCGGCGCTCATCGGGTTCGGTCTGGCGGCCGGCGCATGCCTCGTGACTCTCCCGATCGTCGGGACGGCCGCGTGGGCGGACTATGTCGCGCTGCTTCGGCAGGTGAGCGCCCCGATTGTCACGCCGCACAACTTCACCCCGGGCGCCGTGCTCTATCAGGCCGGCGTCGACCAGGGCGTCGCGACCGCCGTCCAATGGCTCGTGGTGGCCGGGGCACTCGTGCTCGTCGTCCTGGCCGCGCTGCGGTGCTCCGCCTCCGGCAGCTACGTCGTGGCCATCGTGGCGAGCCAGCTGATCTCGCCGCTGCTCTGGGATCACTACGCCATCGTCCTGTTGCTGCCGGTCGCCTGGCTCGCTGCTCGCGGGGCGTGGTGGGCGCTGGCCATCCCGATCGTGACGTCGCTGCCACTCCTGTGGCTGGTCCCGGCGGCGGTCTACCCGATCGTCTTCATCGTGGCGCTGGTGGCGCCGATCCGCGTCGATCGCGCCCAGCGGATGGCGGCCGCGTGATCGGCAGGCGCCCGGGCCGGGCCGTCACCATCGGGTTGGCGCTGACCGAGGCCGCGTTCGTCGTCTACTGGCTGTGCGACCGCTACTTCGACGCCGGCCGCGGCGACTTCTTCTACCTGGCCGATGCCTTCCTGCACGGACGGACCTACCTGGACTTCCGGCCCGGGGGGAACGACGTCATCATCGTGGGCGGTCGGTTCTACGTGCCGTTCGCGCCGTTCCCGGCGATCGCCCTGATGCCGCTGATCGCGCTGATCGGCCCCGTCACCGCGGACCAGATCGAATCGGGGATCAATGCCGCCCTGGCCGCCGGGTGCGTGGGCATGGGCTGGTGGCTGGTGGGGCGGATCGGCGTCGCGCGCCTGCGCGATCGGTTCTGGCTGACCCTGCTGCTTGGTTTCTCGACCCAGATCCTGTGGGTCACGACCCGTGGGGGCGTCTGGCACACGGGGCACCTCATCGCGACGATCCTGACGCTGGGCTGCCTGATCGAGCTGTTCGGCAGCCGTCGAGCGTGGCTGATCGGGCTGCTTGCGGGAGCGGCGTTCCTGACCCGGGCACCGCTGGCGTTCGCCCTGCCGTTCTACGCGCTGTTGGTCGCCCCGATGCCGTTGCCCGGCCCCCGGGCCTGGCCATGGCGCGATTGGGCGTGGCTGGTCATCGGCGCGCTCCCATCGATCGCGTTCTTCTTCCTGTACAACCAGCTTCGGTTCGGGTCGCTCTTCGAATCCGGCTACGCGCTGGCCACGCTGCCGGCATGGCTCGAGGCGCAGCGGCAACAGGGCCTGTTCGCGCTGGTCCACGTCCCGATGAACCTCGACTACCTGTTCTACCACCTGCCGTCCTTCATCCCTGAGCCGCCGTTCTTCAAGCCGGATGGCCTCGGCATGTCCGTACTGATCACGAGCCCGGGCCTCCTCTACGCGATCCGCGCGGACTGGCGGCGGGCGACCCCGTGGTTGCTGCTGGGCGCCGCGATCGCGGTTCTGGTCCCGACGCTGCTCTACTACGGCGGCGGCTGGCTCCAGTACGGGTATCGCTACTTCCTGGACTCCGTGCCGTTCGTCATCGCGCTATGCGCGCTCGCGGCGGTTCGCCGCGGATCGATCGCCCTGGGCTGGCGGGTGCTGATCGTGGCTGGGACCATTGTCATGTTCGTCGGCGTGTACTGGGCGTACCACCTGTGAGTGCCGCCCGCGTGTTGCACCCTCCATCATTCGCCGATGCGTCGTAACGCCCTCCTCCTCGGGATCTTCACCCTCTCGGGGGCGGCGGGCCTGATCTACGAGATCGTCTGGTCGCGCCAGCTCGTGCTCGTCTTCGGGAACACGACCCAGGCCATCTCGGCGATCCTGACCGGGTTCTTTGCCGGGTTGGCGATCGGGGCCGTCGTCGGTGGCCGGATTGCCGACCGGGTCCGCTCCCCGCTCCGGATGTACGGGATCCTGGAGATCCTGCTCGTTGCCGTCGTGCTGGTGACGCCGGTCTCGTTCCGGTTGATTCACGAGGTCTACCGCGGGATCTATCCCTCCATCGAGGGGACGGCTGCGCTGCCGCTGCTGCGGCTCGTCCTGGCTGTGGTCGCCGTCTCTCCCGCCACGATCATGATGGGCGCGACGTTCCCGAGCCTGGTTCGCCACTTCACGCGGTCGGCCCAGCTCAGCCACTCCTTTGGCCGGCTCTATGCCGCCAACACCTTCGGCGCGATCGTCGGGACGCTGGTGGCGGGCCTGGCCCTGATCGAGATCCTCGGTCTCTCCGGGGCGTTGACCGTTGGTGCCGGCTGCTCGTTCATCGCGGGTATCTCGGCCGTCTGGCTGTCACGGACGGACCCGCAACCGGTCGACAGGGCTGGCTCGATGCCTGTCGACAACGCCGAATCGTCGGGCCGTCCGTCACGGCCGTCGCGGATGCGGCTGGCGCTGACGATCGCCTTCATCTCCGGGTTGACCTCGCTCGGGTACCAGGTGACCTGGACCCGGTTGCTGGCATCGGGGACCGGGAACACGACCTATGTGTTCACCGTGATCCTGGGGGTCTTTCTCGCCGGGATCGCGATCGGGGCGATGATCTTCAACGTGCTGCGTCCGCGCCTGCGTGACCCGATTCGCGTCCTGGCACTCACGCAGGTGCTCCTGGCGGCCTTCGTGATCATCGGCCTGGTCACAGGGCTGACCCATCCGAACAGCGTCAACCCCAACCACCCCATCGAGACGGTGATTTCGCTGCTCGGGTCAGCAGTGCGAACGATCCTGCCGGCAACGATCGTCCTCGGGATCGCGTTTCCTATATCGTCCGCCCTGCTCCGCGAGGATGGATCGGAACCCGGCACCGATTCGGGCTCACTGCTGGCAGTCAACACGACGGGGGCCATCCTTGGCAGCCTGATCGTGCCGTTCATCCTCATGCCCACGATCGGTTCGCCGGCGGTGCTGGCGCTCCTGGCCGCCATCAACGGCGGCGTGGGGATCTGGCTCGGGCTGATCAGCCGGCCGCGCGGCATGCCGAGCGTCCTCTTTGGCTTCGCGTCGTTGATCGCGGTCGTCGCCGTGGTCGCCGTTCCCGGCCTGATCACCCAGCCGAACGCGTACCTTGTGGTCAAGTCGGGCGGCGACCTGTTCGCGTCCACCGAGGACGAGATTGCGTCCGTCCAGGCCGGTGAGACGAGCTTAACCCCCCAGCTCTGGGTGGCCGGCACGGCGATGACCGTCCTGACCGTGGACGCGAAGCTCATGCCGATCCTGCCCCTCATCGCGCGGCCTGGCTCACGGGACGCGCTGGTCGTGGCGTTCGGGATGGGGACCGCGTTCCGGTCCGCGCTTATCGCCGGCCTGCACACCGACGTCGTCGAGCTGGTGCCGTCGGTCCCAGGGATGTTCCCGTTCTACTACTCCGATGCGGCAGACGTGCTGGCCGACCCAAACGGGCACGTGATCATCGCGGATGGCCGGAATCACCTGGAGCTGACCGACAATCGCTACGACATCATCGTGACCGACCCGCCGCCGCCCATTGAGAGCTCCGGGGCCTCGGTCATCTCGTCGCGCGAGTACTACGAGGCCGGCCGGATGCATCTCACCGCCGACGGAATCATGATGGAGTGGGTCCCGTACGGCCAGACGATCGACGAGTTCAAGACGCACGTCCGAGCCTTCGCGTCCGTCTTCCCGCAGGTCACGATCGTGTTCGGGCCCGGTGGTTACGGGACCTACATGCTTGGGTCGAGTGACCCCGTCGCCTTCGATCCCGACGCGATCCGGACGGTCCTGGCCCGTCCGGGGATTCTCGATGACATTTCGTCCGCGTATGACAGCCCGACGCGGTCGGTCGACGGGTGGATCGCCGAGATCGACCAGCTGACGTGGATCTCGGGATCGGCCGTGGCGAGATTCGCGGGCGACGGACCGATGGTGACCGACGACCGTCCGCTGTCTGAGTACTTCCTGCTCCGACGCCTTGGCGGGACGCATTCGCCGATCGCGGTGCCCTCCACGCTCCGCGCCGCAACCGTGTCGGGCGGTTGAGGGGACCGGCCGTGAGGTCTCGACGGCTGCTCGTCCGCCTGGGTCTCGCGGCAGGGGCGTCTGTCTTCGCGCTCTATCTGGGCCTGTGGGGCGCGCTGATCGGGGGTGGTTCGGATGGGGCCGACTTCACCGCGTTCTACACAGGCTGGACGATGGTCGCCGACAGTCGCGGCGCCGAACTGTACGACCCGACTGCCCAGGCACAGGTCCAGAAGGAGATCCTCGAAGGGCGCACGTTCAAGGCTGGCCTCAATCCGTTCAACAACCCGCCGCACCTCGTGCTGCCGTTCGTGCCTTTCGCCGCCTTACCCTTGCGAACCGCGTATCTGGTATGGGGCGCCGTCCAGGTCGGCCTGCTCGGCTGGATGCTCTTGCGATTGCTCACGCGGGTCGCGGGCGGCTGGTCGCGCGAGGAACGGACGCTGCTCGTCGGCGCGTCGATCGCCGCGCCACCGCTCGCGCTCGCGCTGCTCCAGGGCTCGCTGTCGCTGCTGGTGGCGGTTGCGCTGCTGGAGGCCTACCTCGCGCTGCGAGTGGGCGGCGTTCGAGGGGCCGTGGCGGGGTTGGTGGCGGCCTCGGTCAAGCCGCAGGCCGTGCTGACGACCGGTGTCGCGCTGCTGGTCGGCCGGCGCTGGGCGGTTATCGGATGGAGCGCCCTGGCGGGCGTGCTGCTGGCGGCGTCCGCGACGGTCGTCATGGGCGTGGGGATCTGGACCGCCTACCTTCGATTCCTGGGCGACTACGTCGGCTCGTTCGACGTCTTCAGCGTTCGTCCTTCGGTCATGTGGAACCTGCGCGGGACACTGGCCCTCCTCTCGGGACCGGAGCTTAGCGCGGCGCAGGCCAACCTCGTGAACACGCTGGCCCTGGCCGGTCAGGTCGCGGCGCTGGCCGCGGTCGCCTGGCTGTGGCGCGGGCGGTGGGACCCGGGGCGTCCGTCGTTCGCCCTGCGCTTCAGCCTGACCATCGTCCTCGGCCTGCTGTTCAGCCCGCACCTGAACCCGCACGACGACCTCCTGCTCGTGCCGGCCGCGGCCATCGCCTATGACGTGCTGCGTGAAGGAACGATCGGGCGCCCGCTGGGCGTCGCCATGTTCGCGGCGCCGTTCCTCGTCCTGGTCGTGAACGGGCTCAGCGTGAACGAGGTTGGCGGGCCGCCGATCCGGCTCCCGGTTCTACTGATGCTGACGTTCTGTGCGGTGCTGGCCTGGGCCCTGGCCGCGCGTTCGAGCCCACCAGGCGATCAGGGGAAAGAGGCAGACGGTGTTCTCGCTTAGGGTGTATTCCCAGCCCCGACCTCGGGCGTCCGCGATGACCCGGAAGTAGTCCGGCCACATCGGGAGGAAGGCCAGCGACACGAGCCCCAGGATCCCGAGGGCGAGCCACCAGTCGCGTCGCCTGATGCCGAGCAGGCCGAACGGGAAGAAGGTCGGCTTGACGAACACGAGCACGCCCATGGGTCGCCACCGGGTCGAGACGGCGACCGCCGCGCCGATCCACATGGTCGGGTTGCCCTTGATGAACGTGTTGGCGAAGCCGGTGCCGGCCACCATGCACAGCGTGAGCAAGGGCCAGACCCACAACGACGGGCGGTAGTAGACGACCACGCCCAGGATGATTGCGATCGGGATGACCCACCAGATGAAGGCCGGCAGCCACAGGAACGGAACGAAGAGCAGCAGGCTCGGCGGCGGGTAGAGTGAATCGCCGTTCTGGATGAGGTACGGGCCGGCGAGCTGGCGGGCGAGGTAGAAGCCACGGCCTGCCACGAAATCGGCGGCCCGATCCTGGTAGATGTGGAAGTCGAGGCCCATCCCGAGCTGGATGGCGCCCAGGATCAGCCACTCCAGCCCGAGGGCCAGGAAGATCCCGGTCGCCAGCAGCACGACGAGTCTCGTTCGCCCGGTCGGCGGTCGCTCCCGCACCGTGTCCTGGGCTCGGGCCAGGACGTTGACTACGACATGCCAGCGCGCGATGAGCGCAGGTCCCACGCTCAGCCCTCGGACCCGACCGCCGTCAGGTCCGGCGCCGGTGTGATCGCCGCCCGCTCGTCGACCAGGTCTCGATCGGCCAGCAGCCGGACGCGCCGGGCGAGGACGAAGGCGGCGACGTAGAGCAGGCCGACGACCACCAGCAGGGTCCGGAACCCCGTCAGCAGGGCGATGTACTCGAGCACCCCGCCGAACATCGCGCCGAGCAGGTTGGATGCGAACGCCATGTCCGCCGAGGCCGTGTCGCGGAACGAGTTGGTGAACACCAGGTTGGCGAAGAAGACGGGAGCGAAGGCGATCGCGGCCGACAAGGCATAGCGCAACTCGGGCGGGTCGATCAGCAGGGCATCCGCCGGGATCAGCCAGGCGATCGCGATCGCCACGAATAGGGCGCCATAGAGGAGTGCCGGGCTCTTCGGCCGGAACCTCGCGTTGATCGAGATCGCCAGCAGGACGCTGGCGAGGATCGCGAAGAAGGCCAGCGCGTTGACGACCCACGTGGTCCCGAAGAGCAGGCTGAATGACACCAGGCTCTTCGTCTCCAGCAGCAGGAAGGCGACCCCGAGCGTGA
The DNA here is from genome assembly GCA_041484785.1 of Candidatus Limnocylindria bacterium. Classification (GTDB taxonomy): domain Bacteria; phylum Chloroflexota; class Limnocylindria; order Limnocylindrales; family CSP1-4; genus SPCO01. The sequence goes on from JBGPIH010000003.1 coordinate 39,580, forward strand.
AGAAATGCGGGCTGAAGCGGCGGATCGGGGTGGTCGTGACGCGAGCGGCGCCAGCGACCGCTACCAGCGCGAAGAGCAGCACGAACGCGAGGCCGGCCAGGTAGTACGGGGCGATGCTGCCAGTCCGGAGGTAGAGGAACGGCCAATCGTCCGTGGCCGGGCGCGGATCAGGCGTCCCGACGGTTGGGATGGCGTCCACCCTGCCGCCCGGCGGCTGGGCGCCGTGCAGGGCGTCAACGGCGGGACCGGCGGCCAGGATGGCCGCCGCCGTCGACTCGAGCCGCAGCAGCGGTGCGCTGCCGAAGACGTCTGCGATCATCGAATCGAGCTTGGTCACCAGCCATGGTTCGCGGTACAGGTTGTACATCGCGAACAAGCCGCCAGGCGCGAGGTGGTCGCGCGCTTCGCGCATCGATTCCTCGGTGAACAGGAACGATTCGAGCCGGACGCCCGCCGTGGAGCTGACCAGCGTCAGCGAGTCCGTCACGGCGTAGACGATCAGGTCGTACTTGTCGGGCGACTGGTTGAGGAACGCCCGGCCGTCGTTGACATGAACCGTCACGCGTGGGTCGTTGTAGACGCCTTCGGGATGGAAATCCCGTCCGATCTGGGCAAGCTCGGGGTCGATCTCGACCGCGTCCACGTGCTTCGCGCCTTTCGACAGCGCCAGTGCGGTGTCAGTCCCCGAGCCGGCGCCGATGACAAGGACGCGGTCGAAGGTTCGATTCGGGAACCAGTCATACAGCTGGCGGTGGAGATCGCTCCTGGCCGCCGCCACCGAATCCCAGATCTGCTGGTGGGGGATGCCATCCACGGACAGGAAGTACGGCGGCAGCCGATCGGCGGGGTTCATCGAGGCATGCTTCAGGTCCGTGCCGTAGCCCGAGATCCGGTAGTAGGGCGACCAGACATCCAGGCTCGCGCTGCCGACGGCAGCGCTGGCCCCGATGACCAGGACCATTGCGATGCCGCTGAGGGCGGACCACGGCGTCGCCCCGGTCCCCAACGCCAGGAGCAGAAGCAACGCGCCCGTGACCGCGAACCAGGCCGTTGGGCCGGTCCCCAGGTAGGCCAGCACCGTGAACCCGGCGATACCGATCATCGAGCCGGAGATGTCGATCGCGTAGGCGCGCAGCGGCGGCATCGAGCGAAGGAGCGGCCCCAGGGGCAGCGCCAGCGACGCCATCAGGGTGGCGACCAGGACGACGAGCAGCGGCAGGACGACGAAGTTGACGTCGGCGCTGTTCGACGTGTCGAGGCCAAAGATGATTTCGCTCGCGTCGCGTGCCTGGATGTTCAGCTGTGCGCCGTAGACCAGGAAGATGGTCCCAAGCAGGAGCGCCGGGAACGGCGAGATGACCAGGCGCCGATCGCGTCGCCCGAGCAGGATGCCAACACCGATGCCGAGGAAGCTGGCCATCAGCAGGAAGTTGCTGAAGAAGCCGACGTACGTGACGTTGGCCGGGATCCATCGGATCAGGAGCAGCTCGACGAACAGCAGCGTCGCGCTGGTGAGCAGCAATCGAATCGGGGCGCCAGCGAGCAGCCGCACGGGCGCGAATGGCTGGCGAGGGTCAGGCAGGCGGCGGGCCATCGCGCGGCAGCCTATCACCCAGCCACGCGCAGGCGACGACCCCCGACGGTCCGGTTGGAGGTGACCCGGAGGTCCCGCCTCCTGTCGCCAGGTTGCTTCCGCAACCAAATCCGAGTCCGGTGCTAGAGTTTCGCCGTGACCCCCACCACCCTCGACGCGGAGCCTGCTTGTCCGGCCCCGACCGAGACTCGACAAGCACCGGATCGTGTGCTCGCGGGGGCGTTCCACGCCGAGCGGCGCAACGTCGCTGACATCCCGCGGGAATCCTGGGACGCGCTTGCCGCGCTGACCCCGTGGGCGACGCCGTTCTCGGGCTGGGCATTCCAGCGCGCCTGGTGGGACGCCTACGCCGAGAACGCGCACGAGGAGACCCTCCTGGTCTGCGCCTACGGGCCCGCCGGATCGGAACCCGTCGCCATCGTCCCGCTCATGCACCGCCACGAGGTCGAGCCGGGCGACGCGCTGATTCACACGACGATGCGGCACGGCGCCGGCGTCGAGCTGACGCGGGTCGAGCCGACCGCGACCGCGGTCTTCTTCGGCGCCTCGTACCACGCGGACTACGCCACGATCCTGGGCGCGCCGGCCGACATGCCGGCGATCGCGGCGGCCGTCGCCGATCATCTCGTCGCCACCGGTGGCCGCCGACGGTGGGACGCCGTCGACCTGCGCCGGCTCCGCTGCGGCGACCCGGCGGCCGATGCCCTCGCCGCGGCATTCGGTGCGCGCGAGATCGCCGAAGGCTGGACGCTCAACGTGGAGCGCGAGGACGTCTGCCCGGTCGTCCACCTGCCGGTTGCCGCCTCCATGGACGACTACCTCGGGACCCTCGGCAAGAAGGTGCGCCACGAGGTCCGGCGCAAGGTCCGCCGAGCCGAGGCGGCCGGCGCGGTTCGCCTCGAGGACTCGGCCGATCCGCGGGCCGACCTGGAGGCCTTCATCGACCTGCACCAGAAGCGCTGGGGTTCGGACGGGCTCTTCCCGGACACGCCCGGCGGCGCCCAAAGCCGGGTCTTCTTCCGACGCCTGTTCGAGCTCGCCGGCGTCGAAGGCCCGCGACTCACCTTCCTGACCGTCGGTGGCCAGCGGATCGCGGCCGGGGTCCACTTCGAGACCGCGGACGGGATCATGTACTACAACGCCGGAGTGGATCCGGACGCCCGCGACCTGTCGCCCGGCGTGCTCATGGTCCATGCCTACCTGGAACGCGCCCTCGCCGCCGGCAAGCGTCGGGTCGATTTCATGCGCGGCAACGAGCCTTACAAGTACGAATGGGGCGCCGAGGATGAGCCCATCCAGCGCATCCTCGTTCGCCGGCGGAACGGCTGAATTGAGCGCGCCGCTGCCCTGGGATCCGTGCCTGGAGCCCGTCGCTCGCGGCGCCCTGGCCGGCGGCCGCCCGATCCGGGTCGTTGAGGTCCTCGCAACCGGCACGAACGGCGGCGCCCAGGAGCACCTCCATTCGCTGGTCACCCGGATGGACCCGCAGCGCTACGACGTCTCGGTCGTGGCCCTGTCCACCGGCAGCGCGGTGCGCAAGCTGGTCAAGGCCGGCGTCGCCGTCCTGGTCATCGACGATCCGGACGACTCGATCGCCGTTGGCGCGCTGGCCGCGCACCTGGCCGAGATTCGCGCCGACGTCGTCCACGCCCACATGTATCGAGCCGAGAGCGTCGCCACGCGTGCCGTGGTCGCGCTCGGCGAAGCCGGCCAGCGCAAGCCGTACCTCGTCGCGACGATCCACTCGAGCCGGATCCGCTCGCTCGACGACCAGCGCCACCTGCGCGAGCTGACCCCGTACATGGACCGGCTCATCGCCGTCTCCCGGGCGATCGAACACAAGCTCATCGACGAGGAGCGGACGACCGTCCCGGTCAGCCTCGTCTACAACGGCGTTGATCTCCAGCGCTACGACAACCAGGAAGCCTGCTGCACGCTCCCCGAGGAGTACGGCATGGAGCCCGGCTCGCAGATCGTGGGCGTCGTCGCGCGCCTCGAGCCGGAGAAGGGGCACCCCACGCTGCTCGAGGCCTGGCCGGCCGTCCTGCGCGCCTGTCCCGGCACGTACCTGCTGATCGTGGGCGAGGGGAGCCGCCGCGACGCGCTGGAGGCCCAGGCGCGCGAGCTCCGGATCGCCCATCGCGTGATCTTCACCGGGCGGCGCGACGACGTGCCGGCTGTGACCGCCGCGCTGGACGTCGCGGTGCTGCCGTCGTACCGCGAAGCCCAGGGGATGGTGATCCTGGAGGCGATGGCGCTGTCGCGGCCGGTCGTGGCCTCGAACGTGGGCGGGATCCCGGAGATGATCGAGGACGGGAAGACGGGGCTGCTCGTGCCGCCCCACGATGCCGAGGCGCTGGCGGCGGCGATCGTTCGGCTGCTGACCAACCACCCGCTGGCCGACACGCTTGGGCGGGCCGGCCACGACATGGTCCACGACCGCTTCTGCATCGAGCTCATGGTCGGCGCCATCGAATCGATTTACGACGAGGGGGCCGCCTTCGTACGGCCGTCCGAGGTCCCGGCGGTGGCGGTCGCCGGCTGACGGAGCCTGAACCTGAACGATGGCCTCCATTGGATAGGTCGCGGTAAGCGGACCAGCGGGAATAGGCCGACCAGCACGACCGGCGAGAGGTAGTACCAACGCGGCAGGGCAAGGAACAAGGTCACGATCAGGGCCCACCGGTGATCGTTGCGCGCGGCCCACACGACAACGATGGCCGCCACCGGAAGTCGCCATTCGATCCGCAGGAGAGGGTGACACTCGCGTGAGGGTAGCGCCAGGACCATCGGATGTCCTACCGTCCGATCGCCGCGACGAGAGTCCGGTGCGTCGTCACGCCTAGCGTCGCTTACGCCGGTACCAGACTTCGATTGCGGCGGCGACGGCGGCGACGGCCGCCCCACCCTGGATCGGCGCGGCGAGGATTGCTGCGGTCAACGGCGTCAGGGCAGGCATCGCCATCAGCGAGTAATACCACTGTGTGGACGGCCAGAGAGCCGGGATCGCCCACCACGAGGCACGCTGGCGGCCCATGACGAACATCGCCACGACCGCGAACGGGACGAGGACCGGGAAGAACCAGGCGCTCATGCCGCCCTGGGATTGCTCGGAGAGCAGCGTCGTGGTCGCGGACAGGTGACGCAGGAATGCCGACCACGGCAGGATCGGAAGCGTCACGAGGACGATAAGCGCAGTGATCGCGAGCGCCTTTACCCGCCACGCGATGAGGAGCGGGACCACTCCATACGCCTTGACCACGGGTGCGAGCCACGCCGCCGGGCCGAGCAGCAACGGGACGATGAACAGCTGCGGATTGCCGTTCCAGAGGTTGTCGACCAGGGGCGGCCAGGTGATCCACCACCAAGGCAGGCCCAAGCGGCGCAATGTCCAGAGCGACGCGATGATGGCGAGCAGCGTCAGCAGGACGATTGCCAGTGGCTCAGGTAGAAGCGTGAACGGGGCGATTGGCAAGAGAGATGGTGGGGCCGCTGCGAAATGGAAGGTGCCGAAATGGACCGACCACGGGTCGCCGCCGCGCAACCATTCAGCGGTGCCGCGCAGGTAGAGCCGCAGATCCGCGGCTCGGTCCGGCCACAGGACCGTCAGCCGCATGAGCGACAGGGTGATGAACCAGGTCGCGAGCCCGACATTCGCCAGTCGACCCCACCTGACCGCGATGAGCTGCACCCGGAAACCGTACACGACGGTCGTCGCGCCGGGACCGGGACGATCGGACCGGTACATCGTGGAACCGCCGGGGCGCTAGCATCCGCCCGATGACCCTGCCAAGACTCTGGGCGTTTCTGGCGATCGCGCTCCCGACGCTGGCCGCGCTGGTCGCCGCTACGTCGACCATCGACCTTGCGTACCAACTGCGAGCCGGGGCACAGATACTCGACGGTGGAGGGATCCCCGCAGTCGACACCTGGACCTTCACCGCTGCCGGCCTGCCCTGGTTCGATCAGCAATGGGGCGCGCAGGTCGTTCTGGGTGGCGTCTATCGATCGGCCGGCTGGACTGGACTCATCCTCCTGCGGGCCGGCCTGGTCGCCCTTATCTTCGGTTCATTGTGTGAGATTGGGCGTCGACACGCTATCGGGTTGCGGTGGGCGTCATGGCTGACCCTGGCCGCATTCGTTGTCAGCGCGCCGGCCCTTGCACTCCGTCCCCAACTCGGAGGCATGGCCCTCTTCGCGGTCATCCTACTGCTCGTTGCAGACCGGCGCGCCCATCCTCGACGGCTCTGGGCGGTCCCGGTCCTGGTGGCGATCTGGGCCAATGTGCATGGAAGCTTTCCCCTCGGCCCCCTGGTTCTGACCATCGCCTGGCTGCACGATGTCCACGATCGCGTCGAGAGGCCCCATCTGACGCTCGTCGTCAGCATCGTCAGTGTCGCGGCCGCCTGCATGACCCCATTCGGCCCGCTGGTCTGGGGATACGCCGCGGGCCTATCAGTGAACCCCGCAGTGACGGCCCGGACCTCGGAGTGGCTGCCGACATCTCTACGAGACGTCCCGGGGCTCCTGTTCTTTGCGTCCGCGGTAGCCGTCCTGACGCTGGTCGCCAGGCGTGGCCGTACGACCTCATGGCCGACCCTTGTTGGGCTTGTGGTCTTTCTGGGCATCGGCACCTACGCCGTTCGAGGGGTCGCCTGGTGGACGCTTGCGGCGGTTCCCATGGTCGCCTCGCTCCTGCCTAGCCGCGCGCATGCGCCACCCGCGAGCCAATCATCCATGTCGCGGCGCCTCAATCTCACCGTCGTCGCGGCCGTCGCCCTCGCCGGCGTAGTCGCGCTCCCGGTGTGGCGTCCCATCGACAGAAGTACGGGAGCTCCAGCGAATGTCCTTCGCGATGCGCCGCCGGGGATCAGCGCGGCCCTGCATGCTCTGGCCAGCCCGGGGGCCCGGCTCCTCAACCCACAGCCTTGGGGCTCATGGTTCGAGTTCGCCGAGCCGGGCGTCCAGGTCGCCGTCGACGCCCGGATCGAGCTGTTTCCGGCGGATGTCTGGGGAGCGTACTCCGATGTTATTGCCGGCCGTGGGGATTGGTCGGCTATGCTTCGCCGTTGGGGTGTCACGATCGCAGTCGTCGACGATCGCCGAGGCGACCTCGCGAATCGCCTGGAGGACGCCGGATGGTCTCGCGTCTACGAGGATGACGACGGGGCCGTTTTCGCCGCTCCCGCTCGGTAGGGTGCGGCTAGTCCGAGCAACCACACCTGGGCCGCATAGGCGATCGTTGCGACCGCGGGGAGGGCTGCAGAGAGAAGGCACAAACCCAGGCCAACCGCCAGTGGGCGCCAGCGCCTGCCGATCGCCAGCGGGAGCGCGGCGTAGACCTTCAGGACGATCGAGACCGCCTCCAGGCGTGGCAGCGCCACCAGCAGTGCGATGACCGCGACGTCCGAGTTGAGCACGATGAGGCTGTCGCTGATCGGGGGAAAGAGCAGCCACCAAACGTGCAGTCGCACCGTTCGCAGTGCGACCACGGCACACAACAGCGTGAGAGAGCCGTACACGATGATGGCGACGCCTTCGGACGGCAACGCGGCAGGCAGGTACGGCAGCAGCGTAGGCGGCGGGCCGGCGAACGTCAGACCGGCAACGCTCGCCGTCCAGGGGTCGGTGCTGGCAATCGCGGCCGCTGCGGCGGCGCGATAGATGCGCAGGTCGAGGCCGAACGTCCACCCGCGGCCGCTCCGATGAGGCGCTCCAAGGTGCTCAGGATGAACACGAGGAGCAGCCCGCATTGCACCGAGGTATGCCGAACCGACGGGCTGCAGGATCGCTCAGCCGTATCGAGGACATCCGCCAGGTTGCGGTCGATGGCTCGCCTCATGCCGGGGCGTAGCCTACGCGGTACCGACCGACCCCGGGACCTTCGGCGGGCTGAGTAGGAGCGAACCGGCTGGTAGAGTCGTCGCGATGATCGAAGGGACGCCGGATCTCGACGTCGTCATCCTTGGTGGCGGCGGACACGTCGGTCTGCCGCTGAGCCTGGCGTTCGCGTCGGCAGGTCTGCGAGTCGGGATCTACGACACCAATCAGGCAACGCTGGACCGGATCGCAGCCGGAGCGATGCCGTTCCTGGAGACCGGCGCGGACGAGCTGCTTCGGGAGATCCTTCCGACGGGTCGCCTCGAATTGGGGACCGGTGGCGACATGATCGAACGGACGATGCAGTTGGTCGTCGTCATCGGAACGCCGGTTGACGAGTTCCTGGGTCCCTCGATGACGATCTTCGAGAGGGCGGTCGATCAGATCGCGCCGTATCTTCGCGCTGGGGCGCTCGTTGTCCTGCGCAGCACGGTCTACCCAGGCACCACGGCCTATGTCGCCCAACATCTGGCCGAGCGTGGTTGCTCGGTCGACGTCGCCTTTTGCCCGGAGCGGATCGCCGAGGGGCACGCGCTCGAGGAGCTGCACACCCTGCCGCAGATCATCGGGGCGGATACCGATGCGGCGGCAGAACGGGCTGCAGACCTGTTCGGGGTGCTGGCGACCAAGACCATTCGGACGACAACGAAGGAAGCGGAGCTGACCAAGCTCTTCACCAACACGTGGCGTTACATGAAGTTCGCCGTCGCCAACCAGTTCTTCATGATTGCCGACCAGGCCGGAGTGAACTATACGAACATCCTGCGGGCGATCCGCGAGGATTACCCACGGGCGGCCGACTTGCCAGGCCCCGGGTTCGCGGCCGGACCTTGCTTGTTCAAGGACACGATGCAATTGGCGGCATTCACAACCGACCACTTCCCGCTCGGCCAGTCCGCCATGCAGGTCAACGAAGGGTTGCCGGCCTATGTCGTCTCGGCGCTCGAGCGTCGGTATGGCGGGCTCAAGGGCAAGACGGTCGGGATCCTGGGGATGGCCTTCAAGGCCGAGTCGGACGACACCCGGGCATCGCTCAGCTACAAGCTGCGCAAGCTCCTCTCCTGGGCGGGCGCGCACGTCGTGTGCACGGACCCGTACGTGGCTGACGATCGGCTGGTCTCGCTGGACCAGGTCCTCTCGGAGAGCGATGTCCTGGTGCTGGGCGCCCCGCATCACGTCTATCGAGGCCTCGAGATCGGTGGCAAGGATGTCGTCGACGTTTGGGGCGCCATGGGCGGCGGGATCCAGCTCTGATGCGGATCCTGGTCACGGGCGCCGCGGGATTCATCAACGGCTACTTGGTCCCCGAGCTGCTCGAGGCCGGGCACGAGGTCATCGGCCTCGATGACTTCAGCAAGTACGGCCCGCTGACCAAGTCATACGACAGCCATCCGCGATACCGCTTCGTCCAGGGCGACGCGAAAGATGTTGCGTTGATGCGTGAGCTCGCCGCCGACTGCGACCAGGTCGTGGCGGCCGCGGCGATGATCGGCGGGATCAGCTACTTCCACGAGTTCGCCTATGACCTGCTGGCCGAGAACGAGCGGATCCTGGCGTCCACGTTCGACGCGGCGATCGCGGCCCACCGGGACGAACACCTCGAGCGGATCGTCGTGGTCAGTTCGTCCATGGTCTATGAGTCGGCGACGGTCTTCCCGACGCCGGAGGGCGCCCAGCTGACGTCCCCCCCACCCGTTTCGACCTACGGCTTCCAGAAGCTAGCGTCCGAGTACTTCGCGAAGGGCGCCTGGGAGCAATTCAGGCTTCCGTACACGATCGTCCGGCCGTTCAATTGCGTGGGGATTGGGGAGCGCCGGGCGGTCCGCGACACCGACGTCATGAGCGGCAATGTGAAGCTGGCCCTGTCGCACGTCGTGCCGGACCTGGTGCTCAAGATGCTCAAGGGCCAGGATCCGTTGCACATCCTGGGCGAGGGCAACCAGGTTCGTCACTACACGTACGGCGGCGACTTGGCCCACGGGATCCGCCTGGCGCTGGAGTCGCCGGCGGCCATCAACAACGACTTCAACCTGTCGACCGCGGTCTCGACCACGGTCCTCGAGCTGGCCGAATGTATCTGGCGCAAGGTCCACACGGACGGGCGGCCTTTCCGCTACGTGACCGACCCGCCATTCCAACACGATGTCCAGATGCGCGTTCCGGACGTCCGCAAGGCGCGCGGGGTTCTCGGCTTCGAGGCGACCACGACGCTCGATGCGATGCTCGACGAGGTCGTCCCGTGGATCGCCGCCGAGGTCGAGGCCGGGAGGCTGTGAGCGAACCTCCTGAGCTCTCGATCATCCTGCCCGTCTACAACGAGGGGGAGGCCGTCGAGCCCGTGCTCCGGGCGCTCTCGGCTGAGGTTCGGACGCCACACGAGCTCGTCGTGGTGTACGACTTCGACGAAGACACGACAGTGCCGGTGGTCGCACGCTTGACGGGCGTCATCGTGGGGTTACGCGGTCTCCGAAACGACCTCGGCCGGGGCGTCCTCAACGCGATGAAGGCGGGGATTGCCGGAACGACCGCCCCGTACGTCCTGATCTCGATGGCCGACGGCTCCGATGAGCCCCATGTGGTCGACTCGATGGTGGCGCTGGCACGCGGAGGCGCGGACGTCGTGGCAGCGAGCCGCTACATGCGTGGCGGTCGGCAGGTCGGGGGGCCGCCGCTCAAGCGGCTGATGAGCCGGACGGCGGGCCTGACCCTTTACTGGTTCGCCGGCGTCCCAACCCACGATCCGACCAACAACTTCAAGCTCTACAGCCGGCGCTTCCTCGACTCGGTCACGATCGAGAGCGCAGCGGGGTTCGAGCTGGCGCTGGAGCTGACGATCAAGGCGACCCTGGCCCACCGCGGCATCGCGGAGGTGCCGACGACCTGGCGCGATCGGGCCGCCGGCCAGAGCAATTTCAAGCTGCGAAAGTGGTTGCCCCACTACCTCCAATGGTATTGGGTCGCGTTCCGTGGTCGGCTGGGATCGCTCGCCCGGCGACGCCGTCGGTCAGGGGACCGCTGACCCCGCCTCAACCTTGGCCCGAACTGAGTTGACGATGTCGGGAGGCACAGGCCGAACCGCATCGCCGGCAATCGAATCCGTCAGCGGCGAGCCGAATCGGTCGATCGCCTCGCGCAGGTGGGTCACGGTTCGATCGAGGATCAAGGCTCGGTCCGGGTCGATGCCAGGACCCAGGTCGCCCATCGCGACGACGACCTTGGCCCGTGTGCTATCGGCCCTGTCGAGGAAAAGCGCTCGTCCGGCGATCAAGAGCCACACGTTCCAGGTGATCGCCAGCGTGGCGACGACGGTCAGCGTGGCGAGGCGGGCCACCCGCAAGCGTCCCGGTTCGGTCAGCGAGCGACGACCGATTAGGGCGGCGAAGCCCAGCAGCGCGAAGATCGTCGAGAGATAGGCATAGCGACTGTATTCGGCCGCGCCATCGAAAAGCTCCGCACGGATCGTGCCAAGGATCGCGTACTCGACGAGGATCGCGCCGAAGCAAGCGAGCGCCCGGGGCGGCACGCTGGCGAACCCGTCACGTGCGAGCCGCCAGCCGATCCAGGCAGCCAGTGCGATGCCGACCAACCGGCCGAGGATGGGCCCGATCCCGAGCGCCGAGCCGATCGCAGTCCCGCTGCCGTCGACTACGAACCACGGGAGGTCCAGCAGGGCCGCGATGGTGAACGGGTCGCGATGCGTGGCGAGGCCGGTCCGGCCGAAGGCGAGGTACCAGGCCAGGTAGACGCCTGCCGGGACGAACAAGACCACGACGAGGCGGCGCCGCCGCGGATCCAGGAGCAGCTCCAGGCCGGCGAAGGCCAGCATGAAGATGCCGAATCCGGAGGTCATCATGCCGATCGTCAGAAGCGCACACGCCGCCACGACCCGACCGCGGCCGGGAGCGCCCTCCAGGATGATGAAGGCTCCGAGGCCAAGGGCGATCGCCCCGACGAAGCCGATCTGCATCGCCCAGTAGAGATTCTCGAAGCCGCTCCCCAGGACGGCGAGGATCGTCGCTGCCAGCACGCCGAGGGCGGCGCCTGCCGTCCGTCGGACGAGAACATAGACAGCCAGCACGACGACTACATGGAGCGCGAGCAACAGGGCGAGATACGGCACGTACGACGTCAGCCCGACCCGCTCGAGCAGCAGCCGATAGACAAGGGTGGTCACCCCCAGCCAGTGCTCGTTGAACGGCCGCAGGAAGTTGTCGAGCGAGATCGGTCGCTCGACGATGACCGCCCACTCGTCGGCGAAGAATGTCATCCCTCGGCCGAGCCAGAGGATGCCAAAGAAGGCCGCGATGGCAACGGTACCGACCGCGAGGTCGGCTCGGTCTGGGCGGCGAGCCCCCCGGATGGCGTCGGTCACGGCGGCAACGATAGCCCGCGATCGAAGCTGCCTTCCGCGGCCCGATGGTCGTGCGACTCCCGGATGAGCCACCAAAGGAGGAAGCCGGTCAGGACCAGCATCGCCAGCGAGCCCACGATTCCAAGGATGCCGCCGATCCGCACGTGCTCGCCGATGGCCGGTGTCGGTGGAATGGCCGCGACGAGGTTCAATGTGGAGGCGGCGCCGAGCGCAAGCGCCAGCCAGTGGAACCTCCGGTCTGGCAGCAAGAGCGTGAGCAAGATCACGGCGCCATACGCATATCGCTCGTGCATCGCCGTCAGGAAGCAGAACGCCGACAGCGTTGCGACCGTGAGGCCCAGGACCAGTGTTCGTGGCCGTGGGTCTCGGACGATGCAGCCTGCGACGACGACCGACAGCGCCACGGTCAACCCGTAACCCAGATAGCGGCCGGTGAGCGGGCCAATCAGGGCGGCCTGGTCGTTGACAAACTGGCCGCCGGCCAGCCCATCCTGGACGATCCACCACAGATTCCAGGCGCGCAGCGACAGGACGGGGAAGACCTCCTGCTGGTAGAACGCCAGGTTGTGGAGGTAGTTTGCCGGGCCTCCGGCGGCGGCGAACGGGAGCCACAGGACGACGATGACAGCCAGGCCCATGGCGGCGCATGTGATAAGGCCCCTTGCTCCGCCTCGAACCCAGAACCACGCCGCGAAGGGAAGGATGAATGGCAGAGCCTGCGGCTTGGTCATGATGGCCAGGGTCACGAAGCCGGCGGCCAGGACGTTCCGGCCGCCGACGGCACACACAACGGCGGCGACGCCCCACAGCACGTAGATCGACTCGTACTGACCCCACCAAGCGCTCACGTCGATGACGGCCGGGTGGAGCAGGATGGCGCCGGCTCCCAGGACAGCCCAACGCGGGCGCTCCCGGAGTGCGTATGCGACCAGCGCGGCCAGGCCGAAGTCGGCGAGCGTCGCCGGCAGTTTCATGAGCACCCGGATTGTGGGGTCGGAGGCATCGGTCGCTGTTCGAAATGCCGGCTCCAGCGCCGCCAGCATGCCCCAGATCCCGGCCATCACCGGTCCGAACGTCAGGTTCTGGTCGTACGCATGCCCTAGCCCGTTGACGGCGATGCCGTGGACCCACAGCACGAACTGGTCGAGATCGGGGCGAAATCCATCGGTTGGCAAAAGGACCGCTCGGACGAGGATCCCGGCGAGCACCACGCCCGCCAGCGCGACGACCTCTCGCCTCGACCAGCGTACTGTCGCCGCGCCGGCCGCCATCGGATCAGACGCGGCCGGAAGCCCAGTAGCGCTCGGCCGAGCCATCCACCCCGCCCAGCTCGGCCATCGCCCGACCGTACGCGCGGGTCGCGTCCGCCATCGCGGACGTGCCCTCGAAGAGCCGCTCGATCTGGCTCTTGTACAGGTCGATGCCCATGATCTTGCGTTCGATCTGGTCGGTGA
>JBGPIH010000004.1:0-47180 GCA_041484785.1 Candidatus Limnocylindria bacterium
CAATACCAACGACGTGCAGCAGGTCCAGATGGTCGTGTTCATGGCCCTGACCCTGCTGATCGCGGCCCCGATCCTGATCATCGGCGGGATCATCATGGCCATCCGCCAGGACGTCCCCCTGTCCGGCCTGCTGGTCGTGGTCCTGCCGATCATGGTGGTCTTCATCGGCCTCGTGATGTACCGCGCGATCCCGCTGTTCCGGGCGATGCAGACCAAGCTCGACCGGATCAACCAGGTGATGCGCGAGACGCTGGCCGGCGTCCGGGTCATCCGGGCGTTCGTGCGGACCGACCACGAAGAGCTCCGCTTCGACGACGCGAACACCGATCTCTTCGAGACCTCGCTCCGGGTCAACCGCCTGTTCGCGGTCACGATCCCGGTCATGACCGTCATCCTCAACCTGTCGACGGTCGCCGTCATGTGGTTCGGGGCCCTGCGCGTGGACAGCGGCGAGATGCCCATCGGGAACCTCACCGCGTTCCTGCAGTACCTGATGCAGATCCTCTTCTCGGTCCTGATGGCCGTCTTCATGTTCGTCTTCGTGCCCCGGGCCGCCGTCTCCGCCGGGCGCATCCAGGAGGTCCTCGAACAGGAGCCGTCGGTCCGCGACCCGGAGCACCCGGCCGCGGTGACCGTGACCCCGCGTCGCGGTGCGCGACTCGAGTTCCGTGACGTCGAGTTCCGCTATCCGGGCGCCGAGCAGCCGGTCCTGTACGACATCTCGTTCGAGGCTCGACCCGGTGAGACCATCGCGATCGTGGGCAGCACCGGCAGCGGCAAGTCGACGCTCGTCAACCTGATCCCGCGCTTCTACGACGTGACCGGCGGGGCGCTGCTGATCGACGGGGTCGACGTTCGCGAGATGGATCGCGAGGATCTCTGGAAACAGATCGGGTTCATCCCCCAGAAGGCCTTCCTGTTCAGCGGAACGGTGGCCAGCAACCTTCGGTTCGGCGATGAGGACGCGACCGACGACGAGCTCTGGCATGCCCTCGAGATCGCCCAGGGAGGCGACTTCGTGTCGGAGATGGAAGGCGGACTCGAGGCGCCGATCACCCAGGGCGGGACGAACGTGTCGGGTGGCCAGCGCCAGCGCCTGGCGATCGCCCGGGCCCTGGTCAAACGGGCCGGGATCGTGATCTTCGACGACAGCTTCTCGGCACTCGACTTCACCACCGACGCCCGCCTCCGAGCGGCGCTGGATCGCGAGCTCGGCTGGGCCACCGTGATCATCGTCGCCCAGCGCGTCGGCACGATCATGAACGCCGACCGGATCCTGGTGATGGATGGCGGACGGATCGTCGGCATCGGCACGCACACCGAGTTGGTAGCGAGCAACGAGACCTATCGCGAGATCGTCTACTCGCAGCTCTCCGAGGCGGAGGCCGTGGCATGAGCGAGCGGCCGGGCACGGGCCGACCGGGTGCCACCGGCACACCCGGCGCCCCCGGCGCGGCAGCGACCCGGCCGAGCATGGGCGGGCCGGGCGGTCGTCGCGGAGGGCACGGCATGATGGGCATGATGGGCATGCCCGCCGAGAAGCCCAAGAACTTCGGCGAGTCCTTCCGCAGGCTGATCGGCCGACTCCGGCCGGAGGCCCCGTTGATCGTGCTGGTGATCGCCCTCGCGGTGGTCAGCGTGTCGTTTGCGGTCGTCGGCCCGAAGATTCTCGGCAACGCGACCAACGACATCTTCCAGGGGCTGGTGAGCAAGAACCTGCCGGCCGGTGTGACCCCGGAACAGGCCGTCGCGGGCCTCCGGGCGCGCGGCCAGGACCAGCTCGCCGACATGCTCTCGAGCATGCACCTGACGCCGGGCCAGGGCGTCGATTTCGGCGCGCTGGGCGGGGTGCTCCTGCTGCTCGGCGGGGTCTACGTCCTGAGCTCGATCTTCAGCTGGATGCAGGCCTACATCATGGCCGGCGTCACCCAGCGCACGGTGTATCGACTGCGCCGGGACACCGACCGAAAGCTCGGGCGCCTGCCCCTCAAGTACTTCGACAGCCATCCCCGCGGCGACGTCCTGAGCCGGGTGACCAACGACATCGACAACATCGGCCAGACCCTCCAGCAGAGCCTGACCCAGCTGATCTCGTCCCTGCTGACGGTGGTCGGGGTGCTGATCCTGATGCTCACGATCAGCCCGATCCTCGCGGTCATTTCGCTGGCCGCGGTGCCGCTCTCGATCGTGGTCACCGTGCTCATCGCCAGCCGCTCCCAGAAGCAGTTCGTGCGCCAATGGGCCTCGACCGGTGCGCTCAACGGACACGTCGAGGAGATGCACACCGGCCACTCGATCGTCAAGGTGTTCGGGCGCCAGGAGGAAGCGATCGCCCGGTTCAACGAGGAGAACGAGCGCCTCTACGAGGCCAGCTACCGGGCCCAGTTCATCTCCGGGATCATCCAGCCGGCGATGAACTTCATCGCCAACCTCAACTACGTGGCCATCGCGGTCATCGGCGGGCTGCGCGTCGCGGCGGGCCAGATGAGCCTGGGCGATGTCATCGCGTTCATCCAGTACTCGCGCCAGTTCACCTTCCCGATCGTCCAGACGGCGAGCATCGCCAACGTGATGCAGTCCGCGGTGGCGTCGGCCGAGCGCGTCTTCGAGCTGCTGGATGAGACCGAGGAAGTCGCCGACCCGGTCAACCCGATCCCGCTCCGGAAGGCGGTCGGGTCGGTCGCGTTCGAAGGCGTCTCGTTCCGCTACGCGCCTGACGTGCCCCTGATCGACGGCCTCGACCTCCACGTCGAGGCCGGGCAGACGGTCGCCATCGTCGGGCCGACCGGCGCCGGCAAGACGACGCTGGTCAACCTGTTGATGCGCTTCTACGAGATCGACGCGGGGCGCATCCTCGTCGACGGGATCGACACCCGGGAGATGACCCGCGACGCCCTTCGCCGAACCTTCGGGATGGTCCTCCAGGACACCTGGCTCTTCCACGGGACCATTCGCGAGAACATCGCGTACGGCCGCGACGGCGCCAGCGAAGCGCAGATCGTGAGCGCGGCCGAGGGTGCCCACGTCGACCACTTCGTACGCACGCTGGCCGCGGGCTACGACACCGTGATCGACGACGGTGCCGCGAACCTGTCGGCCGGCGAGAAGCAGCTGCTGACGATCGCCCGGGCGTTCCTCGCGGATCCGCCGGTCCTGATCCTCGACGAGGCGACCAGCTCGGTCGACACGCGGACGGAGGTCCTGATCCAGCGCGCGATGGCCCGCCTGATGCGCGGCCGAACCACGTTTGTCATCGCCCATCGCCTCTCGACGATCCGCGACGCCCACACGATCCTGGTGATGAACCGCGGCAGTATCGTGGAGCAGGGCTCGCACGAGGAGCTGCTCGCCGCGCGTGGCTTCTACTTCGACCTCTACAACAGCCAGTTCGTCGAACCGCTGGCCGAGGCCGTCTGATCGCCGCGAGCACGAGGGCTGATTGAACGTGGCGCCCGAGGATGAGCTCGACGTCGTCGACGAGCCGAGCCGGCAGCGCTACGAGGCGAGACTTGGCGATCGAGTGGTCGGATTCGCGGAGTACCGGGCCGTGCGCGGCCGCCTGATCCTCTTCCACACGCAGGTCGACCCGGCGTTCGAGGGTCGCGGCGTCGGGAGCCGGCTCGCGTCCGGGACGCTCGACGACATCCGGGCGCGCGGCCTCAAGGTGACCCTCAAGTGCCCGTTCATGCGGGCGTTCGTGGATCGACACCCGGAGTACGACGATCTGCGCGCGACGGCCCCGATCGCCGGGCCGGTGGACGGCCGAGGCTAGCCGGGGGCCTCACGCGGGGCGGGCCGCTGCGAGGCCGCGGGTCCGGTCAGGCTCCTTCGGCGAGCGGCACGACCTCGCGGGCGAAGCGTTCGGCCCGAGCGACCACCTCGGTGGGGTCGGTCGTCCCGAAGCTGAGGGCGAGGTGGGTGACCCCGATCCCGGCGAACGAACGCACCTCCGCGGCGATCTCCACGGGCGAGCCGCGCATCGCGTACTCGCTGCTCGCCTGCTCGAACTCCACGCGGACCCGAGCCGAGAGCCAGGGCATCGGGCGCCCGGCGGCCTCGGCCGCCGCCCGGACGGTCGGCAATCGACCGCCGTACTGACTCGGGCTGCTCGCGCTCGAGTGGTACCCATCGCCGAGCGAACCGGCACGCCGCAGCGCCCGCTCGCTCCGACCGCCCACCAGGATCGGGAGCCCGACGCCTTGCACCGGCAGTGGGCTGAAGGTGAAATCGTCGAGGGTGTGGAACCGACCGTGAAACGGTTCGGTGGACCCCGACCAGAGGTGCCGCCAGAGGCCGATCGTCTCGTCCGCGTACGCCCCACGGACGTGGAACCGATCGCCGGCACCGAGATTCGCGAACTCCGCCTCGTTCCAGCCCACGCCGACCCCTGCGATCACCCGCCCGCCGCTGAGCGAATCGAGCGTCGCCAGCTCCTTCGCGAGGATGACGGCGCCGCGTTGCGGGACCACGATCACGCTCGTCGCGAGGCGCACGGTAGGATGGCGCGCCCCGATCCAGGCCAGGGTCAGGATGGCCTCGTAGATGTGGCCGTATTCATCGGCGGCGTCATCCGGAACCAGCAGGTGGTCGGTGGTCCAGAGCGTCGACCAGCCGAGCCGTTCGGCAACCGCCGCGCCGGCTTCGATCCCTTCGGGGGAGGCACCGGCCGGGAAGTTCGGAAGGCACAGTCCGTAGTCCATGGGGCGATCGTAGCGGAGGGGGCGGTGATGGCGCCCGCCGACTAGGCGGCCGCAATCAGCCGCTGGCTGGCCGCCAGAAACCAGAATCGTCCATCACGAGATGTCCCACGCCCGCCTCCCTGCCCGGTCCGGGTCGTGGCGGACATGCGCGATGGCAGCGAGGACCCGCGGATCGAGCGCCTGGCGGCCAACGAAGAGTCCGTCGACGCCCGGCTGCGCGAGCAGCGCGCGCGACCCTGCGATGCCGACGCTCCCGCCATAGATGATCGGGACCGTCGCCGAGTCAGGGTTGGCGGCGACCAGCCGGGTGCGGACCGCGGCGTGGATTCGACGCACCCAGGTTCCGGCGGCAGCCCGAGCGCCCGTGCCGATCGCCCACGCCGGCTCGTAGGCGATGACCAACAGCCGCGGGTCACAGGCGAGGACAAGCTCGAGTTGGCGATCGATGATCTCGAAGACGGCCTCCAGTGGCGCCCGCCGATCCTCTCCCACGCACACGATCGCCGTCATTCCCCAGCGCTGGACGGCAGCCGCCTTCGCCGCGACGAGTTCATCGGTCTCGCCATGGTCCCGCCGGCGCTCGTGATGGCCCACCTCCACGTAGGTACAACCGAGATCGGCCAGCATGGCCGCAGAGACGTCGCCGGTATGGGCGCCGGCATCCTCCGGGTGCACGTCCTGGGCACCCCACCGAACGTTGCTTCCGGCCAGCCGCTCACGAGCCACCCAGATCGAGGTAAACGGGAACAGGACGAACAGGTCGCGGTCGACGACATCCTCGACCAACCGACGAAACACGTCCAGGTAGGCTGCAGCCTGGGTCGAGGTCAGATTCATCTTGGAGCTCGCCCCGATCAGCAGGCCCACGGCCGCGCCTACCCGTGGCCGGTTCGCGCACCGCGGTAGGCGTCCGCCATCGCGCGCACGATGATCGAGAACGAGGTCGCACCGGCGTCCGGCAGGCCGCGACTCCGGTCGCCCAGTCGGCTTGCCCGGCCGACCCGCGCCACCATGTCCGCGGTGGACAGGGCTCCCGTTGCGGACGCGTCGACCGCCTGCGCGACGGCTGCGTCGAGATCCGGCGAGCTCGCCTCCGCGGTGCCCAACGCCAGCACGAAGGGGTGCAGCGCGTCGATCAGCGTCTTGTCGCCCGGGACGGCATGACCCAGGTCGACGATCGCGGTCTCGGCCGCCGCGGCTGCGCGGTGGAGTCGAGCGAGGTCGGCGTTTCCGCCGGCTGGACCCTGGTCGAGCTCCGCTGCCATGGCGCCGATGGCCGCCGAATACAGCGGCCCAATCGCCCCGCCGACGTCGGCCATAGCCAGCCCGATGGCACGGAGCAGGTCGCCCGGGGACGTGTCGGATGGCAGCGCCTGCAGTCTCCGGCGCACGTTCCGGGCCCCGATGCTCATGGTCATCCCGTGATCGCCGTCGCCGGCGGCGCCGTCGAGGATGCCGAGTTCGCTGCGTGCCGCATCCAAGGCGTCGGCCGCCGCAAGGACGCAGATCCGGAGCGCGTCGCTCACCGGATCATTCTCGCTGCCCGGGCCGGGTCATCCAGGAGTGCCTTCAGCTCGTCGTCGAGGCGGGTCACCGTGATCGACGCTCCGGCCATCTCCAGCGACGTGACGTACTCGCCCACCATGCTGCGGCTCACGGTGTTGCCCGCGTCTTCGAGCACACGCCGCGCCGCCCGGTAGAGGATGTAGAGATCCAGGTGTGACGTCGCGCCCAGCCCGTTGACGAGCAACGCCACGTCGTTGCCGGACGGCTGCTCGAAGTCCCCAAGGATCGTGTCGACCAGGATCTGCGCGGTCGCATCCGCGGTCAGCAGTGGGCCGCGGCGCATGCCGGGTTCGCCGTGGATGCCGAGACCGATCTCGATCTGGTCGTCCGCCACCTCGAAGGAGAGCCTGCCCGCGCCGGGGACCTCGCACGGCGAGAGGGCGACGCCCATGCTCCGGGTCGCCGCGTTCGCCGCCAAGGCGACGCGTTCCACCTGGTCGAGCGTGGCGCCACGCTCGGCCATGGCTCCGGCGCACTTGAAGACGATGGCGTCGCCGGCGATGCCGCGGCGCCGATCGATCTCGGCCTTCGGGGCGGACGCGACGTCGTCGGTAACGAGAACCGTCCGCACGTCGATCCCCTCGGCAACCGCGCGCCCGGCAGCGATCCCGAAGTTCAGGACGTCCCCCGTGTAGTTGCCGTACGAGAGCAGGACGCCCACGCCGGTCGAGGCCGCCCGAATCGCCTCGAGACAGGCATCCGGCGACGGGGCAGCGAACACGTTGCCGACGGCTGCGGCGTCAGCCAGCCCGGCGCCGACGTAGCCGGCGAAGGCCGGCTCATGGCCCGACCCGCCACCAATGACCAGCCCGACCTTCGGGCGCCCAGTCTGATGCCGGGCGACCACTCGCTCGCCGATCAGGCGGACCACGTCGGCGTGCGCGGCGACGAATCCGTCGAGCATCTCGTCGACCGCGTCGAACGGGTCGTTGATCAGCTTCTTGAGCACGCCCCGCGATGGCCCGGCACCCGACGTCACGGTCCCTCCTCCTTCCGTTCCTCCGCCGACGCTCAGCCGGGATGCTGGGCTCGGCGCAACGCCTCGTCGGCCGCCTTGATCTTGCCGACCTTGCGGGTCGATTCGCCGCCCGCGAACTCGGCCTTCAGCCAGGTCCGAACGATCGACTTCGCGAGCTCTGGACCGATGACCCGTGCACCCAGGGTCAGGATCTGGGCGTCATTTGACTTCCGCGCCCGCTCTGCCGAATACGGATCGTGCGCCTGCGCGGCTCGGACGCCGGGAACCTTGTTCGCCGCGATCGACATCCCGATGCCGGTGCCGCAGATCAGGATGCCCCGGTCGTGCTCGCCGCGAGCGATCGCCTGGGCAACGTCGAAGGCAACGTCCGGGTAGTCGACCGGATCCTCCGAGTGGCACCCAAAATCGGTGACCTCGTGCCCCTCCCCCTTGAGCACGTCGACAAGGAGCCCCTTGAGCCGGTACCCGGCTTCATCGCTGCCAATGGCGACTGGCTTGTCCACCACTCCTCTCCTCGACGCAGCAAGGCGTTCGGTGCGTAAGACCAACCAAAACCAAGGACTCCCACATGCTACCATCGCGTGGATTGCCGACGACTGGGGGTGGCGTCGGCAGACCGTGGGTTCATGTGGAACCCATAGCCCTGACGGCGCGGAACGGAGGATCCGTCGGGAAGATGGCCAAACGGTCGATCGGGCTGGTGGCTTTCGAACGGCAGCGCCGCATCGCCGAGCTGGTCCGCGACCGCGGCAGCGTGCGGGCCAGCGAACTCGTCCACCTGTTCGGCGTTACAGACGAGACGATCCGACGAGACCTGTCCCGCCTCGCCGAGCTCGGCGTCCTGCACCGCGCCCATGGCGGTGCAGTCGCCACCCCGACGCGCGCTGAGTCGACCTTCTCCAGGCGCCTCCAGGAGCACGAGGCGGAGAAGATCGCGATCGCGCGCGCCGCCGCGGACCTCGTGACCGATGGCAGCACGATCATCATCGATTCCGGCACGACGGCAGTGCATTTCGCCCGCGCGCTCAAGACGAAGCACGACCTGGTGGTCATCACCAACGCGGTTACCAACGCCATCGAGCTGATGGAGAGCACCGACGTCACGGTGGTGCTGACCGGAGGCGTCGTGCGGCCAACGACTCTCGGCGCCGTCGGCGATCTTGCGGTCGCCACCCTCGGGGAGCTTCGGGTCGATCAGACCTTCCTGGCCATCAACAGCGTCTCCCTCGAGGGCGGCATGACCTACCCGAGATTCGAGGAGGTCGCGGTGAAGCGGGCGATGATTGCCGCGGCGTCCGAGGTGATCCTGCTGGCCGATCACTCGAAGTTCGGGCACGACTCCCTCGTTCGAGTCGCTCCCCTCGGCGTCCTCAACCGGATCGTCACCTCGGAAGGTTGCGACCCCGACACGGTCGCCGCGTTGCGAGAGCTGGGCATCGATGTGATTGTCGCGCCGGTCGCGCCGATATCAGTTGCCGAGGCGGCCTCATGACGATCGCCGTCACCGGTCCCTGGCCGGCGCTCCCGAGCGCCTGCGCATCAGGCGTCCCCGAGCAGGCCATGGGCCGTTGCTTCGTCCGTTACCAGGACGTCGAGGCAGCCGGTTTCGAGCGCGCCAGCAATCGCCGCGGTCTTGGTGTCGCCGGCGGCGACGGCCACCACCGTCGGAATCGCGGCCATCTGGTCCCAGCTGATGGCGATCGTCCGTCGCTCGAGGTGGCCGACCGGCCGGCCGAGCGCATCGAAGAAGCGGCCGTTGAGGGTCCCGACCGCGCCGCTCTGCAGCAGGCGCTCCCGGTCGGCCTGGTCGAGATGCCCGACCCGCATCAGCGTCGCGTCCGTACCCATCGAACCGATGCCGACCAGCGCGAACTCACTGCGGGCGGCGGCCTCCAACGCAGAGCTCACCGATCGGTCCGAGACCATGGCGGCCTGGATCGCCTCGCTGTCCACGATCGCCGGCGCGTGGAGGTATTTGACCTGGCTGTTCGGGTAGAGCTGGGCGAGATGACGGACGAGCTCGTGGCACTGGTTGCCCGGTTCGGCATCGGACAGGCCGCCGGTCAGCTGGGCGATCGAGAGCCCGGAGACCGAGCGTGGCTGGAGGAAACGGATCATGCCGGCCAGCGTCTGGCCCCACGAAATGCCCAGTCGCGTGCCGGTCGCCAGCGAGCTGCTGACGAAGTCGGCGGCGACCGCGTAGAGGGCGTCGTCACCGCCGGCGTCCTGCGGAACCACGATGGCGCGGCGCAGTCCGAACCGACCAGCAAGATTTCGTCCAAGGTCGATGTGCTCCCGGCGCGGCGGATGGATCTCGATATGAACGATCCCCTCGTCACGCGCGCGCTTGAGGTAGCGCGACACCGTCGAAGGATCGAGCCCGAGCTCGCGCGCGATCTCGACCTGGCTCTTGCCGTGGCGGTAGAACGAGGTGGCGACGTCGATCAACTGTTCGGTCGCGTGGGCGTCGACCGACAGGATCGACCGCGGCGTCACGGGCATGGCTCCCGGACCTCCCTGGCCTCGGCTGCGCGGTTGGATGCCGGCGCGAGTTCGAAGCCAGAACATTCTGCCGACGTGTGCAAGAACATGCACGTCATGGAGTTGACCGTCCCTGCACAATCTTTCATGGGACCGGATCTAGGGATTGAAGGCGAGGAGAGGACGATGGATCAGCCGATGACACCGACACGGATCTCGCAGGTCGCGATGGTCGTCCACGACCTCGACGCGACGATGAAGATGCTCCACGAGACACTCGGCTGGGGCCCGTGGAATGTCTACGAGCACGTGCAGCCCAAGCTCCACCACACCCACCTGCGAGGCGAGGCCGTCGCGTTCTCCATGCTCGGCGCCGAGTGCGAGGTCCAGCCCGGCCTCGTCTTCGAGCTGGTCCAGCCCCTGGACGGACCCAGCATCTACAAGGAGTGGCTGGAGGAGCACGGCGAAGGCGTCCAGCACATCGCCTGCATGATGCATTCGCAGGGCGACTCGGACGAGTTCAAGCGCTCCTGGGAGGCCCGCGGCGCCAAGGTCCTGATGGGCGGCCGAATCGGCGACACGATCGAGTTCTACTACCTCGACACGGAGCCGATGCTCAAGTTCGTCCTCGAGTCCGGCAGCGGCCACGCCATCGACCTGACCCCCAGCCGCGTGTATCCACCACAAGCCTGAACGGCACCATGAACTGAGCGTGCGACATGAGGATCCTCATCGTCGGTGACTCGTACTGTCCCTCAGGCGCGTTCCGGGAGGCGTTCGGCGGCCTCTCTGCGAACCACGACCTTCGGTTCACCGACGTCGTCGACGACCCTGGCTGGATCCCTTCGAGCCCGTCGGATCGGAAGCTCAAGGAGTACATGGGCACGCCCGGCCAGGTCATCCAGGCGTCCGACGGCTGTGACGTGCTGGTCGTGCAGGGCGCACCGGTGACTGACGCGGTGCTGACCGCCTCGCCGTCGCTCCGGCTGGTCGGCTGCGCTCGCGGTGGACCGGTCAACGTGGATCTCGCGGCTGCCTCCGCCCTTGGGATCCCGGTGGTGACCACGCCGGGCAAGAACGCCGATGCCGTGGCCGAGCTGACCATCGCGTTCATGGTCATGCTCGCGCGCCGCCTGTCCGAGATCGTCCGCTATGTCGATGGCGGCGGAGCGTTCGGGCACGACAACTACGAAGGAGCCCACTGGTTCGGCCACGACCTGGCCGGGCATACCCTCGGCCTGATCGGGTTCGGGCAGGTCGGACGGCGTGTCGCGACCCGTGCCCGGGCCTTCGGGATGGAGGTCGTGGTCTTCGATCCGTTCGTGGACGCCGCGGCAGTCGACGAGGCCGGCTGCCGGTCGGTCGATCTGGCGACCCTGCTCCGGTCGGCGGACTTCGTATCACTGCATGCCCGTGCGACGCCCGACAATCGGGGGCTGATCGGCGCCGCCGAGGTCGCGGCCATGAAGCCCGGCGCATACCTCGTCAACACGGCGCGGGACATCCTGGTTGATGAGGCCGCGCTGGTCGCCGGCCTTCGGTCCGGCCGCCTCGCCGGTGTCGCCCTTGACGTCGTCAGTCCGTCGCCCCCAGGCGGCCGTCATCCGCTCCTCGAATTCCCGAACGTGATCGTCGCGACCCACGTCGGTGGGGCCACGTACGAGACGCTGCATCACGGGGCCGAGATGCTCGCCGCGGAGGTCGAACGGCTGCTCGCCGGCGAGCCGCTCATGAACGTGGCGAACCGCGCCGACCTGCAGCCGCGCACCGCCGGCGCGCTCGCCTGATGCGCCACCTCCTGGCCATCGATCTCGGCACCGGCAGCGGCCGGGCGGTCATCTTCGATGAGAACGGTGGCCAGGTCGCGATCGGCCAGCGCGAGTGGTCGCACGCCGGCCTGCCGGGTGTCCCCGGCTCCCAGGTCTTCGACACGGCACGGAACTGGCGCCTCGTCGGCGACTGCGTCCGTGAGGCGCTGGCTGCCTCCGGGCTTACGGCGGGCGCGATCGCCGCCGTGAGCAGCTCGAGCATGCGCGAGGGGATGGTCCTGTACGACGAGGCCGGCCGGGAGATCTGGGCGTGCCCGAACGTCGACTCGCGGTCAGCCGTGCAGGCCAGCCGGCTCATCGCCAGCGGTGCCGCGCGGCGGATCTACGAGCAGGGCGGCGACTGGGTCTCGATCACGTCGCCCGCCCGCTTCCTCTGGATTCGCGAGCGCGAGCCGGAGACGTTTGCGGCCATCGCCCACATGGGGATGCTCAGCGACTGGGTCCTCTACCGGCTCACCGGGCGATTCGTGACGGATCCGTCATGCGGTTCCAGCTCCAACCTGTTCGACCTCGCGCGACGAACGTGGTCGCCGGAGTCGCTCGGGCTGGTGGGGCTGTCGGACGCGATCGTGCCCGAGGTCGTCGAATCGGGAACCGTGATCGGGACCGTCAGCGAGCGCGCGGCCGAGGAGACCGGCCTCGCCGCCGGCACCCCGGTCGTCGTCGGTGGCGCCGACACCCAGCTCGGCCTGGTCGGGATCGGCGTCGTCCGGCCCGATCGGGTGACGTTGCTCGGCGGCAGCTTCTGGCAGATGACGGTGGTGACGGACGCTCCCCTCATCGATCCGGACGCGCGGCTGCGGACGCTCTGCCACGCCGTCCCCGGCCAATGGATGACCGAGGGGATCGGCTTCTACTCGGGTATCGCCATGCGCTGGTACCGGGATGCGTTCTGCGAGCTCGAAACGGCCGAAGCGAGCCGCCGGGGGGTGGACCCGTACGTCGTCATGGAGGAAGCCGCCGCCGTGATCCCTGCGGGCTCCAACGGCGTCCTCGGGATCTTCTCGAACGTGATGGACGCCAAGCGCTGGGTCCAGGCCTCGCCGAGCTTCGTCGGGTTCAACGTGGACGACCCATCCGGTTCCGGCCGGACGGCGTGCATCCGGGCGCTCGAGGAGCAGGCCGCGTACGCCGCTCGCGGCCATCTCGGGATCATCGAAGCGCTGACCGGCCGGACGTACGACGACATCGTCTTCACCGGTGGGGCGGCCAAGGGACGCCTCTGGCCACAGATCGTGGCCGACGTCCTCGGCGTCGCCGTCAAGGTCCCGGCCGTGGTCGAGTCGACCGCGCTCGGGGCGGCCCTGTACGCGGGGCTCGGCGCCGGCCTGTATCGGGACCTGCAGGAGGTGGTCGACCGGGTCGTCCGATTCGACCGGACGGTCGAACCCGACCGTCGGAACCGCGCCGTCTACGACGAGGGCTATGGCACCTGGACGGCGGTCTACCCACGGATTCTCCAGCTCTCCGAGGAAGGGCTCCTGCGACCCATGTGGTGGCCGGCGGGAGCCTGATTCGACCCAGCGCGCAACCAGCTGCTCAGAAAGGATCGACCGCGATGCCCGAAGCCGACGGAAGCGACAGCAAGCAGTTCCACGAAGACGTCGCCCAGGTGGGCGAGCTCTTCTTCCTCAAGGGCTCCGCCGCCTACGACTGGGGGATGCAGCACCGGCTCGCCCAGATCTTCCGGCCGGAGAGCGGCCGGACGGTCATGCTGGCGATCGATCACGGCTACTTCCAGGGCCCGACCACCGGCCTGGAGCGAGTGGACCTGTCGATCCGCCCGCTGGTGCCCTACGCCGACGCCCTCATGGTCACCCGGGGCATCCTGCGCTCGGTCATTCCGCCGACGATGGCCCAGGGACTGGTCGTCCGGGCGAGCGGCGGGCCGTCCATCCTGAAGGAGCTCTCCAACGAGCGGACGGCGATGGACATCGACGATGCCGTTCGGCTGGGAGCCAGCGCGGTGGCCGTCCAGGTGTTCGTCGGCGGCGAGTTCGAGACGCAGTCCGTGCGCAACATGACCTCCCTCGTCGACGAGGGCTACCGGCGCGGGATCCCGGTCCTGGGCGTGACGGCGGTCGGCAAGGAGCTCGTGCGCGACGCCCGCTACCTGGGCCTGGCCACCCGGATGTGCGCCGAGCTCGGCGCCCAGGTCGTCAAGACCTACTACTGCGACGAAGGCTTCGACCGCGTCACGGCCGGCTGCCCCGTCCCGATCGTGATGGCCGGCGGCAAGAAGCTGCCCGAGCTCGACGCGCTGACCATGGCCTACCGGGCGGTCCAGGGTGGGGCCTCCGGCGTGGACATGGGCCGCAACATCTTCCAGAGCGAGGCTCCGGTGGCGATGCTCCAGGCCGTCCGCAAGGTCGTCCACGAGGGATACACCCCGAGCGAGGGGCTGGAGGTCTTCGAGACCGTTCGCCGCGAGTACTCCAGCCGGGCGGTCGGCGCCCAGGCTGCCGGATGACCGGATCGGACGGGACGGTGGCTGCTCCCCTGCTCCAGCAGCTGCTTCGCGGCGGCCCGCGCCTGACCGTGGGGATGCTGACGGCCGACCTGCTGCACCTCGGCGACGAGCTCCGGCTGCTCGAGGCGACCGGGGTGGAGCTCGTCCACGTCGACGTGATGGACGGCGTCTTCTGCCCGATGCTGACGGTCGGTCCGCCGGTCATCAAGGCGCTTCGGACGCCGCTCATCCGTGACGCCCACCTGATGATCGACGACCCGCTCGCGAAGCTCGACCAGTTCGTCGCGGCGGGCGCCGACATGATCACGTTCCACGTCGAGGGCGCCCGACAACCCCATCGCGTGCTGCAGGCGCTCGGGCGGATGACCAATGCCAACGAGCCCGCTCGCGGAATCGTCCGCGGGGTCGGGCTCAACCCGAGCACGTCCCTGTCGGTGGTCGAGCCGCTGCTCGACGAGCTCGACTACCTGCTGATCCTGGCGATCAACCCGGGTTGGGGCGGCCAGACCTTCCTGCCGTCGACCAAGGGCCGCCTCGAAGGGGCCCGCCGGATGATCGAGAAGAGCGGCCGTCCGATCCTGCTGGGTGTGGATGGAGGTGTCACTCGCGAGAACGTTGCGCATGTCGCCACGCTGGACGTCGACCTCATCGTCAGCGGCAGCGCGATCTTCGATGGAACGCCCGGCGCCGCAGATCGCGCGGCGTCCATGCTCGAGCAGGTGCGATCGAGAACGAAGGTGATGGTGCCATGACCGACCAAGCGACGATCGTCCATGACGAGATCAAGGAGCAGCATGAGCGTGTCAGGCGAGACTATGGCTCGGCGATCGGCCTCCGCCGATCCGAGGTCGTCACCCCGGCGCTCATCCTGGACCTCCCGGCGGCGAAGCGGAACATCGCCCACATGGCCGAACGGCTCCAGACGATGCCGGCCAGGATCCGGCCACACATCAAGGTCCACAAGAGCCCCGAGCTGAGCCGCCTCCAGGTCGAGGCCGGCGCGATCGGCCTGTCGGTCGCGACCGTTTGGGAGGCGATCGTGCTGGTCGACTCCGGTCTGGACCACATCTTCGTGGTGAACACGGTGGCCGGCAGGCAGAAGATCGGGGCCCTGGCCGAGCTGGCTCGTCGGGCCGACATCATGGTCGCCGTCGACGACCCGACCAACGCCGAGACACTGGCGGAGGCCGCTCGGGCGGCAGGCTCGCAGCTCGGCGTCTTCATCGAAGTCGACACGGGGATGGACCGCTGCGGCGTCGACTCGCCCGAGGAGGCGCTGGCCCTGGCTCGCCGGCTCGTGGAGCTTCCCGGCCTGCAGTTCATGGGCCTGACCGGGTACGAGGGCCACTGCTCGTTGACCCCGGAGACCGAGCTCCGCCACGCCAAGCAGCGGGCGGCCATGGGGATGTTCGTGGCCGCGGCTGACCTGATCATCGCCGACGGCATCCCCTGCCCGATCCTGTCGGCAGGTGGAACGGCGACCTGGGACTGGACGGCCGCCGACCCTCGGATCACCGAGATCCAGGCGGGCTCCTACGTCGTCATGGACGTCTTCCACGGTGCGATGGTCGGTGACTTCGAGAACAGCCTGTTCGTCGCCGCCACGGTGATAAGCCGGCGGCCAGACAGGGTGATCGTCGACGCCGGGAGCAAGTCGATGGGGGCGCCCGGCCTCGCGCGGATCGTCGGCCACGACCTGGTGAATCACCGCTTCGACGAGGAGCACGGCGTCTTCGTGGCCGACTCGTCGAGCCCCCTGCGGGTGGGCGACGCGGTCGAGCTGATCCCGGGCTATGCGCCTGCGACCGTCAATTGGTACGACGCCTTCCACGTCGTCGAGGACGACGTGGTCGTCGACATCTGGCCGGTCATTCCACGCGGTCCCGGCCACCACGGCCTGATCGCCGGCTGAGTGCCGGCCAGGCGCAAGGAGAGGAACGATGGGTCGATTCGATGGCAAGGCCGCGGTCGTCACCGGCGCCGGACGCGGCATCGGGCGGGCGACCGCCGAAAGCTTCGCCGAGGAAGGCGCGGGCGTGGTCCTGCTCGGCTGGCACGCCGACGTCCTGGAGGAAACCGCCGGCGTCATTCGGGCCAAGGGTGGTCGCTGCGAGGTCGTGGTCGGCAATGTCGCGGAACGCGAAGCCGTGCAGCGGGCGGTGGCGGTCTGTTCGCAACGATTCGGGCGCCACGACTACATGGTGGCCAATGCCGGGATCGCCGACTTCGTGCCGTTCCTCGAGGGGACGGACGAGTCGTGGGATCAGCAGATCGGCATCGACCTGAAGGGCACCTGGCTGGCCGTCCAGGAGTCCGCGCGCCAGATGGTCAAGGAGGGCCACGGCGGCGCGATCGTCGTGGTCTCGTCCACCAACGCCTACCAGCCGGAGCAGGAGGGCGTCTTCTACAACACCTCCAAGAGCGGCCAGGTGGCGATCATGCATACCGCGGCCATGGAGCTGGCCAGGTACGGGATCCGGGTCAACGGCATCGCGCCCGGGATCATCAACACGCGGCTTTCGTGGTTCGTGATCAACGACCCGGTCCAGTCGAAGGTCTTCCTCGACCGGACCCCGATGGGCCGCTTCGCCGAGCCGGTAGAGATCGCCCGGCCGATCCTCTGGATGTGCTCCGACGATTCATCGTTCATGGCGGGCGCATTCATGGTCGTCGACGGCGCCTACTCGGTCGGGCTGCCGGTCCCCGGCGTGCTCGACGCGCCGCTCGTCCCGGGCGGTGTCCGGTGAGCGCGGGCGCCGGAGCACCGGTCAGCCAGGCGGGCGCCGGTGGCAAGGTCTCGATGGCCGAATTCGACAGGATCTTCGAATCGGTCAAGAACTGGGGGCGCTGGGGCGCCGACGACACGCTCGGCACCCTGAACTACATCACCCCAGCCAAGGTCCGAGCGGCGGCCGCGCTGGTCACATCGGGCCGCCAGGTGTCACTCGAGATCCCGATCAACAAGGTCGCCGGCCCGGACAACCCGAACCCGGCCATTCATTTCGTCAGCCAGGCGCACGACATCGACATCGGTTCGAGCGGCCTGCGCTTCGGGCTCGACTTCCTGGGCATGGTCTGCCACGGCGACTGCCACTCACACGTGGACGCGCTCTGCCACGTGTCATACAAGGGTCAGGTCTACAACGGCCGCCCGGCCCAGGAGGTCCTGACCTCCAAGGGCGCCACGTCACTGGACATCGCCAATTACGGCAAGGGACTGGTGACGCGTGGCGTCCTCCTCGACATCCCGCGGTTCCGGGGCGTCAAATGGCTCGAGCCGGGTGAGGCGGTCACCCGTGCCGAGCTCGAAGCGTGCGAGGAGGCGCAGGGCGTGCGAGTAGGCGAAGGCGACGCGTTCGTCTACCGAACCGGTCACCATCGCCGGCGGCTCGAGCTCGGCGCCTGGCGAAACGACCCGCCGCCGGTGGGCGAGGGCAAGGCCGGGCTCCACGTGGACACGGTGCCGTGGATGCACGAGCGACGGATCGCTGCCTTCCTGCCAGACGGTGACGGCGAGGCCGTCCCGAGCACCGTCGAGGGGATGACCTATCCGATCCATCCGCTGCAGATCGCGGCGATGGGGATGCTGGCCGCCGACAGTCTGCAGTTCGAAGATCTCGCACGCGCCTGCGAGGAGGAGGGCCGCTGGGAATTCATGGTCGTCGGATTGCCGCTACGACTCCCGGGTGGCACGGGTTCGCCGTGGAACCCGATCGCGATCTTCTGAGCGCGGAGAGGCGAACCCGACGATGGCGATGAACGAGATCAGCCGGGTGGCGATCGTCACCGGGGGCGGCACGGGCATCGGGGCGGCAGCCGCGCGCCGTCTCGCGGCTGGTGGCACTGCCGTGGCGATCGTCGGCCGCCGTGCCGACGTCCTCGCCGCCAGCGCGTCATCGATTGCGTCGGCCGGGGGCACAGTGATGGCCGTCCCGGACGACCTGGCCGACCCTGAGGCACCGCGCCGCATCGTGGACCAGGTCACCGGCGAGTGGGCGCGCCTCGACATCGTCGTCAACTGCGCGGCCAGCATCAAACATGGTCGGCTCGGCGAGGTCCGCCGGGAGACGCTCGACGACCATTGGGCCGTCAACATCCGGGCGCCGTATCTGTTGATGCAGGCGGCGCTCCCGTGGCTCCAACGATCCGACTCGGCCGCGATCGTGAACATCTCGTCGTCCTCGGGATCGCTGTCGATCCCCGGACAGTCGGTCTACGGCATGACCAAGGCCGCCTTGGAGTACTTGACGAGGTCGATGGCGGCCGAGCTGGCTGCCGACCGGATCCGAGTCAACGCCATAGCTCCTGGTCCGGTGGACACCCCGATCCACCTGGTCTGGGCTGGAGATGACGTGGAGGGTGCGTATCGACGAATGGCGGCCGAGCTGCCGTTGGGCCGGATCGCGTCGGCGGACGAGCTCGCGGTGTGGATCACGCATCTGACCGACGCCGGGGGTTCTTGGGTGACCGGAGCGGTCATCCCCGTGGATGGAGGGCAGACCCTGAACGGTGCCATGTCAAAGATCTAGGAGGGAGTAGGTAGCGGAGGGTCCTGAACCATGGCTAGTGCCATTCCTCAAGGCAGAACGACGGTCGCCGAGACCAAGTTGAAGGCCGGTGCACTGAAGCTGCCCTCGATCTTCATGCAGAGCCTCACGATGGTCGCGCCGGGGATCGCGGCTCTGTTCTACACGCCGGTCGTCGTCAACCAGGCGGGCCTGGCGGCACCGCTGGCGTACCCGATTGCGTTCGTTATCGTCCTGCTGACGGCGGTCGTCCTTGCCCAGCTGGCGAAAGCGGTCCCGTCCGCCGGCGGCTACTACACCTACGTTTCGCGTGGAATCCACCCGCGAGCCGGGTTCCTCGTGTCCTGGCTCAACATCATCTACGCCCCGCTCGTGCTGGGCGCCGTGACCGTCTTCGGCGGCTACGTGATCTCGAGCTCGCTCGGGTGGAATGGCGTCGTCGGAGACTGGTTCCCGCTCGTCTTCGGGCTGGTTGCTGTGACGGTCGTCGCGGGCATCCAGTATCTCGGCGTCCAGGTGTCGGGCAAGACGCTCGTCATCACCGGCGGGATCGAGCTGATCGTTGTCTCGGTGCTCGGCCTGTGGGGTCTCGCCAGCCCCGGACCCGGCGGGCTCAATCTCGAGCCGTTCAACCCCGGCAACGCCGTCAGCGCCTCGGGCCTGTTCCTCGCCGCTGTGTTCGCCATCCAGGCCTTCACCGGGTGGGAAGGCGCGGCGCCGATGGCCGAAGAGTCGGAGAACCCGCGGCGAAACGTACCGCGGGCACTGATCGGCTCCGTGATCCTGTTCGGAATCTTCATCGTTGTCGTCCAATGGGGGGTGATGGTCGGCTGGGGCACCAACGATTACAAGGCCATCGGGACCGCATCGCCGCTACCCGGGATCCAGCTCGCTCAGCGCTACTGGGGCGGGGCCTGGGGCATCCTGCTGATCATGTTGGTCAGCTCGGTGATCGCCGTGTCGATCGCCTGCGCCAACGTCGGGACCAGGATGTGGTGGCGAATGGGCGTCGACGGGGCGTTCCCCAAGTGGTTCGCCAAGGTCCACCCGGAACGGAAGACCCCGATCAACGCGATCATCGCCCAGTACGTCCTCGCGATCGCGACGGCCATCGGCCTGACGGTGCTCGTCTGGATCACCACCCCGAGCACCGCCGACGCTCCGATGACGTTGGCGACGGCCTACCAGTACCAGTACTACTTCGATGGCTACATGATCGGGTACGTCGTCCTGCTCATCTACACGTTGGGCAACATCGCGGCGTACATGCTCTACCGGCGGGAGCGGCCCAGCGAGTTCAGCTGGGTCATGCACGGCCTGTTCCCGCTCCTGTCGACCCTCGGCATGGTCGCCATCCTGCTCTTCTCACTGAACATCATCGGCGGCGATCCGCTGACGTTCCAGCCAGACAAGTGGGCA
This sequence comes from Candidatus Limnocylindria bacterium, assembly GCA_041484785.1. GTDB lineage: Bacteria > Chloroflexota > Limnocylindria > Limnocylindrales > CSP1-4 > SPCO01. The sequence continues at coordinate 19,971 of JBGPIH010000004.1, forward strand.
CTGCCGGCGGCGCCGTTCAACATCGCCGTCATTTTCGTCGGCGTCTGGACGATCCTCGGCATCGCGGTCGTGCTGTACATGCGTGCGAGCGGCCACGAGGACTGGATCGCCAAGGCCGCCGAAGCCGCCTCGGAGCGACCCGCAACCGAGGAGGAGCTCCGCGCGATGGAAGGCGAGTGGTGATCGCCCGCCGATAAGTCGTTTCAATGCTGGTGACCGACCGGTCCCCGCCCGTCGGCCACCAGCCCACATCTGCCTGACTCAACCTGAGAGGCGCACCATGACCAAGCTGTTCGGCCGCGAGTACAGCCGCCGAGACCTGCTCCGCCACGTCGGTCGACTCGACCAGGTTGCCGGCGTCCGCCTCGTGACGTTGGGCGACGGGGCCGGGCGAGGCGTCCGGCTGCTGGAGTTCCGGACGGGGTCCGGCTTCAGTTTCGACGTCGTCGTCGATCGCACGTTCGACGTCGGCCGCTGTGAGTTTCGCGACCGGGCGCTCGCCTGGATCGCCAATCCCGGCACCGTTGGACCCTGGTTCTACGAGAACGACGCGTGGGGCTGGTTCCGCTCCTGGGGCGGCGGGATGGTGGTCACCTGCGGACTCGATCACACGCTCGGGCCGGGCGAGGACAGCGCCGACCAGTACCGTCAACCGCACATCCGTACGACCCAGCCGTTCGGCCTGCACGGCCGCGTTGGCGGACTCCCGGCTCGCCTCGTCGGCTATGGCGAGCGCTGGGAGGGAGACGAATGCGTCCTGTGGGCCGAGGGTGAGGTCCTCCAGTCGGCGATCTTCAGCGAGCACCTCGTCCTGCGCCGGCGGATCGAGGCCCGTGTCGGCGAGAGCCGGTTCACGATTCATGACCAGGTCGAGAACGTGGGCCATCACGAGACGCCGCACATGTTCCTGTACCACTGCAATGTCGGGTTCCCGATCGTGGATGAAGGCTCGCGGCTGGTCGTCCCGGCGAGCCGCACGACGACCGACTACGGCGTCCCGATCGAGGGGTACCGCACCCTGTCGGCGCCGATCCCCGACTTCACCGAGGCCTGCTTCGAGCATGAGCTCGTGGCCGAGCCGGACGGTCGCGTCCCGGTCGCCGTCGTCAACGAGCGACTCGGCATCGGCGTCTACCAGATCTTCCGGGTGGACCAGCTCGCCCACCACACCGTCTGGCGGATGATGGGCGAGGACACGTACGCGCTGGCCATGGAACCGAGCACCAACCGCGACGCCGGGCGCTGGGACGCGCGAACGCGCGGCGAGTTGCTGTCGCTCCGACCCGGCGAGGTCCGCGAGTACGACCTCGAGATCGGCGCGCTCGACGGCGACGAGGCGATCGGGGCATTCACCTCGCGCGTGGACCGGATCGCCGGCGCCGTGCCCGCCTGAATCCCGCCCCGGCGCGCGTCGCCGTGCACGTGGGCTCGGACGCTGAGCCAGGGCTGCGGGCGCTCGTACCCAAACCGACAGGCGGGGAGCCCAGACTGGGGCGCATGAGCGCGCGAGACCAGTCGTCTGACAACCGACGGCTCCAATCCAGCGGGACTCGCAATCGGGCCAACTGCCCGAACGTGTGGACCCCTCCGTCGGATCGGCCCGAGGTGCCCGACATGCCATGAGCCCTCGAGCGATGTCCAAGCATGCTTGACCAACTGGTGCGCGGAAGGGAAAGGAGACCGCGTCACGACCGACGGAGAAGGCGTGGGGTGCGGCTAGGACGGTCGCGGTCTGTCGCGATCTACCAGGGGCCACCGGTGGAATCCGCCAGGGCGGCGGTCACGCTGATCCCCGCAGCCAGCGCGGCCATTCCGAGGGCGATGATGATTCTTCGAATGTGGGCCATACGAGATCGACGCATCGGGTTCTCCTTTCCCGTCGCCGTCATCCCGTGGCGTGGTCTCCTGGCGAGGATCGTATGGCCGATTCAGCCGAATGTCAAGTATATGTTACCTTCGTCGCCGATGACCGATCCGTACATCCGGACAGACACCCTTGGGCACAGAGTCCGGACGCTTCGCCGGAGGCGCGGCATCAGCCAGGCCGCGCTCGGCCATCCGCTCAGCCGCTCGTACATCTCCCTCATCGAGCACGACCGGGCCGTTCCCTCATTGCGGACGTTGCTCGCGATAGCACACCGGCTTGGGGTGGAGCCATGCGCGCTGCTTGAGGCGGTCAACCTTGATGCGCGGGCGGAGTACACTCCGGCACATGCCGATGGCACAAGGACGATCGCTCGCCCGAGTTGACAGAGGAATTGCCGAGGACTTCGGCCGGCGGCTGCTTGCGGCGCGCCGAGCGGCTGGGATGACCCAGTCCCAGCTGGCCGGGGAGCGTTACACCAAGGCCTATATCAGCGCACTCGAGCACGGGCATGCCAAGCCGTCCATGGCGGCCCTGAACTTCCTCGCCAGCCAACTCGGAACGTCGGCGACCCGGCTGCTGGAGTCGGACGAACCGCGCTGGACGCGGATGGAGGCTGACCTGCGGCTGGCGAGCGGCGATTGGCAGCGTGCGATGGATGCGTACACCGAGATGCTCGAGCGAGAGACGCGCACGATTGTCCGAGCGGAGCTCCAGTGCGGTCTCGCCGAGGCACTCTGCCGCCTCGAGCGGCCGGTCGAGGCGCTTCCTATCGCAACCGAGGCGGCGACCGCCTTCGACGCCGCCGGCCGCAAGGCGGACGCCGCTCTCGCCAGTTACTGGCAGGCATATAGCCTCTACCAGCGCGAGAACGATGCGGAGGCACGATCCCTCCTGCGACAGCTCCTCGAGGAGGTCCGCGGAGGGCACGTGCTGGGGCCGGATTTCGGGATCCGCGTCCTCATCGCGCTGGCGGCCGTCGATACGCGAGCCGGCGAGACCGCTCGGGCTCTGACCTACCTCGACGAGGCTCGAACACTCGTCTCGGAGATGGACAACTCGCGCAGAGGCGCCTACCTCACCTCCCTCGCCATGAGCTATCGGGCGAGCGGCGATTACGAGGCGGCGATGAATGCCGCCAACCAGGCCTTGGCATCCTTCCGCGCCGTCGACGCCGACCGGGAGATCGCGCGACTGGACAATGAGCTCGCGCTCGTCCACCTGGCGATAGGTTCGCTCGAGCGCGCGCGGGCTCACGCGACCCTCGCAAACGACAGCCTGGCTCGCCTGGGTGACGAGCGCATGCGTGCTCACGTCATCGAGAGTCAGGCGCAGATCGAGCTGGCGGCGGGCGATCTCGAACAAGCTGCATCGCGCGCCTCGGATGCGATGGCCTTGGCGGAACAAACCGGCAACCGCAAGGCTTCGATCAGCGCCGGCCTGACGCTCGCTCGAGCTCGCCGGCGCATGGGCCAGCTCGATGATGCCGTCGCCTTGCTCGACAGAACCGCGGCGACGGCTCGCCAGTACGACCGCCCGTCACAGCTCAAAGACGTGCTCACAGAGTGGGCCGATGTCCTGGCTGAGACGGGGGACCTCGCCGGGGCGTACGAACGATCCCGTGAGGCACTGCAGGTCGGGCACTGAGCTGACCGGCCGGCCCGCCGTCACGGCCTCGCCGCAGCGAGCACCTCGTCGCTGAACCTCGGCCACGCCTCGAGCGCCCACGGTCCAAATTCGCGATCGGTCAGGACGGCAACCCCGAGCGCAGCGCCCGGGTCGACCCACAGGAACGTCCCCGCGCCACCGAAGTGCCCGAACGTCGACGGGCTGTTGCGCTCCCCCATCCAGTGCGGGGTCTTGCCGTCATGCAGCTCGAAGCCAAGGCCCCAATCGCACGGGTCGAACCGGCCGACGCCCGGGACCACACCGACCAGGCCCGGAAAGGCCACGGTCGTCGCGGTGGCCAGGGTGGCCGGGCGGACCAGCGTGGGGCGGAGCGTTTCCCCGACGAACGCAGCCAGATCGACGAGCGGACCGCGGAGTCCCTGCGACGGTCGACCTTCGAGCGTCGTCCGGCGCATCTGTAGCGGCGTCAGGACCCAGTCCGCGAGGACTGTGTCGAAGGACCGTCCGGCCCGCTCAGCAACGAGGTCGCCGAGCGCGTCGAACGCGGAGTTGGAGTAGATCCGCCGCTTCCCCGGTTGCGCCAGGATCGAGTGGCCATCGAAGGGCAGGCCCGAGGCGTGGGCCAGCAGGTGGCGAACCGTGGCTCCGGGCGGTCCCGCCGCTTCGTCGAGGGCCAAGTGACCGCGTTCGACCGCGATCAGGACGGTCAGCGCGGTGACCACCTTCGCGATCGAGGCCCAGCGATAGCGGTGCGTCGCGTCGCCGTGGGTGGCCCGGACCCCGGTCCGGCCGACCACCGCCGCAGCCGCGTGGTCGGCGCCCCAGGTATCGATGCGCGAGAGGATCGGGCCGAAGACGTCCGCCTCGTCCGTCACGGTAGCGTCATCGATCGGGGGTAGATTCCCGGCATGTGGTTCCTGTCATCCCGTCAACCAACCCTTCCCTCCCCAACTGAAGCCCTGCCCGGCCGTCCCGAGCCCATCGTGACACCTGGGCGGCACACCGTCCTCGGAACCCCGCTCGCCGGTCCATGGCCGGCTGGAACGAAGACGGCCGTCTTCGGCCTCGGCTGTTTCTGGGGCGCCGAAAAGGACTTCTGGCAGCTACCCGGCGTCGTCACGACCGCCGTCGGGTATGCCGGCGGCACGACCCCGAATCCAACGTATCGCGAGACGTGCACGGGCAAGACCGGCCACGCCGAGGTCGTGCTGGTCGCCTACGACCCGGCGGGCATCAGCTACGAGCAGCTCCTCAAGACCTTCTGGGAGCACCACGACCCCACCCAGGGCATGCGCCAGGGGAACGACGCCGGGACCCAGTACCGCTCGATCATCCTGACCGCGGACGCCGAGCAGCAGGCCACCGCCGAAGCGTCACGGGACGCCTACCGGGCGAGCCTGACGGCGGCCGGCTACGGACCCGTTACCACCGAGATCGCCCCGGCCGGCCCGTTCTATTACGCCGAGGACTACCACCAGCAGTACCTCGACAAGAATCCAGGCGGCTATTGTGCATCCCATGCCACAGGCGTGGCCTGCCTCATTGGGCTGGGTGTGAGCACGAGTCAGCCAACGGCCTGAAAGCACGTTGCCTCGCAAATGCAGAACCCGATTCACCAGGATCGGGTTCTTCTTCATGCGCCCCGAGGCCTGCTGCCCCCGGCTCTCACTCGCATGACGGTGCAAGCCGGGGCCGGGACTAGGGGATGGCTATGGGGTCTACCTGACGCACTGCGCGTAGACAGCAACGTGGGCTACGCCGGGGAAATTGCCGGTGAAGCGGACTCGCCACCCACGTCTGCCCGAGGAGTTCGATGTCGGCATGCTCCCGGTGAGATACCCGACGTCGAGGTCTCCAGTTACCTCGAGCGTTTCGAACCCGCCGCCCGTCACCTTGTAGCCAGCTGGACACCAGGCAGTTCTCCACCCCTCGAAGATGGAGCTGTTGCCGGTCGCGTCGCCGAACTCGACCCTGACTGTCGTGACCTGCGAGAAGTAGGCGGTGGCCGCAGTGGCTGTGATCGGGGCCACGACAGCGATGCCAATGACGGCCACGAACACAAGCGCGAACCGGCGGAGCAGTGAGCCGCCGAGCCCCATCGTGTTTTTCACTTGGCAGGCATTCCCTTCATTGGCAGCAGGGCAAGTCGTCGCTTGGAATGGCTCGGATGATGGCAGCGGCGATTACCTCCGCTCAATGCCCCGGAGGTACTGCGTATTCGGGCGTGGCGTGCCCGACCGGCGCAGGCGTGCAGTCGCCCTAGGCCAGACAAGGATCGGCCCCGGATCTAGTACCCCCGGCCGGTGCGAGTCGATCCCGGAGAGAAGTCTAGGCGTGGGCCTTCTTCGCCTTCCGGTGGAGGTCATCGAGGGTCGTCGCGAACCAGGCGATGGCCAGGGCCTGGGACCGGAACTGCCGACCGTTGCGGTCGCCTGCGAGGAAGATCCAGGTCGAGCCATCAGGGTAGGCGTAGACCGTCTCGACACGGAGAGCCACACCCTTCGGGGTGACGTCGGTGGCCGACGCGGGATCGACGGCGATGGGTGGATGCTTGGCCATTCAGGATGCCTTCGCCTTTCGGGTGCGGGTGACAGTGACCACGGGGTAGGATGCGCGACCTGCTCGGCCAGCGCTTGGAGCGCCGGGGAGCTGGACAAAGTTCGAGGTCCGCAGCCAGGGCCAGCGCGGTGGCCTCGAGGGCAGCTTGAGCGGCAGCGCGGCGGGCCCGGACCTTGACCACGGCAGCCTCGCGCTCTCGACTCCGTGGGTCATCTTGGCAACGTCTCTCAACAATCTCCGATGCCAACCGTGACCCGTGAGTGTGAAGCTTGGCGTACAGACCTGGCAGCTTGATTGCGTAGCGGGCAACCGTAGACGATCTATAGAACGTTAGTTCTGGCATGGCACGTACCACGTGGCACATTCACCTACGGACGTGATCGGGATGTTCGGCTACGATCTTGGGGCGCTACGTCAGGCTTGAATAGTTTGGAGGAACACGCAGACATGGCTCTCCCGATCAAGACCACCGGCGAGGACCTGGTGGTGCTCGCCGACTACCTCGACCGGAAGGTCGGGATGGTCCCGCTCACCCAACTGCGGACCACCGTGCCAGCCCCCCACGGCGACAATCGCAAGATCGAGGCGATGCGGTACATCGGCCTCCTCGAGCGCACGGGCGAGGAGGTCAAGCTGACCGATGCTGGCCACGACTTCGCCAGGACCACCGGCGAGAAGCGGGAGCAGGTCATCGCTGATCGCCTCAAGACGATTCCCCTATACCTGCAGACCCTGGAGTTGATGCACTTCCAGAAGCAGCTGGACCGGACGCCGACGCAGATCGCGCAGATTTGGGCCGACAAGCATGCGGACAAGCTGGAGGGCGCGGCGGGCGCGGCTCTGACGGATGCAGCGGTGTTCTTCATGCGGCTTGTCGGGCTTGGTGGCCTCGGCAAGTTCGTGCCCGCAGGGAACGGCCGGATCACCCATGTCGAGGCCGACGCCGGACGGCTCGCTATATTCGTCACGGGAGTCACGGCAATGCCCGGGACCGAGGATGGCAAGGGCCACTCAGCAGCCGGAGCCGGGGCGTCGAATGGTACGGCTGGTCCGAGGCCCCATGCCCCCGTGGTGGTCACCAATGCACCCGACCCGAACGCCGGTCTGAACGGGACGCTCAGCAGCACGGTCAACGTCAACATCGAAGTCCACGTGGCCGGTGACGCCAAGCCCGACGTGGTCCGGGACATCTTCCGGAACATGAGGAAATACGTCCTCGGATTGCCCGATATTGACGAGAAGAAGTCGTAGCTGACCCGTGGACGACGAATACCTGGGCCGCCTGCGAGCGTTCCATGAATCCCTGCCACGACCGGCGTCACCTGGACCAGCGGCTCCAGGACCGGTCCCTCCGACCTTCGCGGCCGTCCAAGACGCACTCGTCGTTCGGCTGACCGCGGTCGACCCTGACCTCGGGACCAGCTACCTACAGGTGCTGACCGACGTCGCCCAGGTCCGTGCAACCTACGTCGGGCCAGCCGGGGAACTCCGGGAGGTCCTGCGCGGGACCATCGCCCAGCTGGCGCCGGATGCGGACGTCATCGGACAGACCTGGTTCAAGGGCCACGAAGGCCGACCGACGCACGCCGAGAGGATCCGCTACGCCCTCCAGAAGAACCACGTCGCAGCGGATGGCCAAATCCTCGAGGCCGACGAGATCCTGGAGACGATGATCGGCAAGCTGGGTCGCTCCCTGTACGAGCGGAGCAGCAGGGCCCTGCACGCCGGGACGCAACAGCGCGAGGTCCGGAAGATAGTCAGCTGGGTCGAGCTCGTCCTTGATGAGGTGCTGCCGGTCTGACCCCGGACGTGGCCGCGCGGCTGGCCGGTTCCCGCCGGGATCGCTCGTCCCACCCGCGGAGCCGGGGCGCAATCAACCTAATGGTTGTCGCTCACCCGCCAATTACGCGGGCTGCCCTAGATTTGCTAGGGGCTAGACGGCAGCGCGCTGCATCTGTTTAGCGGCATCCGGCGGCGTATCCTCGTCTGGTGAACACGGATTCCGAGGTCGGCCACGAGGTCGAGTACGAGCCCATCCGGGATTCCATGAAGGTCAAGGCCGTATACGACGACGACCTCGCCGCTTACTTGACCTCGCTCGGCCTCGATCCCAATGGAATCCTCGGTCGATGCAAGTTCTGCCACGACGATGTGACGATGGCCAACCTCGCGGCTCTATTCCCAGAGTCCGGCGCACTGAAGGTCATCTGTGACAAGCGTGAGTGCCTGGTCGCCGTTCAAGGGCTGATTCGGGACGGCGTCGTTAAGCTCTGATGCCGATCATCGCAGCGTTCCTGGCACTGGTCGGGGTCGTCGGCGTCGCGGTCGCGATCGTCCTGGTCGGAATTTACCTGGGTTTCATGAACCCAGACAAGACGGAGCGCTGGGCGGAGCTGCTCTATGCGCTTTTTGCCCGCTTCAATCGCGGAGCCAACCGGCGGGCCGTCAAGCACGGTACCCAGGCCAGGATGGACGCCTTCTCGACGGGCCTCGCCAAGGAGATTGGTCAGACCCACGCGACCAAGGTCGACATCCAATGGACGGGGCCCGACGAAGAGCCTAATCACTTCTTCGCAGACAAACGACTAGTAATTCGGCTTCATGCCCACGAGCGGCAAGATCGCAACGATGTGACCTCAAGCATGTTCATCGTCTCGCAAACGTTGGTGCGACGTGCGAAGCGGTTCCTTTCGAAGACGCAGGCTCGTTCGATCGACCTGTTTGCGGTCGACCGACAACTCACGAGGCTGGCGCCCTCAGCCGCCGATCTCTTCCACGAGGAAATCCTCGGCCCCGAGGTCGACGCCGACCCGGAGTTGGGTCAGCTGCTTATTGAGTATCAACGGATCGACAAGGTCAAAGCGTTCTTTCCCGTCTTCATCCGCGAGCTGAACTACCTTGGCCAGAAGGTCGTCGTCAGGCCGCGGAATGAATCGCTAATTGATGACGTCAAGCACCTCCAGCGTTTTCTTTGTCGGTACTCGGACCGAAAGATCGGCGAAGAGATAGAGATGGGCGTCCACGGGAAGTACCTCCGCTGCGCGGTAATGATTGTCGCCAAGACAGTGAAGCGAGAGCTTGGAAATCCGGCGCCGTACGTTGCCTATCTCAACAGGCTCGAGAACGGAGGGTACGAAACCGTCTACCTCGTGGGCTCGACCGAGTTCGGGAATCGCGAGTTCATCAACGGCATCGTTCGCGAGTTTCTAACGCAATCGGGTTGGTCCATGGTCGACCGGCGCGACTACAACACGATCCTGCATGACCACGACGGCTTCGACCGCGAGGTGCCGAATATGCTCATCGTTCTCCGGTCAAACCAACTGAAAGACTATGTTGGAGAGGCCGCGGAAATCGATGCCTTCGATGAGCCGCCCCGAATTGCGTCATAGCTCGATACGAGCGGCGGCATGTCAGTCGGAGCCGGCGAGAAGCGAATAGAACCTGATCGTCGCCACGGACAGCTGGATGCACAGGGCGAGCAAGCAGCGGGTACCGCTCGCCTGCCGGCGCATCTGCCCCTGGCGGCGACCCGGATCGCTCTGCTCGCTCCACGTTCTCCCTTTCCGTCCTCGCCAAGGCGGGCTGCCTTGCGGTCGAGGCATCGTAATCGAGTGACGGAGTGTCGCGACCGCGTCGATCCACGCACTGCGATAGGAAGGCACGTCCGACGTCGAGTTGCGCCGGACAAGTCTCCTTGGTGGCATTGTCCGGATGGATCAGGAGATTGTCCGGAGGCTGGACCAGATCGTGGTCCACGGCGCGCGCAGGCCAGCGCACACATCGACGGCCTTTCCCTGCTCGCCGTTCTCGATCCGGAGCCCGTTGTCGATGTGCGCGACTTCGCGGCAGCCCACGAAGAACTGGCTCCAGTCAGCCGGTCTCCAGTCCCCCACGTGCACCACGACCGTGCGGTCGGCCGGTGGGGGCCCCCAGTCCCAGTACGCGTTGTGGCCCGAGTAGACCGGGGACAGTCCCGTACCCAGCAGCACCAGCGGGCTCGCCTCGCTGTAGTCGTTGGTCAGGATCACCGCGCGGGCGCGTTCGTCGGCTGGCAGCGCGGCTACCACGCCCTCCACCGTTGCGACGAACCGCGGCCAGCCGACCTGGTTGGCCGTGTCCGGGACGGTTGCCGGGAGCGATGTGGTGGCGTACGAGGCGACCGGCAGGATCGGCAGGGTGAGCAGCACGATCAGCGAGCTGGACAGCACGGCGGCGGCGGCGAAGCTGGCGGCCTTCAGGCGGACGTGGCCGCGGGCCAGCCAGCGATCGAGAAGGACTCCGCCAGCGGCCATGCACACGGACGCGGTGCCGATCGCATAGTAGGCCTTGCCCCCGGTGACGAAGACGAGGATGAGCGCGACGATGCCGCCGATCCCGATCGCACGCCACGGCTCCGCGGCTTTTGCGAACAGCATCCAGGCCAGACCCGCGGCGCTCACCGGGAAGAGGAGCGGCCCGGTGAAGAGCCAGAGCAGGGGCACGACCTGGGCGCGGTTGTCGCCCGCATATCCGGAGATCTGGGAGGCCATGGTGATCTGCGGCCAGCCGTTCGCCGCCTGCCAGGCGAGATTCGGCGCCCAGAGCAGGAGCGCGATCCCGATGGCCGCCCAGGCCCCTGGCGAGCGCACGACGTCCCAGCGCCGGGTGAGGACCAGTCCGACCGCCAGCCCCGCGCCGAGGAACAGGAGCGTGTCCTTGTTCTCGAGGCCGATCCCGGCCACGACGCCCACGGCGAGCCAGAGGCGCCGGTCGCCGCCCGCGAGGAGCTTGACGAATAGCCACAGGATGACCGCCCACGCGACCAGGTCGGGTTCGGTGGTGGTGTCGAGATGACCGGCGCCAAGGTAGCCCGAGAGGGCGGCCGTGATCGCTGCCATGACCTGCGCCCGGCGCAATCCGCCCAGGTCCCGCGCCATGAGCGCGATCAGGATCACGATCAGCGCCATCTCGAGCGCGGGCAGCACCCGAACCGCGGTCGGTGAAACCCCGAGCACGGCGACCGATGCGGCGGACAACAGCGGCGTCAGGGGCGGCTGGTCGATGTAGCCGAAGGCCGGGTGCTGGCCCGCCACGACGTAGTACATCTCGTCGCCATGGAAGCCGTAGGCGCCCGATACGGCCAGCAACCCGACGACCATGAGGCCGGCGACCAGGAGCACGGGCCGGGGGACGGCGAACGGCGGGAAGCGGCCGTTGGATGCGTCGGCTGCCGAGGTTGTCACCGCTTCTCCGTGGATGGCTGATCGAAGCGACGATACGCGCCGACCACCGATCGCACCGTGGCGGAGCTGTGGTCCGACTGTGGCTTGGCCGTCGAGCCCGCGGCCGAACCCGCGGCGGAGGCCGGACGGCAATGACCGGTTCGCGGGGGCGGGCTGCCGTACCATCTGGCGATGATCGTCGCGCGCAAACGGCCAGTTCCGACTGGCGAGTCGCGTGGCTGACCGAGCGCTGCGAGCCGGGGCGACACGACCGGCGATCCCGGAGGGCATCACGACCGGCGGCGTCGTGGCGATCGGCCGTCGCGTGACCGCGGCGGCGGCGCCGGCCATCGCCGAAGCGCTCGCGGCGGGCGGCATTCGGGCGTTCGAGCTGACGCTCAACGAACCGGAGGCGGACGCGCTGCGCGCCATCGAAGCCGCGGTACGGGTCGGGCCGGGGCTCGGCATGGAGATCGGAGCCGGGACGGTCCTGTCGATCGAGGCCGCAAGCCGGGCCGCCGATGCCGGCGCCACCTTCCTGGTCATGCCGCACCTCGACGTGGAGCTCGTGACCTGGATCACCGAGCACGGCATCCCGGCCCTGCCCGGCTGCGCGACGCCGACCGAGATCCTGGCCGCCTGGCGGGCCGGTGCGGCCGCCGTGAAGGTCTTTCCGGCCTCGTCGCTCGGGCCGTCCTTCATCCGGGAATGCCGAGGCCCGTTCCCCGGCCTCCCACTCCTGCCGACCGGCGGGGTGACCCTCGAGAACGCGCCCGCGTTCATCGCGGCCGGGGCGATCGGCGTGGGAATGGGCGGCTGGTTGCTCGGCGATGGCGACCCGATCGGGGTCCGCGAGCGGGCGACGCAGATCGTGGCCGCGGTCGCCGACGCCCGGAGGCGGCTGCCCTGATGGCTGAGGTCGTCACCCTCGGCGAGTGCCTGATCGCCTTCGTGGCCACTGCGCCGGGGCCCCTCGCCGAGGCACACGCCTTCGAGCGATTCGTGGCCGGCGCCGAGGCGAACGTCGCCGTCGGGCTGGCGCGGCTCGGACATTCCGTCGACTTTATCGGCCGGGTAGGCGCCGACGGATTCGGCGATGCGATCCGGCGGCGGTTGCGCGGCGAAGGCGTCGGGACGGACCACCTGGCGACGGACGAGGAGGCCCCCACCGGGTTGATGTTCCGGGAACGCCGCAACCTCGGGTCCGCCCAGGTGCTCTACGTGCGGCGCGACTCCGCCGGCGCCCGCCTGACGGTCGATGACGTCGACCGCGCCGCGGCGGCCGGCCGGTTCCGGGAGGCGCGGTGGCTCCACCTCAGCGGGATCACGCCGGCGTTGTCGGATGGCGCGCGTGCCGCCACGTTCCGGGCTGCGGAGCTGGCCCGAGCCGCCGGCCTGTCCATCAGCCTGGACCTGAACCTTCGCCGCCGGCTCTGGTCGGACGACGTCGCCGGACCGGTCCTGCGCGAGCTCGCCGCCGGCACGGACGTGATCCTGGGCAGCCCCGACGAGCTCGCGGTCGTCGCGGGCGAGCGGCCCGATTCGGAACCGGCCGACCTCGCGCGAGCCGCCCTGTCCCTGGGTCCATCGGTGGCCGTGGCCAAGCTCGGCGCGGACGGTGCGCTCCTCGTGACGGGCGACCCATCGCGTGCCCCGATCGTCGGTCCCGGCGTGCCGCTCCCCGTCGTCGCCGACCCGGTCGGTGCCGGCGATGCCTTCTGCGCCGGGTTCATCGCGGCCCGGCTGGAGGCCGAGCCGTACGAGCGCGCGCTCGAGTACGCCAACGCCTGCGGAGCCGCGGCAGCGGCGTCTCTCGGCGACCAGACTGGGCTCCCCGATCGCGACGAGTTACTGGCCCTGCTGGTCAATCGCGCCGGCGCGCCCGACACCATCAGGTGAGCGAACCGTTCGAGGCCGGCGCCCTCGCCGACGCGCTGGTCGACGCGGAGCCATGGACCGCCCCGCGTCGCGAGGAGATCCGCGTCGTTCGAGCCCCTGGGCGGGTCAACCTGATCGGCGAGCACACCGACTACAACGAGGGCTTCGTGCTTCCGGCCGCGATCGACCTTGAGATCCGGATCGCCTACCTGCCGACGGACGATCGTCGCGTTGAGCTGGTCCGGCTGGACACCGGACAACGCGACGGGTTCGAGCTCGACACGCCACGCCCCAGGGCCGGGACGTGGCTCGATTACGTCGCCGGCACGGCCTGGGCCCTCGCCGAGGCCGGGCTGCAACTGACGGGGCTGCGGGGGGTGGTGGCCTCCACCCTGCCGACGAGCGCCGGCCTCTCGTCGTCGGCGGCGATCGAGCTCGCCTCGGCCTGGGCGCTGCTCGACGACCGGGCGGCGGAGGTCGATCGGTTCGAGCTCGCCCGCCGCTGCCAGCGCGCCGAGAACGGCTACGTGGGCGTGATGGGCGGCCTGATGGACCAGTTCGCCGAGTCGTGCGGCGTGGCCGGATCCGCCCTGTTCCTCGATTGCCGATCGTCGGCATGGCGGGCCGTGCCCCTCCCGCCGGGCGTCGATCTCGTGGTGCTGCACACGGGCTCGCCGCGGCAGCTCGGTCGCTCCGAGTACAACGTGCGGCGCAGCCAGTGCGAGGCAGCCGTCGCGGCGCTCGCCCGCGACGATCCGGGGATCCACAGCCTCCGTGACGTCACGCCCATGGCCCTCGCCGCGGAGGCGGGCACGCTCGAACCCGTGGAATTCCGGCGAGCGAGGCACATCGTGAGCGAGAACGACCGGGTCGGCGCCACAGTCCGTGCGCTCGAGGGCGGCGACCTGGCGGCGGTCGGTGAGCTGTTCGCGGCCAGTCACGCCTCGCTGCGCGACGACTACGACGTCAGCTCGCCCGAGCTCGACGCGATGGTCGAGATCGCCGTCGCCGTCCCGGGCGTCATCGGGGCACGCATGACCGGGGCCGGCTTCGGTGGCTGCACCGTGAATCTCGTGCGTCCGGACGCGGTCGGCGCCCTGAGGGCGGCGGTCCTCGACCGGTATCCGGCGCGGACCGGCCTGACCCCGATGATCCTGCCGGTCCGCACGGCGTTCGGAGCTGGGCGAGTCGCCTGAAACACCTGGAACTCGAGGCGTCGCGGCGTCGGCGTCGGGGTACGCGACGCCGCCGGCGGCCGGTTAGGGCATCCTTAGCGCCGCTCGTCGCCGCCGTACCCGGAGTCGCCAGCGTTGCAGCCCGCTTCTCGCCGTGCCGCCGCCAGTCCGCGTCGCACCAACGGCCGCCAACCCACGACCCAGGGTTGGATCGCGCTCATCGTGTTCGGGTTCATGGCCGGGCTCGGAGCCATCGGGGCGGTGGCGGTCGTGGGTGCCTACAACGCGCTCGCCTCGGACCTGGCGGATCCCCACCTGCTGACCCAGTACCAGCTGCCCGGGGAGACGGTCATCTACGACCGGACCGGCAAGATCGAGCTGGCGCGTTTCGGAAGCGCGAAACGCGAGGTCGTCACCTTCGACCAGATCCCGCCGATCCTGCTCGACGCGACAACGGCCGTCGAGGACAAGACCTTCTGGGACAACGCCGGCTTCGATCCGGCGGCGATCGTCTCGGCGGCCTTCGGCTCGCTCCGCGGCGAGGGCCGTGGCGCCTCGACGATCACGCAGCAGCTGGTGCGAGCGCGGCTGCTCGATCCGGCCCTGGTCCAGGATCCCAACCGAACCCTGGAGCGAAAGTTCAAGGAGATCATCGAATCGGTCCGGGTCACCCAGACGTTCCCGGGCGAGTCCGGCAAGCAGGACATCATCACCGCCTACCTGAACCAGAACTACTACGGCAACCAGGCGTATGGGGTGAAGGCGGCCGCCGAGTCGTACTTCGGTATCGACCTCTCCAGGATCGATCCAGCCCAGGCGGCGATCCTGGCGGGGCTGCCCAAGTCGCCGTCCAACTACGACCTGGTGCGCAACGCGACCGGGCAGTGCACGACAACGGTCGTCGAGGGGGCCGATTGTCCGAAGACCCGGCTGGTGGTGCCCGAGGGGACGGACATCGTGTCACGGCGCAACGCCATCCTCGACCTCCTCGCCAGCGGCCGGACCCCGAGGTCCGGCGACCAGTACGCGGCGGCCGACTTCCAGGCGGCCAAGGGCGAGCCGGTGGTCCTGACCAGCCAGACAACCCCGCACTGGATCGCGCCCCATTTCGTCTGGGCGGTCCGCGACGAGCTGGCCCAACGCCTGTGTCTCGACGCCCCGACCTGCGAGCAGCTCGACGCCGGAGGGCTGCGGGTCATCACCACGCTCGACGTTCGCCTCCAGAAGATCGCCGAGAAATGGGTCCGGGCGGCGGCCGTCGTGCCGCACAGCAAGAACCCGGCGGCGGCCGCCAAGGCCCTCGGATTCGACTCGCTGCTGCCGTGGATGGCGAACCTGCGCGACAAGGCCCTGCGCAACGGGGCCCTGGTTGCGCTCGACTACCAGACGGGCGAGCTCGTGGCCTACGTGGGCAGCGCGAACTACTACGCGACCTCGAACCGGCCCGAGTTCCAGCCGCAATACGACGTGGCCGGCAAGGGCTTCCGCCAGCCCGGATCGGCCTTCAAGCCGTTCAACTACGTCACCGGGATCGACGATCGCGCCCTGACCGCCGGCACGATGCTGATGGACGTCTCGACGGACTTCGGAGGCGGGTACACGCCGAGCGACGCCGACCTCCTGGAACGCGGGCCGGTCCGGGTTCGGACCGCCCTCCAGTTCTCGCTCAACATCCCGGCCGTCAAGGCGATGGCCGTCAACACCCCTGATCACGTCTTCGCCAAGGCCCAGGCGTTCGGGATGACCTTCCAGACGGACCGGACCCAGGCTGGGCTGGCCCTCGCCCTGGGGGTCCAGGAGGTGCGACCGGTCGACCTGGTGACGGCCTACGGGGCGCTCGCCAACGGCGGACGGGCGATCGGCCACACCACGATCCTCAACATCCAGGATCGAACCGGGACGGACGTGGTGCCGCCGTACCAGCCGCCGGTCGGGACCCAGGTCGTCAGCCCGCAGGCGGCCTATATCGTCACCGACATCCTGAGCGGCAACACCAACAAGGCCATCAACCCGTTCTGGGGCAAGTTCGCGATCGACGGCCCGGACCGGCGCCGCCCGGCAACGCTCAAGACCGGCACGAACAACGACGCGAAGGACCTCAATGCCTACGGCTACATCGCCCCGCCGACGGAGGTCGACCGAACGGCCGGCGACTACGCCCTGGCGGTCGGCGTCTGGAACGGAAACTCGGACAACAGCCTCGTGTCCACCGCGAAGGCACCGCTCTTCTCGATCGACGTCTCGACCTACGTCTGGCAGGGCTTCCTCCAGGAAGCCAGCGCCACGTGGCCGGTGGCGGATTTCACGCCACCGCCCGACGGCCTCACCCAGGCCGGGATTGACCCCTGGACCGGGCTGCTGGCGTCACCCGGCGGGCCGACCGTGAAGGAGCTGTTCATCACCGGCACCGAGCCGCGAAGCCAGCTTCCCACGGGGATCTGCGGCGACGCCGTCCTCACCCAGGTGGGGTATGAGGCGCGGTTCGGCAACTGGCTCACAGCCGATCGCGACTGGCTGCGTCGCGCCGAGATCGGCACCGGCACGGCGGGAGGTCCCGACAGGAGCCGCACGAGCTACTTCTACAACGGACGCTTCCAGCCGTTCGGTGCCTCGTGGGGACCGCTCTTCGGCGGCGAGGGTTGCGGCTCGCCGAGCCCGTCGCCGAGCTGCATCCCATTCCCGACGCCCGACGCCAGCGGCGTGATCCCGTCGACCGAGATCCCGCCGCCGGCCGAATCCGCGCCGACTGGATCGGAGGCGCCGCTGGCACTCCCCTGCCCGACGCCGTCCGTCGAGCCGTCCGTCTCCCCCGAGGTGAGCCCGTCCGAAGCGGTCACCCCATCCCCCGAGATCACGCCGCCGCCGGCCACCCCGCCCCCCGAGGTCACGCCGCCGCCGGATGCCAGCCCGTCCGCCGACGCATCCCTGCCACCCCTGTGATCGGGAGCGACGACGCGGTCGTCGAGGTCCGCGGCCTGGTCGTGCGTCGAGCCGGGCGGGTCATCCTGGGGCCGCTCGACTGGACCATCGGGCGCGGCGATCGCTGGGTGGTCATCGGCGCGAACGGTTCGGGCAAGACCACCCTCCTCTCGGTGGTGGGCCTCACCCTCTGGCCGACCGCGGGCACGGTCGACGTGCTGGGGTCCCGCTACGGGCGGGTGGATTCGCGCGACGTCCGCCGCCGCATCGGGGCGGCCGGAAGTGCCGTGGAGCATGCCCTGCGCGACGATCTGACCCCGATCGACCTGGTCATGACCGCCCGTCACGCCGCCACCGAACCGTGGTGGCACGTCTTCACCGACGGCGATCGAGCGCGGGCGCGTGGCCTGCTGGATCGCCTCGGGATCGGGGCCGTGGCCGACCACCCGTTCGGGACGCTGTCCGCGGGCGAGCGGCGGCGGTCGTCGATCGCCCGCGCGCTGATGCCGGACCCGGACCTGCTGCTGCTCGACGAGCCGGCCGCGAGCCTCGACCTGGGCGCCCGCGAGACCCTCCTGCGCGACCTCTCGATCCTCGCTCGCGAACCCCGTCCGGCGGCGATGGTGCTGGTCACCCATCACGTCGAGGAGATTCCGCCGGGCTTCTCGCATGCGCTGGTGCTGTGCGCCGGATCGGTGGTCGCCGGCGGCCCGCTCGAGGAGACGATCACCGACGACGTCCTGAGTCGGGCCTTCGGGCTGCCCATCGACGTCCAGCATCGCGACGGGCGCACCTGGGCGCGGCAGCGTGGCTGACACGGGAACGTCACACGCACCCGCGATGATGGGCCGGTGACCAGGTCCACGCGCGCCGTCTCCACGCGACCAGTTGACTGGCGTGCGCCGCTGGCCGGCGCGGCCGCGGCAGCCGGCGCGCTCGGTGTTTCCGAGCTCCTGGCCGGCCTCCTGCCCGGCGCCACCTCGCTGGTTGCGGCCGTCGGCCAGGTCGCGATCGACCTCCAGCCGCCCGGGGCCAAGGACGTCGTGGTCTCGCTGTTCGGCACCAACGACAAGCTCGCCCTCGAGTTCCTCGTCGTGGCGGTGGCCCTCCTGATCGGCGCCGGACTCGGCGGCCTCGCCCGCCGCCGATCCTGGCTCGGGGCGCTGGGCTTCGCGGTCTTCGGCGTCGTCGGGTTCGTGGCCGCCCTCGGCGATCCACTGGCGAGCCCGAGCATCGTCGCGGTCTCGGCGGCGGTCTCGGTGGGCGCCGGTGTGTGGCTCCTCGACTGGCTCTCGGGGCCCGACCGGGCACTCGTGACCGAGGGCGGCGCGGTCGCCCGGATGCCCGATTGGTCGCGCCGCTCGTTCCTGATCCGGACGGCCGGCGTCGGCGTCGCGGCCGCCGTGGGTGGCCTCGCCGGGCGATCCCTGCTTGACCGTCAGCAAGTCGCGCCGGCGGGGGCTGATGCGGCGCTGCCGCCGCCGGCGGAGACCGTGCCGCCGCTGGCCGCGGGCACGGACCTGTCGCCCTCGTTGCCGGGCCTGACCCCGATCGTCATGCCCAACGATCGCTTCTACCGCATCGACACCTCGCTGCTCACGCCGAGCGTCTCGACGGACGGCTGGACCCTGCGCATCCACGGAATGGTCGATCGCGAGACGGTTCTGACCTGGGACGAGCTGATCGGCCTGCCGATGTTCGAGCAGTACGTGACGATCTCGTGCGTCAGCAACGAGGTCGGCGGGCGGCTCGTGGGCAACGCGAAATGGACCGGGGTCCGCCTGCGCGACGTCCTGGAGATGGCCGGCGTCCAGGCCGGGGCCAGCCAGATGGTCGGGCGCTCGGTCGACGGATGGACGGCCGGGACGCCGACCGCCTGGGTCATGGATCCGTCCCGCGAACCGATGATCGCGCTCAAGATGAACGACGTGGCGCTGCCACCGGCCCACGGCTACCCGGCCCGCCTCATCGTGCCGGGCCTGTACGGCTACGTCTCGGCGACGAAGTGGCTCAAGGAGATCGAGCTGACCACGCTCGAGGCCTTCGACGCCTACTGGGTCCCGCTCGGCTGGGCCAAGGAAGCCCCGATCCTCACCCAGTCGCGGATCGACACGCCGCGCGGCGGGCAGGTCCCGGCCGGGACGGTGCCCATCGCCGGCATTGCCTGGGCACCCGACCGGGGCATCGCCAAGGTCGAAGTCGGCGTGGACGGCGTCTGGAACGAGGCGCGCCTGTCCGTCCCGATCTCGGACGCCACCTGGGTCCAATGGGTGTTCGATTGGGCGGCGACGCCCGGACGGCACACCGTCCAGGTACGGGCCACCGACGGGACCGGCGAGGTCCAGGCGGAGACCCCCACCCCACCGGCTCCGGATGGCGCCCGAGGCTGGGATTCGGCGTCATTCGACGTCGCCTGAAGCCCGTAGCCGCGCGGTCGCGGGCTCGGCGCGAATCGGTATAGAGTCCGGTGATGCCTCGACGACGCTTTCTCTTCGATCCACCCGAGCGATTCGTGGCCGGGACCGTCGGCCAGCCCGGCGATCGGACGTTCTTCCTCCAGGCACGCGACGGACCGCGGGTCGTCAGCGTCGTGATGGAGAAGGTCCAGGTGGCGGTCCTGGCCGAGCGCCTCGGCGAGCTCGTGGCCGAGCTGGAGCGCCGGGGCGTCGCCGAGGCGGCACTGGCCGACGCGGCACTCCCCGATGACAGCGCCCCGCTCGACGAGCCGCTCAATGAGGCGTTCCGGGCGGGTTCGCTGACCCTCGGCTGGGATGGCGGGGCCGGTCGCGTGCTGGTCGAGGCACGCGCTCAGTCCGAGGACGGCGAGGCGATCGACCCCGACGAAGATGACGACGAGGATGAGGACGGGCCCGACCTGCTGCGGGTCCGGATCAGCCTGGATGCGGCGCGATCGTTCGTGGCACGCGCCGGGCGGGTCGTCGCCGCCGGCCGGCCGCCGTGTCCGCTGTGCGGCGCCCCGCTGGATCCGGGCGGTCACATCTGCCCGCGCCAGAACGGGCATTACGTCAACTAGCCGCGCACCGTCGCCGATCCACGTGCTCGACACCACCACGATCCTCGACGTCCTGCGCGACGGCGATCTGGAGATCGTCGGGCGGCTCGTCGGGTCGTCCAACAACGCGATGCTGGCCACGCTAACGCGGCCCTGCCCGGCGCCCGAGCCGCCGATCGTCCTCCACGCGATCTACAAGCCGACCCTCGGCGAGCGGCCGCTCGTCGACTTTCCGGACGGCACCCTGGCACGGCGCGAGGTCGCCGCCTGGCACGTCTCCGAGGCGACCGGCTGGGGGATCGTGCCTCCGACCGTGCTGCGCGATGGCCCGTTCGGCGAGGGGATGGTCCAGTCGTTCGTGGAGGCCGACCCGGAGGTCGACGTCGTGGCCATGGTCGTGGAGGACGACCCGCGCCTGCGCCGGATGGCGGTCCTCGACGCGGTCATGAACAACACGGATCGCAAGGGAGGCCACATCCTGCCGGTCGACGGCGCTCGCCAGGTCCATGGCGTCGACCACGGGGTCTGCTTTTCGTCCGTGCCCAAGCTTCGGACCGTGCTGTGGGGCTGGCGAGGGGAACCGTTCACGCCCGATGAGCTGGCGGGGCTCGAGCGGGTTCGCGCGGCGCTCGACGGCGACCTCGCCAGGGACCTGCGGGCGTTCCTGTCGCGAACGGAGGTCCGGGCGACCGGCCACCGGACGGACGAGCTCCTCGCCTCCGGGCACTTCCCCTACCCGTCGGGGACCTGGCCGGCTGTGCCCTGGCCGCCATTCTGAGCTGACGCCGGGCCGTCTCCGTGGCGCACGATATGGGTGGAGGTGGCGATGCGTCGATGGAACGGCTGGGGTGACGATGCCGTCGAGACGGTCGTGCCGGAGCGCGCGATGGCGCTCCTCCGGGAGCTGATCGGGCCGTCCCGTCCGCCTCGTGACGCATCCCTCCACGACGTCGTCGCGGCGATCCCGGAACCGCGCCTCGCTCCAGACGAGCGCCTCGACACGGATCCGCTCGAGCGGGTAAGGCACGCTCGGGGCCAGAGCCTGCCCGACTGGATCGCCTTGCGCAGCGGCCGGCTTGGCGCGGTCCCGGACGCGATCGCGCGACCCACCGATTCGGCCGGCGTCGCCGAGATCCTGCGACTGGCGGCCGGCACGGGTGCCTCACTCGTCCCGTACGGCGGCGGCACGAGCGTGGTGGGCGGCGTCACCGTCGGTCCGTCCGATCGACCGGCCATCACCGTCGACCTTGCCGGCACCGCCGGACTCATCCGGCTGGACGAAACCAGCGGCCTCGCCACGTTCGGGGCGGGGACGCTGGGGCCGGCCATCGAGGCGGCACTATCGCCTCGTGGGCTGACCCTCGGCCACTTCCCGCAGTCGTTCGAGGAATCGACCGTCGGCGGCTGGGTGGCGACCCGCTCGGCGGGCCAGCAGGCGCATGGCTTCGGCCGGATCGAGGCGCTGTTCGCCGGCGGCCGGCTGGAGACGCCGCGCGGGCCCCTGGACCTGCCTCCATATCCGGCATCCGCGGCCGGGCCCGATCTCCGCGAGGTGGTCCTCGGGTCCGAGGGTCGGCTGGGGATCCTCACCGAGGTCACCGTCCGGGCCAGCCGGCGGCCGGGGCTGGAGCGGTTCAGCGGATACGTCGTCCCCGATTGGGAGCGGGCGCTCGAGCTCGCCCGGCGCGTCGGACAGTCCGGGCTGCCGCTGTCGATGGTCCGCGTCTCGACGCCGCTCGAGACGGTCTCGACCTTCGCCCTCGCCGGCGATCGCCGCGGCAGCGGCCTGCTGCGCCGCTATCTCGAGTGGCGCGGCCAGCATGCCGAGCGCTGCCTCGTGATCGTCGGGCTGGCCGGCCATCCGGCGGTCGTCGGCGCGACGGCTCATCCGCTCGACGACCTGGTTCGCGGCTCGCACGGCGTGGCCGCGCCCGGGGTGGGCCCGGCGTGGCGGAAGTCGCGCTTCGAGGCGCCCTACCTGCGCAACGCCCTGTGGGACATGGGCTATGCGGTCGACACGCTCGAGACCGCCACCGACTGGACGACCCTGCCCGCGCTTGCCGCCGAGCTCGCCCGAACCCTGCGTCACGGCCTGGAACCGCTCGGTGAGCGAGTCCATGCCTTCAGTCACCTGTCGCATCCGTACGCGACCGGCTCCAGCCTGTACACGAGCTACATCTTCCGGATCGCCGACGACCCGGACCAGACGCTCGAGCGCTGGCGGATCCTCAAGTCTGCCGCCAGCGCGGTCATCGTGGGGCACGGTGCCACGATCAGCCACCAGCACGGCGTCGGACGCGACCACGCGCCGTACCTCGCCGCCGAGAAGGGACCCCTGGGCATGGGGGCCCTCCTGGCGCTCGTCCGCGAGTTCGACCCCGACGGCCGGATGCACCAGGGCGTGCTGCTCGAGGATGCCAGCGGGTGAGCGGCATCGAGCAGATCCTGGCGGTCGACGTCGGAACCCAGAGCGTCCGAGCGCTGGTCTTCGATGCCACCGGCTCGCTGGCCGCGACTGCCCGGATCGCGATCCAGGCGTATGTGTCGCCACAGCCGGGCTGGGCGGAGCAGGATCCAGAGCTCTACTGGCGGACGCTCACCGAGGTGTGCCGCCACGTCCTCGCGGACCCCGCGGTCCGTCGCGAGGCGATCGCCGGCCTGGCGATCACCACCCAGCGTGGCACCGTCATCGTCACCGGCGAGGCGGGCAGGCCACTCCGCCCCGCCATCGTCTGGCTCGACCAGCGCCGGACCGATGGCCTGCCGGCCGTGGGCGGCGCCACGGGCCTGGCCTTCCGCGCCCTCGGCCTGCGCGACACGATCGCCGGGTTCGCCGCGGACTGCGAGGCAAACTGGATCCGCGCTCATGAGCCCGAGACCTGGCGCGCGATCCGGCGCTACCTCGGGCTGTCCGGGTTCCTGGTCCATCGCCTGACGGGGCGGTTCGCCGACTCGACGGCCGCCCAGGTCGGCTATCTGCCGTTCGACTACAAGCGCTTCTGCTGGGCGGCCGACGGCGACTGGAAGTGGCAGGTCGCGCCGGTGGAGCGAGCCTGGCTCCCGGAGCTGGAGCCCCCGACCGCCCGGCTCGGCGAGCTGTGCGCCACGGCCGCCGAGGCGACCGGGCTGCCGATCGGGCTTCCGGTGATCGCGGCCGCGGCCGACAAGGCGTGCGAGGTGCTCGGCTCGGGCGCCGTGACGCCCGAGGTCGCCAGCCTCTCGTACGGGACGACGGCGACCGTCAACACGACCATGGACCGCTACGTCGAGCCGATCCGGATGATCCCGCCCTACCCGGCGGCCATCCCCGGCGAGTGGACCGTCGAGATCCAGATCTACCGCGGCTACTGGATGGTGGAGTGGTTCAAGCGCGAGTTCGGGGACCGCGAGGTCGCCGCGGCGGCGGCCCGGGGCATCGAGCCCGAGGTGCTGTTCGACGACCTGGTTCGCGCCGTCCCGCCCGGTTCGATGGGCCTGCTCCTCCAGCCCTACTGGTCGCCGGGCGTGCGCATCCCCGGGCGCGAGGCGAAGGGCGCGATCATCGGGTTCGGGGACGTCCACACCCGGGCGCACCTCTATCGAGCGATCCTCGAAGGGCTGGCCTACGCGCTGCGCGACGGCGCGGAACGAACGGCGGCGCGGACCGGGGTGCCGCTGACCTCGCTACGAATCGCGGGGGGCGGCTCGCAGAGCCCGGCTGCGGTGCAACTCACGGCCGACATCTTCGGCCTGCCGGTCGCCCGCGCGCACACCCACGAGACCTCCGGCCTGGGTGCGGCGATCGATGCCGCGGTGGGCCTTGGGTTGCACCCGGACGTACGGACGGCGGTTGGCGCGATGGTGCGCATCGGCGAGGTCCGGGATCCGGACCCCGCCACGCACGCGATCTACGACGAGCTGTTCCGCGACGTCTACCGCCGGATGTACGGGAGGCTTCGGCCGCTCTACCGGAGCATCCGGCGGATCACCGGCTACCCGCCGGCCTGAGCCCGGGGTCAGCCGGCGACGCGGGTCGCCTTGACGACCATCGAGTTCACGAACATGTCGTGGAACCCCTGCTTGGTCGGGCTGCTGTAGGTCGTCCAGAGCAGGTAGATGAACCAGCCGAACGCCACGAGCCCGAGCAGGATCCCGATGCCGGGGAACGGGTTGAAGGCCTGCGCGATCCCGAACGGGGCGCCGAGCGCGATCCAGCGCCGGATGGCCTGGTCCCGGGTCAACGTCTTGCCGTCGTTCGCGTTGCCGATCTGCATGCCGAGGGCTTTCATGCCAACGGTGCCCCGCATGGCGGTCCAGGTGTAGATGAAGTAGGCGCCGCTGATGACCAGCGACACGACGGCCAGGACGAGACCGGCAAAGTAGTTGTAGGTGAGGCCAGACAGGACGCCCAGTCCGACGCCGGCCAGGACCGCGAATACGACGAGGTTGATGATCCCGAGGATGATCGCATCGATGATGTATGCGATGGCCCGGTTCGGGACATCCGCGTACACGAAGCCCTCTGGACCGGCGTGAACCGGTGGCGGTGGGGCGGCCCAGCCGCTGCCCGATGATGGCGTGCCCGGGTCGCCGGTCGATCCGCTCTGATCCATGGATCCTCCCTCGCGTGCCCTTGAGGACGGAACGGGACGTCCGCCCGCCACGTGCGAGGCACGAGCATACGGCGCGTGTGAGCCCACGACTAGATGGTTTCGCACTCACGGGACTCGTGGCGGTGGGCGCGTGATCGGCAGTGAAGGGCACACCAGTACGATGGTCCGGTGCCAGCGCGCGACGCCGAGACCCTGCTCGCCGACCTCGATCCGGCCCAGCGCGAGGCGGTCACGATCACGTCCGGGCCGCTGTGCATCCTGGCCGGCGCCGGGACCGGCAAGACCCGGGTGATCTCGCACCGGGTGGCGTATGCCCTGGCGACCGGCGTCGTGCGACCACGCGACGTCCTGGTCGTCACCTTCACCGACAAGGCCGCCGGGGAGATGCGGTCCCGCCTGGCCGAGCTCGGCCAGGCGGGCGTGACCGCGGCGACCTTCCATGCGGCGGCACTCCGCCAGCTGCGCCATTTCTGGCCGCGGGTCCGCGGCGTCGACGCCCCCGGGATCGCCGAGTCGAAGGTGCCCATTCTCGCGCCCCTCGCGGCCGGGCTGCCGGGAGGCTACCGCTACCTGGCGGTCCGCGACCTGGCCGCTGAGATCGAATGGGCCAAGGCTCGACGAATCGCTCCGCGCGACTACGAGGCGGAGGCGACGGCGGTCGGTCGCGATGCGCCGCTGCCGATCGACCTGATGGCCGGGCTCTTCCGGCGCTATGCGGCGTCGCTCGAACGGGCCGGCCTGATCGACTTCGAGGACATGCTGGCACGGACGATCGAGCTCATCGAGTCGGACGACAGCGTCGCCGCCGAGGTCCGCGACCGCTATCGCTGGTTCTCGGTCGACGAGTACCAGGACACCAACCCGCTCCAGGCGAGCTTGCTCGATGCCTGGCTCGGCGGCCGCCAGGATCTGGCCGTCGTCGGTGACGAGGATCAGACGATCTACACGTTCACCGGGGCGACCAGCGACTACCTGACCGGATTCGGCAGCCGCTATCCGGGCGCCCGGACCGTGACCCTCGAAACGAACTTCCGGTCGACACCCGAAGTGCTCGGGCTGGCCAACCGGGTGCTGGCCGCCGGCCGCGTTGCCCTCGACGAACGGAACCCGGGCGCGCCGGCGCGGCCCGCCAAACGGCTGGTGGCCAGCCTGCCCGGCGGGCCCGCGCCGTCGATTGCCGGGTTCCCCTCGGATGAGGCGGAACTGGCGGCGATGATCGGCTCGATCCGGGCAATCGCCCGCGCCGGAACCCCGTTCGGCTCGATGGCCGTCCTGGTGCGGACGAACGCGCAGCTGCCACCCATCGAGCGTGCCCTTGGGGTCGCCGGGATCGGGTTCCACGTTCGTGGTGAGGGCTTCTTCGCCCGCCCCGAGGTGCGCCGGGCGGTCGCCGTGGCTCGCTCGCTCGCGCGGACGGCGGCCGACGCGCCGCTGGTGGACCTCCTGGCGGGAGCCTTCGAGCGCGAGCTGGGAGTCCGCCGGGGCGTCGCGCCGCCGGGCGAGACCGCCGGCGAGCGTCACGCGGCCGTCGTGACCCTGCTCGAGCTTGCCGAGGAGCTCGTTCGCGCGGATCCGTCGGCCGGCCCGGGGGCCTTCCTGGCCGAGGTGGAGCGGCGGACCTCGGTCGAGGCCGCCGGGGTTCCGACCGGCGTGGAGCTGCTGACCTACCACCGGGCGAAGGGCCTCGAGTGGGACGCGGTCTTCCTGCCCGCCCTCGAAGAGGGGACGCTGCCCATCCGCCAGGCGAGCGAGCCGGCGGAGCTTGCCGAGGAACGCCGGCTCCTCTACGTCGGGATCACCAGGGCGCGCCGCCAGCTCTGGCTTTCCTGGGCGAACCGACGAACCGGCACGACCGGTCGCGAGGGCCGCCGCAGCCGGTCGCGCTTCCTCGACGGGCTTGTTCCGGCGCCGGCCGGTCGTTCGCGGATCGGGCCCCAGCCCGGGCAGCCCGGGCCGAGCCCGAGCGGCCCGCGCCCGGCAGCGGTGGACCCGGGCGAGCGCTCACCCCTGTCGAACGCGCTCCGTGCCTGGCGAACGGCCCGTGCCCGGGCCGATGCCGTCGCGCCGTTCATCGTCTTCCACGACTCGACGATCGAGGCCATCGCCGAGCGCCGGCCGCGCTCCATCGCGGAGCTCAGGCGAGTGCCCGGCGTCGGCCCGACGAAGCTCGACCGCTACGGCGACGAGATCATCGGGGTCGTCGACCGGGTCGGCCGAGGCCAGGAGCCCGGCGCGACCTAGGTGTGATTCACGGACACGTTGTTGACAAGGACTTCCATCGGAGTGAGCCCTCCCAACGCAGTGTGGGGTCGGTGATGGTTGTAGTGGTCCAGCCACGGGCCGAACGCGACGATCCGCTCCTCGTTCGTCGCGTACG
>JBGPIH010000005.1:0-40861 GCA_041484785.1 Candidatus Limnocylindria bacterium
AACACGCCTCGCGGCCGGGGCGGCTCGCCGGATGGCTTCGCCCCGCCGAGGGTCACGAAGCGCTGGAAGCGGCGCGTGCCGCCACCGGTGTCGAGGGTGAAGAGAGAACGAGTCTGGCTCATGGGATCAGAACACCCTTCCGGCGTTTTGGAGGAGCTGCTCGACGATCGGCCCGAGCGACAGGACCGGGAAGAATGTCAGGGCTCCCACGATGATCACGACGCCGATCAACAGCACGCTCCACAGGACACCCGTGGTCGGGAAGGTCCCGAGCGACGGAGCAACGCGGCGCTTCGCGGCCATCGAGCCCGCGAGGGCGAGGATCGGCACGATCATGCCGTACCGTCCGATGAGCATCGCGAAGCCGCCGGTGACGTTGTAGAACGGCGTGTTGCCGGTCAGGCCGGCGAAGGCCGAGCCGTTGTTCCCGGTCTGGCTCGAGTAGGCGTACAGGATCTCACTCAGGCCGTGCGGACCCTTGTTCAGCGGACCTGCGAGGCCCTCCGGCAGGACGGTCGCCAAAGCCGTAAAACCGAGGATGCTTGCGCCGAGCACGAGCGCCGTGATCATCGCCATCTTGATCTCGAAGCTCTCGACCTTCTTGCCGAGATACTCCGGCGTGCGCCCGACCATCAGGCCGGCGATGAACACCGCCAGGATCGCGCCGATGACGAGCATGCCGTACATGCCCGCGCCGATGCCGCCCGGCGTGACCTCGCCGAGCTCCATGTTGAAGAGGGGCACCATGCCCGCCAGCGGCTGGGCGCTGTCATGCCAGGAGTTGATGGCGCCGGTGCTGGTGCCGGTCGTCGCTGTCATGAACAGTCCACCGACGGCGGCACCGAAGCGCGTTTCCTTGCCTTCCATGTTGCCGAGGGTTGCCTGATCGACGCCCGCCGGGAAGAGCGAGTTGCCGGCGAACTCGATGTGCATCGCGAACACCGCGCCGACCAGCAGGATCACGGCCATCGCGCCGAAGATCGTCCAGCCCTGGCGCTGCTTTCCTGCGTACCGGCCGAACGTGTAGGTCAGGGAGAACGAGATCATCAGCAGGGCGAAGATCTCGAGCCAGTTCGTCAACGGGGTCGGGCTCTCGAACGGGTGCGACGAGTTTGCGTTGAAGAACCCGCCGCCGTTGTTGCCCAGCTCCTTGATCCACTCCTGCGAGGCAACCGGGCCCATCGCGATGGTCTGCTGAGCGCCCTGGAGGGTGGTCGCGACCTGCGATGGATTCCAGGTCTGGGGGACACCCTGCCAGACCAGGACGAGCGCGCCAACGATGGAGATCGGCAGGAGGATGTACAGGACGCCACGGGTCAGGTCGACCCAGTAGTTGCCGAGCGTCTTCGTGCTTCGACGGGTCAGTCCGCGGATGAGTGCGATGGCGACGGCCAGGCCGGTCGCGGCCGAGGTGAAGTTGCGGACAGCCAGGACGGCTGCCTGGGTCAGGTACGTGGCACCGGTCTCGCCCGAGTAGTTCTGCCAGTTGGTGTTGGTCTCAAAGCTGACCGAGGTGTTGAACGCCAGGTCCGGGGACATTGACGGAATCCCGCCCTGGTTGAAGGGCAGGATGTCCTGGAGCCGGAAGACGACGTAGCCCGCGACGATGGCGACGAAGGCCATCGCCAGCACGGAGACCGTGTAGCCCTTCCAGTCCTGTTCGGCGGTCTCGTCAACACCGCAGATGCGATAGACGAACCGCTCTACCGGTCGAATGATCGGGCTGAGGAAGACGCGCTCGCCCTCCATGACCCGGTGGATGTAGCGGCCGAGGAAGGGCGTGACGATCAGGATCGCCAGCGCGATGGTGGCAAGTGTGAGGAAGTCGCCGAGTGACATGCTCAGAAGTCCTCGGGCCGAAGCAGGGCCCAGAGCAGGTAGAAGAAGACGAAGACGGCGGCGAGGCCGGCCAGCACCTCGAGGGCGTTCACCGGCGGACCCGGTCGCACAGGACCAGATAGCTGCCGAGCGCGAGGATGCAGGCGATGATGATCACCAGGATCTGGAGATCACTCACAGTTCGACTGGCTCCTTTCTGAGCACGCGCTCGATCGTCGAGCGCGAGGTGTCAAGGGCGAAGGGCCTGGCAGATACCCGGCGACGAGCCCTGCGGCGAGCGCGGCGACACGGTGGGTCGGTCATGGCGTGTCGGTCTCTCCCTCCGGGCTGATGAACCGCTCGACCGTCGCGACCAGCGTCTCGAGCGGGAATGGCTTGGGCAGGTAGCCAGCGACGTGGAACTCGACCAATCGCTTCGGGCCGACCGTCGTCGCGCTCGTGATCACGACCGGCGGCGACCCCGCGGCTGCCAGGGTCGGGCTGCGGAGGAGGTCCCAGCCGGTGTCGCCGGGCAGGTTCAGGTCGAGCAGCACGAGGCCTGGTCGCAATCCTTTCGCCATGGCGCGCGTCGCGTCCTCGGCGGTCGCGGCCTCCTCGACCACGTAGCCCTGGCCCCGGAGATGACGCGAGAGGATGCGCCGCAGGCTCTCGTCGTCCTCGACGATCAAGAGTGGCGCCGGCTTTCCCGTCATTCGCGGATCCGCTCGACGACGAGGTCGACGCCCGCCTCATCGGCCGTCCAAAGCGGCACGATCCGGACGCCCGCCTCGAGGGCGAGCTGGCCTGCTGGCAATAGCAGCGCTTCGCCAAGTCGAATCCCACCCACGACGACGCGGGAGGCGCCGCCTGATGCCACGAGGGCGATGGCCTCGCGGACGAGCCTCAACTCGCGCTCGATCGTCTCGGGCACAACCAGGGCCGTTCGATCGACTTCCTCGTCCATGAGCCCAGCCTGCCAGCGGGCTCCAAGAAGCCGCGCTGCCCCGAGCGTCGAGCGACCTAAAGTCCCCCTAAGGTCGGTCCGGACCCGAGCGTTCGCGAACACGATAGCCGACGCCTGGCTCGGTCACGATCAGGTCGCGCAATGCGCCGTCGGGATCGGCTGCTGCGAGCTTGCGGCGCAGCTGGCTGACGTGAACGTAGACATAGCTGTCCTCGCCCTGGTAGGCCTCGCCCCAGACTGCCCGCAGGAGCCGTCCCTTGGTGACCAGCCGGCCGGCATGACTCAGCAGGACCCGCAGGATCTCGAACTCGCGGGGCGTAAGGTCCACCAGCGTGTCGCCGACGCGGACCTCGTGGCGAGCCGTGTCGAGGACGAGACGGCCGACGACGATCCGACCCATCTCATCGGCCTCCGGCCCGGCGGCATGCCGCAATGCCACCCGTAACCGGGCGTTGAGCTCATCGACCCCGAACGGCTTGGTCACGTAATCGTCCGCGCCGCGCTCGAGGGCCTCGACCTTCTCTCGTTCCTCGTAGCGGCCGGACAGGATGACGATCGGCGTCGTCGCCTCGCGCCGGATCCGGCGGATGACCTGGAGCCCGTCAACGTCCGGCAGTCCAAGGTCGAGGAGGACGACGTCGGGCCTGCGTCGCTCCCATCGCTGCAGCGCGCTCGCGCCATCGACAGCCTCGTCGACCTCGTAGCCGCGAGTGATGAGCTCGCGGACGACGACCGCACGCGTTTCGTCGTCGTCCTCGACGACCAGGACCGTCGGACGGCCGGCGAGATCGCGGGTCATTGGCTGGCCTCAGCAAGGGTTCCGGTCGGGATGACGACCGCCGGCAGATCAAGGTCGATCGCGAGGCCACCGAGCTCACTCCGGCGAGCGGTCGCCCGTCCGCCCATCGCCTCGACAAGCCCGCGCACGACCGCCAGGCCGATCCCCGTGCCCGACCTCGACCCGCCCGAGCTTCCCGGAACCCGATAGAACTTCTCGAAGAGGCGAGGCAGGACGACGTCGGGCACGCCGGGTCCGGCGTCCTCGACCGTCAGGCGAATGTATCCCTCGTCCGGAAGCGCCACTGCAGCAAGCCGGATCGTCGTTCCTGCCGGCGTGTACTTGACTGCGTTCTCGAGCGCGTTCGTCACGGCCTCATCGAGGAAGACGGGATCGACATTGACCGGCGTGCCTTCGAGGTGCACTTCGAGTGGTCGCCCGGCGAGACGGGATCGGAGACGCTCGAGCGTCCGGCCGACAAGGTCGTCGAGCTCGAACACGTCGAGTTCGGCCCGAAGGGCGCCTGCCTCGATTCGCGACAAATCGAGCAGGTTCGTGACCAGCCGATTGAGGTACTCCACCTCGCGGTCGATCGCGTCGGCGCTGTCCTGTTGGTCGACCTCGCTGAGCCCGACGCCGGGCCGGAGCGTCCCGGCTGCCGCACGGATGGTCGCCAATGGCGTGCGCAGATCGTGAGACACGGATTGCAGGAGCGCGGACTTGAGGGCGTCGCTCTGCCGGGAAATCTCGGCTGCCTGTGCCTCGGCCGCGAGGCGATCCTGGCGGAGAGCCTGTCCAATCTGGTCGGCGGCCGCCGCGAGCAGACGCGTCGCCACTTGGTCGGGCTCGTTGCGACCTCGTGAGCGAGTCGCCCAGATCGACCCGTACGAGTCACCGCCAGCCTCGATCCCGACGCGGAACGCCTCCATTTCGCTCGCCGCCCGGGTTCGATGGAGGGCCGGCTGGTGGATGCGGATCCAGCGGGCCGGCGTGTCACCCGGCATCCGGTGGAGCACCCGATGAAGCCCAACCTGGGGTCGCGGGTCGGTCGCCGCGGTATCGGCCGCGACGCGCTCGCGGGCGTCATCCTGGCCGAGCGAGACCCATGCCCGATCCATCCCCGACTCGTCGCGCAGGATACCGACGATGGACGCAAGAACGGCGAGGGTAGATTCGCGAGTTGCGAGCGCCCGGCTTACCTGGAACAGCGCCCGCGCCTCGTGCTCGCGTGCGATCGCGTCCTCGGCTCGAGCACGTTGCAGCGCTGCCAGCTGGCCGACGACGATCCCCACGAAAAGCAGTAAGAGCAGGTTCACGAGCTCGCCCGGCCGTGCGACCGTGAACGTGTGGCGCGGATCGACGAAGAGGAAGTTGTAAAGAAGGAACGACGCGACTGCAGTGAGGACGGCACCCCAGGTCCCGGAGACGATCGCCATCGAAACGACGGCGACGAGATACAGCGCCGACGGGTTCGGCACGCCGAGACCGTCCTGCAGGACGGCGACCGTGACTGTTGCGGCAGCCAGCGAGAAGGCAGCGACGGCAAGCACGCGGGCCAGCTCGCGACCATCGATCGTGCGCATAGCCGGATGTTAGGCGCTCGCCAGGGGTGCAATCGCCCTGACGGGGTGCTCGCCTATCGAAGCCGAGCTCGGGATTCACGGCGCCCGCACGACACCGCGTGACTGTTGTGGTGGGCGACACTGGACTCGAAGCAGTGACCTCTTGCATGTCAAGCAGCGGCCCTTCGTGAGCTACGTACGGCAGACGCCGGACGGCGACGTGACCTTGGGATGCTTGCGGTTCGACATCCGGACGCTCATCGTGGCTGAGCGGGATCAGATGGTGCGCGATGCAGCCAGCAAATCTGAGCCGACGAATGGCTCCAGATCCCGCAATGCCCGGTCGCGGTCGTGAGGCGGTCGTTGCTGGGTGACGCAATGGATCGGAACAGGTATGTCACTCACAGGTTTCTGCAAGCACGGCAGTACCAGTTGATCGAGATCCGCCCCGGGGATTCCTTCGCTATCGCTTCCACTCCCCGGTATCGCGCCTCACGGCGACGACGAGTCCGGGCGGCGTCCAGGCAGGGGATGATCCTCGCGATCGGTGTAGCGCTCCTCAATTGCGTCTGGCTTGTCGCGTTCCACGTCGACGCAGCCGGATTGATCCTGGCCCTCAACGTGACGATCGCGGTCGTCGCCGCGGGCGGCTTCCTGGCACTCGGGTCCGTCGCAAGGCGCAGGCCCGAAGCCGTCGTCTTCGGCACGCTGGTCGCAGTCGATGCGGCGACCATCGCGCTCGGGCTCGGACACCCGGCACTCGGGTTCGTGGCGGTCGGCTACCTCCTGCTGCTGCCCGTGGTGGTGTCGCTCGTCGTTCCCTGGGCGACAAGGATCCACGTCACCTGGCTCGGATTCCACGCCGCGCTGGCCTTGGGATACAGCCTGTTCGCACCAACGTCGTCGATCCCGGACGGCGCCCGGGACCAGCTCGCCGGGCTGCTCATCGTGGCGATCGCGGTCAGCCAGTCCGGTCACCTCACGGGACTCCGGGGTCGGGTGTCGAGCTTCAGCCAGATCCAGCAGATCAAGGCGCTCAATCGACAGGCGCGCCGCGATCAGGCACGCCTGGACTCCCTCAACGCGGTCCTCGAGACGACTGCGGCGACCGACATGTTGACCGGTCTCGGGAACCGACTCGCGCTCGATGCGGGCCTCAGGCTCGCGCGTTCCCGGATCGAGCGGCAGCAGGACCACTACGGCCTGCTGATCCTCGATCTCGATCGCTTCAAGGCGATCAATGACGAGCGTGGCCATCTGGCGGGGGACGAAGTACTCCGCGCCGCGAGCGATGCCCTGCGAGGGGTCCTCCGAGCGGGCGACTCGGCGTATCGGTACGGCGGTGAGGAGTTCGTAGCGGTGATCCTGTTGACCCGGCCGGCCGAGGCGCTCGCCGCCGCCGAGCGCATCCGGACGGCGATCGAGGACCTCCAGATCCCCAACGCCCGAAACGTGCCGCATGGGCACCTGACCACGTCGGTGGGCGTGACGACGATCGGCCCAGGTGATCTATCCGCCGATGATGCGTCGTGGCTGGCTCGAGCCGACGCCGCGCTCTATCGGGCCAAGACCAACGGCCGGAACCGTTCCGAGGCAGAGCTCGGGGAGGCGAACCCGGACGGTGCGGATCGCTGGGGTCCCCCGGCCGATCGTGGGCGTCGGAGCGCCAAATCGTCAGTTGCATGGGCAACGGCCATCACCCCGCCGGCTCAGCCGGATCGGCAGGCTCGGCCAGGCGGCCGCAGATGAGCATCCAACCGGTGGCCGCACCGCTTCGGAAGTCGCGACCCGATCATCATCAATGGGCTACCCATCGGTGGATCCTTGCTCACACCTCGATCGGCGGCCCGAGGCTCCTCATATGGGTTGCGACGGCCCTGACCCTGACGATGTCGGTGATCGCGATCCTGGGCGGACCGGCGGCCTTGCTCTTCGACAACGTCCAGGAGGTCGCAGCCGCGACCGGCGCTGCGGCTGGTCTCGGACTCGCCAGCCGGGGCAAAAACGGCTCGACGCGCCGGTTGCTCGTTGCCTTGACCCTGTCGGTGGCCGCCGCGGCTCTGGGCATGCTGGCCTGGGACCTGTCGTACATCAACGACGCGGCGCTCCCAGCGGTTGGTGATGGCCTGTTCGTTCTGAGCGTGGTCATCGGACTGGCAGCGATCGTGCCGGCCATCTTCGGTGGCCTCGAACGGGCATCGTTGATCGGCATCGCAACCGATGCCTTCATCCTCTTCCTGACCGGGGTCGTGCTGGTCGTCTCGACGGCCGACCCCGACATGACCGATGACCGCACCGGGCTGATCGGCCTGGTCCTGCTCCTCGCGGCAATCGCCGCATGTGCGTTCGCGCTCGTCGGCCGGCGCATCCGGCCGACCTGGGGCGGTCCATGGACGCTGCTCGCGGGCGGCGCCATCGTCGGCGCATCCTGGTTGGTCTGGGCTGGCGACGCCAGCGCGCCGACGATGGTTGGCCCGTCCGATTTCATGTTCAGTGCCGGGGTCCTGCTGATCGCCTTCGGTGGCGTGACATGGAGCGCGCGTGCGTCGCACAGCCCCAGGTTCGAGCAAATCGCGCCGATGCTGGCTTGGGTGATCCCGGTGGCCGCCATTCTCGTGAGCCTGGCCACCGCGGCCATCTACGATGGCGTCGCCGTTCATAACGTCGTCGGCGTGGCGACGGCGGCCGTGATCGTGACCGGGGTCGCTCGGCAGGCGCATCTCTACGTCCGCGAAGCACGGGCGGTCGAGGCCGAGCGCCGAGCGGGGGTCGGCCTCGCCGCGGAGATCCACGAGCGGGCTGCGACCTTGCTCTCGCTGCAGCGCCTGACCCCTGGAGCGTCCCTCGAGGAGACCACGCACGAGATCTGCCGGGAAGCCCTCCAGCTCGATGGGATCGATGTCGCCGTCATCCGGCTCCATGGCGCGGACAACAGCGTCGTGCCCGTCGCGGTCGAAGGGCTGGGATCCCGGGCGGCCAGGCTCGTCGGTCATCCGCTCCAGCCCGCTCACGCGGCTCGGGTAAGGGCACGTGCAGTGGATGGCTCATGGGAGCGGTCGTGGGACCAGATCGACAACCCATATCAGCAGGTGCTACGCGACCTTGGCGTCCATCGGACGGTCAACGCGGCACTGCGCTGGCATGACGCGATCATCGGCGACATCGGCCTTGGAACCTGCTCGGTCGAGTCGGCGGTGTCGCTGTCGGATCGGCTGTCGACGATCGAGGAGTTTGCCGTCGTAGCAGCCGCGCTCATCGGTCCGGCCATCGTCGAGCGCGACCACGCAGATGCCCTTCGACGATCCATCCGGGGCATCCTCAAGGCACACTCGTTCCATCCGGTCTTCCAGCCGATCGTCGAGCTCGCGTCGCGCGAGGTCGTCGGCTACGAGGCCCTCACCCGGTTCGACTCCGGCCAGCGCCCGGACCTGTGCTTCGCCGATGCCTGGTCGATCGGTCTCGGCCCGGAGCTCGAGCTGGCCACATTGGCCGTGGCCGTGGACGCGGCCAAGGGCCTGAGGTCGGGCGTCTTCCTCGATCTCAACGCCTCACCACGGCTGCTGGCTCATGCCGAAGAGTTGCGCACGGTCCTCTGCTCGGCTGGTCGCCCCCTCGTGCTCGAGATCACCGAGCACGAGACGGTTGACGACTACGACGCGCTCCGCGAGGCCATCCGGACCCTTGGGCGCGACGTCCGCGTGGCCGTCGACGATGCTGGCGCGGGCGTCGCCAACTTCGGGCACATCATCGACCTGCGACCGGACTTCGTGAAGCTCGACATCAGCCTCGTCCGTGGAGTCAATGCCAATCTCGGACGGCAAGCGATGGTCGTGGGCATGCGCCACTTCTCGCGCACCGCGGGCTGTCGTTTGATCGCCGAAGGCGTGGAGACCCCAGAGGAGGCAGGCACGCTCACGTCGCTGGGCGTGGAGTTTGGCCAGGGCTACCTGTTCGGGCGCCCTGAGCCGATCGACGCGTGGGTCGCGGCTGGTGACCGAGGAGATCAGGGTTACCGCGTGCGAAGCACCACGCCCATGGTGTCGGGACTGATGCGGCCTCGATCTGTTCACGGACGCGCAAGCGTGGGGTCCCTGGTGGCTGCCCCATCCCACCTTCAGGAAGGGACGTCACGGGACATGGCATCGCCTGTCCCCAGCGGGAAACGTTGAAGTGGTGGGCGACACTGGACTCGAACCAGTGACCTCTTGCATGTCAAGCAAGTGCTCTAACCAGCTGAGCTAGCCGCCCGACGTCGCCGGTCCCTCGCTCCGTTGGCCACGGATCCGTTGGCTCGCGGGTGTTCCAGGTCCGCGCCGGAGCCGTGCCCGCCGGATCGAGGAGCCAGCGGCGACGCGCATCATACCCCGGGGTGGCCGAGCCTCACAACGAAGGCGCGGCGCTCAGCGAGGAATGGGCAGGGCGGCCTCGAGCACGCCGGCGAGCGATGCGGCGAAGGTCGCGGTGAGGTGATGGTCGTCGCGATAGACGATCATGTCGCCGATCACCGGCTGGCACGGATCGCCGGGGCAGATCGCATTGGACAGGTCGACGAGCGTTGCCCCCGACGCCGTCGCCGCCGTCCGTTCCCGGATCAGGTGCTGATGGCCGAACGCCGCGACCCGCGACGTCGCGCATCGGGAGATATCGCCGAGGTGCGCCGACAGGCACACCGGCACGTCGACGCCGGCGGCCGGCGTGTCGGCGATGATCGCGATCCGGCCGGGAATCTGGCGCAACAGGCGCGCCATCGCCTCGCCCTGGCGGACCGGGTCCTCGTCGATCTTGTTGACCGGCGGGAGCCAGCGGTCCGACGAAACGATGACGAGATCCGGCTGCTCAGCGATCAATCGCTGCACGACCAGCGGTCGCCACGCTTCGCACTCGGTGTACTCGCGCTTGAGCAGCGGCGAGTAGATCGGCAGGTCGACGAAGACGCACGACGCCTTGGTGAACGTGATCAGGCGCCAGCCGTGCGCGATGGCGAGCCGTTCGACGGCCGGGAACCAGTCGGAGGCGTGGGAGTCGCCGACCAGGGCCACCGTGTACCTCCCGTTCGGATCGCCGAACGTGCAGGCTTTGGGGGCGCTCCCCTCGAGGCTGCTGAAGCAGCCGTCGGCGATCAGCCGCTCCTTGTCGTTCTGCGCATCGGCCAGCGGCGGCCGCAGGCCCGCCGGCAACGGCCACGGGTTCGGGACCGGCGTGCTGCTCGGAAGGGCCGTTGGGGCAACCGACGGGGGGACCACGGCAGATGCTTCGGGCGATGCCACGGCCGTCGCTTCCGGCGGGGCCGTCGGGGCGGCGCCAGGGTCGACCGTCGGAGCCACGGTCGTCAGGGCCGACGATACGGCGCTGGAGGGCGTGACGGTCGGCTCAACGGTCGCCGCCGGCGCGGCGAGCTGGGCAGCTGGCTCGGCCCCGGCCGCCCGCACCTGGGCGAGGCTGTTGTTGCCGATCCCCACCGCCAGGACCGAGACCGCGATCGCCGTCGCCACGGCGGTGGCGAGCACCGGTCGAGGCTTGAACGCGGACAGCGAGCCGTGCCAGAACGGCTCTTCGATGAACCGCCAGCTGGCGGCCCCCACCGCGACCGAGAGGGCGCCGAGCGCCAGGCGCGCCTCGAGTGTCAGGTCCTGGCCGATCGCCAGCGCCGGGAGCACCAGGATGGGCCAGTGCCACAGGTAGAGCGAGTATGAGATCCGTCCGATGAACCGCAATGGACGCCAGGTCAGCAGGCTGGCCGTGCCGAGCCCGCGCCCGCCGGCCGCGATCAGGGCCGCGGCCCCACCGGCCGGCAGCAGCGCCCACGTGCCCGGGTAGGGGCTGGCCGGGTCGATGACCAGGAAGGCGGCCGCCAGTGCCGCCACGCCGAGCCAGCCGATCGGTGCCGCCAGCCAGCCCGGCAACGGGCGTCCGGATCCGGCCGCGACGGCCAGCAAGCCGCCCAGTGCCAGCTGCCACACGCGGCTGGGCAGCGAGTAGAACGCCCACGGCTCCAGCACGGCCGTCAACCAGATGGCAAAGGCCAGAGATGCAACGAAGAGGCCGGCCATCAGGAGCGCGACGCGCAGCCGCGAGCGGAGCGACCCGAGCGCCATGATCAGGAGGGCTGGCCAGACGAGGTAGAACTGCTCCTCGACGCCGAGCGACCAGAAGTGGCGGAACGGAGACGGATCGGTGTCGGCGAAGTAGTCGGTCGACTGGAGCGCGAACCGGATGTTCCCGATGGACAGGGCCGACGCGGCGCCGTCCTGGGCGATCCCGGGAACCTGCAATGGCGCCAGGAAGACGGCGGCGAGGACCACGGTGACGGCGACCGTCACCAGCGCCGCCGGCAGGATCCGGCGCATCCGGCGCGAATAGAACCGCCCGAGGTCGATCCGCCCGGTCTCCAGGTGTTCGCGCAGCAGCAGCCCGGTGATCAGGAAGCCCGACACGACGAAGAAGACGTCGACGCCGGTGAACCCGCCGCTCAACCCCGGGACGCCAACGTGGAACCAGAGGACGGCGAGAACGGCGATCCCCCGGAGGCCCTCGATATGCGGCAGGAAGCGAGTGGAGTGCGTGGACGCGTCGGGGCTCGAGATGGAGCTGAACCTCGCTGAACGAGTTGCGCGATGGCCATTGAGACGTGCGCAGGGTACGCCCATCCCCGGCCGGTCATCATTGGCCGATGCCTTCGCGACCGGCCTACGAATTGATCGACTTCGGCGGTGGCGCG
The DNA here is from genome assembly GCA_041484785.1 of Candidatus Limnocylindria bacterium. GTDB lineage: Bacteria > Chloroflexota > Limnocylindria > Limnocylindrales > CSP1-4 > SPCO01. The sequence continues at coordinate 11,841 of JBGPIH010000005.1, forward strand.
CGTCTCGAGCGCTTCGGTGAGCGGCTGGTGGACCGTCCCCATCCGGCGGCCCTGGGCTCGCGAATCGAGCTCGACGCGTGGCGCCACGCCGATCTCCGCTTCGATCGCGACCGAGGCTGGACGGGTCCGGCCGTCGATGCCGGGGGATGGACGTTCGAGCACGCCGGCCTCACCCTCGAGCTCCGTCCGACAGAGGCCGGCCAGGTCGGGCTGTTCCCCGAGCACCTCGAGATGCTCGCCTGGCTGCGGGCTCGCGTCGGCGAGCGTGCGCCCACCGGGCGCCCGGTGGCCGTCCTGCACCTGTTCGCCTACACCGGGCTGGCGACGCTGGCGCTGGCCGCGGCCGGCGCGGAAGTGACCCACGTCGATGCCTCGCGACCCACGGTCGCCTGGGCTCGGCGGAACGCCGAGCTGTCCGGCATGACCGACCGACCCATTCGCTGGATCGTCGACGACGCCGTCGCGTTCACGCAACGCGAGGCCAGGCGTCGCCACGACTACGCGGGGATCGTGCTCGACCCACCGACCTACGGGCACGGACCGGGCGCCCGGCCATGGCGACTCGAGGACGACCTGGCGCGCCTGCTCGCGGCATGCGGCGGGGTCCTCGAACCGGACGGGTTCGTCCTGCTGACCGCGCACACGCCCGAGTTCGATGCCGAGCGATTGAGCCGCCTTCTCGACCGCGCGCTTGGGCCGTCGCGCGGCGCCGCCGGGGGCGGCGATCTGGCGGTCGCCGCCGGCGACGGTCGCCGCCTGGAGCTCGGGGCGTTCGTTCGCCGTGACGGCAGGGCATCATGACGCCGATGCCCTCCTCCACCCTGCCGATCGTGACCAGCCTCGCCAACCCGCGTGTCAGGGCGGCAACCGCGCTCCGGGACCGGCGCGAACGCGACCGGACCGGGCTGACCCTGGTAGATGGCGCCCGCGAGCTGCGGCGTGCCCTGGACGCGGGTGTGGCCGTGGTCGAAACGTTCGTCTGCGAGCCGCTGCTCGCCGGACCCGACGCGCGCGCCGTGCTCGATCGACTCAGGGCCGCCGGGATGGTCCTCCAGCCGACGGGCGAGGCGGTCTTTGCGAAGCTGGCCTTCGGGCAGCGCGCGGAGGGGCTGGTGGCCGTCGTCCGGGTCCCGCCGGTCGGGCTCCCTGACCTGGCGGTCCCGGACGGGGCGCTGGTCGTCGTCCTCGAGTCGATCGAGAAGCCGGGCAACCTCGGGGCGATCCTGCGCTCGGCGGACGGTGCGGGCGCCGACGCGCTCATCGCCGCCTCGGCGCGGACCGACCTGTTCAACCCGAACGCCATCAGGGCCAGTGCCGGGACGATCTTCAGCATGCCGCTGGGCGCCGGGTCGACCGGAGAGACGATCGACTGGCTCACGGCACGCGGCATCCGGATCGTGGCTGCCCGGGTCGACGCCGACCGGAGCTACGCCGACGCCGACCTCACCGGCCCGCTCGCGCTCGTCGTGGGCGCCGAGGCCGAGGGGCTCTCGAGCGCGTGGGCGGGGCCGGGAGTCGAGCCGGTCCGGATTCCGATGCTCGGCCGGGCGGACAGCCTGAACGTCTCGGTGAGCGCGGCGATCCTGCTCTACGAGGCGCGTCGGCAGCGTGGCTGGCCGAGCCGGACCCTGTAACAGCGCGGACCTGCCGCCAGACCATTCGCGGTATGTACAACGACCTGCAGTGATGGGGACCTGATGGACACCTTCGATTTCGCGATCATCGGCGCCGGCCCGGCGGGCGAGGCGGCCGCCTACAAGGCCCGCGAGCTCGGTGCCTCGGTCGTGGTCATCGATCGGCGCTGGTTTGGCGGCAGCTGCCCGCACATCGGGTGTCTTCCGTCGAAGTCGCTGCTCGATGGGGCCGCCCGCCACCTCGCGAACCCCGCGACGTATCGCTGGGCCGACGCGTCCGCCCAGCGCGACTACATGGTCAACCGTCCCGCCGGCGCCGAGGAGCCGGACGACACGGGCCATGTCCGCGGGCTGCGTGACGCGGGTGTCGTGACGTACCGCGGCAGCGCCGGCATCGTCGGCAAGGGCAGGGTCAACGTCAGCCACGACGGCGTGACCCACGAGCTGGCCGCCCGCAACGTGATGATCGCGGTCGGTTCGTACTCCCGGCTGCCGCCGGTCGAAGGGATCGCGGAGATCCCGACCTGGACCAACCGCGAGGCGACGCTCGCCCGGGAGCTGCCGGCAAGCCTGCTGGTCCTGGGCGGCGGCCCGACCGGCTGCGAGCTGGCCCAGGTCTATGCCCGCTTCGGCGTGCCGACGACGATCGTGCAGTCGGGCCCGCGACTCGCGCCGACCGACCACCCGCGGAACTCCGCGGCGATCCGGACCGCGCTCGAGCGTGACGGCGTGGTGGTCCGAACGGGTGTCCGCGCCCTGCGCGCCCGAGCCGGCGCCGGGGCCAACGGCGCGCATGTGATCGAGCTCGACGACGGTTCGACCGCCGAGGGCCACGCCATCCTGCTCACGGTCGGCCGCGCCTTCCCGATCGACGACCTCGGCCTGGAGCACTACGGGATCGACACCAGCGGGCGGACCCCGTTCCCGCGCGACGGCCGGCTGCGCATCGCCGACGGGCTCTGGGTGATCGGCGACCCGGCTGGGCCGGAGCTGCACACCCACCAGGGCCACTACCAGGGCGAGCTCGCGGTCCGGATGGCCCTCGGCGAGCCCGTGGTCCCCGACTACCGGGCGCTCCCACGGGCCACCTACACGGACCCCGAGGCAGCCTTCGTGGGGCTCACCCTCGAGGCCGCCACGGGGGCGGGGATCGACGCGTTCGAGCTCGTCGCCGACTTCGCGACCAGCGCCAAGGGCTATGCCGTCCAGGCCACGTTCGGCCACGTCACGATCGTGGTCGATCGGGCGAGTCGCGAGCTCGTCGGTGCGGCGATGGCCTGCCCCGACGCGTCGGCTGCCATCCATGAGTGCGTGCTCGCCATCAAGGCTCACGTCACGATCGACGTCCTGGCCGAGACGATCCACGCGTTCCCGTCGACGTCGCGCATCTTCAACGGCCTCTTTGCCGACGCCCGGCGCGAGCTCGCGGCCACCGCCGCGACGGCGCCGATGTCGTAGCCGGCCGGTGGGGCCCGGGCGGGGTCAGGCCTCGAAGACGACCCGCCCGTCCATCACCACCAGCGATGGGCGCGCGGTCGCGAGCGCCCCGCCCGGCTCGACCGGCTCGAGCAGCGCGGCCGCGGGGATGACCGCGAGGTCCGCCCGCTGGCCGACCGTCAGGCGGCCTCGATCCGATTCACGAGCCGAGGTCGCCGGGTCCACGCACGCCGCTCGGAGCGCCCGGTCGAGACGCAACGCTTCCCCGGGGGCGAACGCGGGCGAACCCGCCGGCCAGCGCGGGTCCTCGCGCCTCACCGCCAGCGCGATGCCCGGCCACGGGTCGAACGACTCCACCGGGGCGTCCGTCCCGAACGCGAGCACCGCGCCGGTCCGCGCGATCGAGGCCCAGGTGTAGCCGCTCCGCTCGGCCCGCGCGCCCCACAGCAGTCGGGCCTGGGCGGCATCCGTGCCGAGATGGGCCGGCTGGACGCTCGCCGCGATGCCGGCCGCGGCGAAGCTCCCGCGGTCGGACGGATCGAGGAGCTGGACGTGCTCGAGGCGGGGCATCAGCGGGACCCGGGCGGCACTCGGCGCCAGGATCTCCAGGGCCGCCCGGACCGCGGCGTCCCCGATGGCGTGGATCTGCGTCGCGATCCCGTTCGCTGCCGCCCGATCCACGAGCTCGGCCAGCCGGTCGGGCTCGGTCACCCAGACGCCGCGGCGCCGTTCGGGCGGCAACGGCCGATCCGGCTCGGGCTCGATGTCGTCGAGCAGGGCCGCGGTCCGGGATCCGAGCGACCCGTCCGCGAAGCACTTCTGCCAGCCGACCCGGGCGCGCCCTGCCGGGTCCTCGCCGAGCGGTGCCCCGCTGCGCAGGCCGAGCGCAATCGCGTGCTCCAGGCCGTCGTCGCGGAGCGAGACGTGCACGCGCACGGGCAGCCGCCCGGTCTCCGCCATGTGCCGGTAGGCGGGGAACGCCCAGCTGAGGTCCGGGTCCGGCGCGAGGCGGCCCGGATCGTGGGCCGCGACGATGCCATACCCCAGCAGCTCGCGGCCCACGGCGACGAGCCCGGCCTCCAGCTCCTCGCCGGAGAGGGACGGCACGTGGATCGTGACCAGCCGCGCGGCCGCCTCGTAGAGGACGCCCTCGGGCAGACCGTCCGGAGCCCGGCGGATCACGCCGCCCGACGGATCCGGCGTCCCGGCGTCCACGCGGCCGGTCGCGAGGGCCGCCTCGCTCGCCCACAGCGCGTGATGGTCGTGCGCCCAGATCGCGCAGCGACGCGCGGGTGCCACCCGCTCGAGGTCCGCCGCCGTCGGCCAGCGACCCCATCGATCGGCGTCCCAGCCGTGTCCCTCGAGCCAGGCGTCCGGGTCCGCCAGGCGCCGATGCGCGACCCGAAGCCGAGCCAGGCCGTCGTCGAGGGTCAGCGCGTCGGAGAGGTCGACCTGGCGGGCGGCCACAACGCACTGGGCCAGGTGGAGGTGGGCGTCCGTCAGGCCCGGCACCGCCACCTCGTCGGGCTCGAGGGTGATTCGCTCCGTGTGGGGGTCGGCCCTCGTCTCCAGCTCCACCTCGGTCCCGGCGAAGGCCACCCGGCCGTCGCGGACCCCGATCGCCTCTACCCACCCGAAGCCCGCGTCGCCGGCGAGGGTCGCGATCCGCCCGGTGATCAGGGCAACGAGAGGCACCGGTCAGGCGACCGGATCGCCGAGCAGCCGGATCAGCCCGTCGCGATCCAGGCCGGCACCCAGGCCGAGCGCCAGCGCGACCCTCGCCTTGAGCGCACAGAGGTGGCCGACCGGCAGCGCCCCCGCCCGGACCCAGGTTGCTCCCCCGCCGGGGAACGCGTACCCGGCGGTAGCCCGGCCGGCCGGGCAGCGCGACGCCAGGGCAACGGGAATGCCCGCGCCGATCGCGCGCTCGGCCGCGGCCAGCAGCGCCGGCGAGGTGTTGCCCGATCCGGTGGCGGCCACCACGATGCCGTCGGCGCCGGCGGCGACCGCGGCGTCGAGCAGCGTGCCGTCTATCGCGACGGTCGCGGTGATCAGGTGGACCCGTTCGGCGGCGCGGGCGGTCGACACGTGGCGACGCGCGGACCGTGCCCGGAACAGGGTCACCCCCTCCGGGCCAACCCGCCCGAGCGATCCGCCATTCGGGCTGCTGAAGGTGTCCAGGGCGGTCGCATGGAACTTCAGCACGTCGTCAGCCGGCTCGATCGTGCCGCCGAGCGACACGACCACGCCGAGGCCGCGCGCCGCGGGAGAGGCGGCGACCCGGACGGCGTCGCGGAGGTTGGCCGGCCCATCGAAGCTCGCCTGGTCGGACGCCCGCATCGCCCCGGTCACCACGACCGGCTTGGCGCCGTCGAGGACGAGGTCCCAGCAGAAGCTGGTCTCCTCGATGGTGTCCGTCCCCTGGACGACGACCGCCCCGTCGACGGCAGGATCGGCCAGCGCCGTGCGCAGGACGTCGGCCAGCTCGAGCAGCTGCGGAAAGGTGAAGTGACTGGCCGCCGTCCGGTCCCGATCGATCGCGACGACCTCGGCGATCGCCTCGAGGCCCGGTGTCCGCGCCACGATCGCCGCCCCATCGAGGACGGGCACGTTGCCGCCGGCGACCGGATCGAAGACAGAACTGATGGTCCCGCCCGTGAAGACCACCGCGATCCTCGGCATCGGGCGGTCAGTCGCGGTCCGTCGGGTCGGACGGCCCGACGAGTTCCAGGGCGGAAGGGGTCGCCGTGGGCGGCACCACCGGCGGATGGCCCGGCGTTGCCTCGGCCGCCGCGGCGGACCCGACCGGCTCGTTCCAGCTCGCCCGGTCCGCACCGAGCGCGGCCGCGATCGGATCCACGGCGTTTGGATCTGCGGCTGGCCGTGCGTCGGCGGCCAGCACGGGCCCGCGGGTCAACACGGACGCGAGCCCGGCAACGAGGACGGCGATCGCGACCACCACGATCACGGTCGTTGTCCCGATCAGGTCGGAGATCGGCCCCACGACGATGATCGGCAGGAAGCTCGCCACGGAGACCAGCATGTTCAGCACCCCGAAGACCCGGCCACGGACGTCCTCGGGCAGGTCCTCCTGGAGCTGCGTCTGCGACGGGATGGCGACCAGCCCGTAGGCGATCCCGGCGAAGAAGGCGATGACCACGACGACCGCGAGGAGCGAGGTCACCGAGGTGAGATCGAAGCCTCCAGGGCCGTCCGCCCGCTGGAGCAACCGGCTGATGGGGCCGGCCGTGGCGAGCGCGGCGAGCAGGGCGCCGAGCGCGATCAGGCCGCCCTCGATCACGCGCCGCCTCGGCAGGAATCGCCCGTAGGCGTTGAGCAGGAGGATCCCGGTCACGACCCCGAACCCGAGCGGCAGGACGACGACCGCGAAGTCCTTGGCGTCGAGGCCGAGGGCGGACTGGGCGAAGTCCGGACCCAGAACGCCCAGCACGCCGACGAGCGAGGCCGTGATGCCCAGGTAGAGCAGGGACCAGCCGATCGTGCGGTTCGAGCTGATGAAGTCCAGCCCCTCGCGCAGCTGGGCAACGGTGGAACCCACGGCGCGCTCTGCCTCGCCGACCGCCAGGCCGCCCAGGCTCGACGCCTTGCCGTTGGTCGGTGGCGACGCCGGCAGGGTGAAGCAGAAGACGGCGGCCAGGAAGTAGAGGCCGGCGACCACCAGGATCACCGCCTCCGGGTTCGCCACGTTGACCACGAGCGGCCCAAGGAGGGCGAAGCCGAGTGCGAATGCCGCGTTCAGCGTCAGCGTGAAGATCCCGTTGGCCGCAAGCAACAGGCCGCGAGGCACCAGGACCGGGATCATCGCGGCCTCCGCCGGCGCGAAGAAGACCGTGATGGTCGAGACCGCGATGTTCAGCAGCAGGATCAGGGCGAGGTTGGTGCCGACCAGGAAGAGCGTCACGAACGCGACGCCGCGCAGGACGTTCGTGGCGATCAGGATGAGCCGGCGGTCGATCCGATCGACGTAGACGCCGGCGACGGCCGAGAAGACGACCGCCGGCACCAGGAAGCTCAGGATCAGCAGGCTGACCGCCGTGTTCGACTGGGTCGAGTTGACGACGATGACGGTCAGCCCATACAGGACCATGTTGCCGCCGATCTGGGTGGAGGCCTGCGACAGCCAGAGGCGCAGGAAGGCACCGTTCCGGAAGACGGCCAAGGCTCCCGAATCGGGCATGCCGGGCGCTCCGGGCGCCGCGGCCGCGCGGGTCAAGGCCCCGGTTCCGCGGCCGGTGGAGCGACGGCCGCGCTCAACAGCGGGTCCCCGCGCGAGATGAACTCGACCAGCCGGTGCTCGAGCTGGCGACGTTCGAGCAGGACGTGACGTCGACAGGTCTGGCAGCGCAGGCCGATGTCGGCACCCAGGCGGTCAACCAGCCAGGTGGAGCCGCCGCACGGGTGTCCGCGCCTTAGGCGGACGACGTCGCCGAGGAGCAGGGCAAGGACGGGCGTGTCTGGCATCGGGCCGGTCAGGGTATCAAAGGCGCGGATGCCCGTGGGCCGGGACGAGGTCCCTGGTGGTGGCCGAGAGCTCGATCCGATCGACCGGCGTGACGGTGACGATGACGTCTGGCTCGGTGGCGGCCAGCTGCGCGATCACGCCGCCGGAGCGGGTCAACGACCCGGTGAGCTTGTCCGGGGCGCCGATCGCCCCGAGCTCGAACGAGTCGCCGAGGAGGCCACCGTCGATCGCCGCCTGGCCCGGCGCCCCGGTCACGACGACCCCGGTCACGACCCGGGTCTCGCCGGCCTCGATGGCCTCGGCCCCCGCGTTGCGCAGCTCGTTGATCAGCTCCTCCACCCCGGTTCCGTCGATCGGGCCGTTGATCGAGATCGTGACCCCGGAGCCGCCCACCGGGTCCAGGCCGGCGTAGGCGCGGATCCGGCCGAGCTCGGCCCGCAGCTCATCGACCGAGACCTCGCCCCGGGCGCGGTTCTGGTTGAGCGTGCCCAGCTCGAGCTGCAGCGACGAGACCTCGCTGCGGAGCTGGTCGTTGCGGGCGTTGAGGTTGGCAACCAGGACCGTGAGATCCTGCGACGAGAGCTGGGCGAGGCCGGCGGCGCCCGCCTGCGAGCGCAGCTGGACGACGACCAGGAGCCCCAGGGCCAGGGCGACGCCGGCGATCGTGAGCTGGCTGCGGAGACGACGCATCGGCTAGCTCGCCGGGCTCGGGGTCGGGGTAGTCGCCGGGGCGACCGACGGCGTAGGCAATGGGCGCGAGTAGCGCAGGGTCACCGTGCCGACGAACGCCGGCATGTCGACCGATGCGGGTTCCGCGAACGAGATCCGGATCCCGTAGCCCTCGGCGCGCGCCCGGACGAAGTCGATGAAGGCGGGCGAAGCGCTCAGGCGCTGGTAGAGATCGGCCGCGCCCAGCGCGGTGATCTGGTAGGGCGGCGCCAGGTAGGCGGAATTGACCAGCAGCGAGTTGCCGATGTCGATGATCGCCGTCGTCGGCGTCACCCGCTCGGCGTTGATCGCGATGGCCTCGGCGCCGGCCAGCCAGAGCTCCTCGACCACCGTCCGGATGTCGCGCGAACCCACGAGATAGTCGGCCTGGCTGCCGTCCTGCGGCACCGGCTGCTCCGAGTCCTGGAGCTGCAGGACGATCCCGGTGCCGGTCAGCGGGATGAGCCCGCCGGCGATCCGCGCCTGCTCCAGCTCGGCGTTGAGCTGGCGGACAAGATCGGCCGACCCGGCACCCTGGCCCTCAACGCCCTGGATCTGCTCGCGCAGCTGCAGGATCCGTGCCTTCAGGTCGTCCTGCTGCGTCTGCAGCTCGCCGGCGGTCTCCAGCAGGGGCGTCCGCTCCTGCGACGTGTAGCGCACGCGCGGGCTCTCCGACGCTAGCTGCGCCGCGATCAGGAACCCGAGGGCCAGCAGCGCCGCCCCCAGGGTGACCTGCCAGCTCGGACGCGTCCGGAGCCAGCGCAGCAGGGTCACGGGCCCGGTTCCCGGCCGGCGCGCCGGCGCGACCGCCAGGAGACCAGCGCCACGACGGCCACCGCTGACACGCCGAGCACGGCGAGGATCGCGAGCGTCGCATCGCCACCGCCGTTCCCTCCCGCCGGCAGGGGCGACGCCGGACCGACAGGGGCCGCCGCCGTGCCGAGGGCCGCCGCGCCCGCCGTGGCCGTTGGCGCCGCCGCGCCGCCTTCGCCCAGCCAGGCGGACGGGACGGGGCCGGCCGGCGCAGGCTGCGGTCCGTAGCGGGTGGGCGCCTTCGCCCCGAGATCGGCGATCCAGGCCGCCTCGAACGCGGCAGCGTCCACGCCCAGTCCCTTCTGGAACGCCTCGGCGTCGGTTCGGCCGTCCTTGTACGACCGCACGACGGCAACCAGGGCGTCGCTGCCGTAGGTCCGGATCATGAAATCGACCGCGGAGACGCTCTCGGCATAGGCCAGGAAGAACCCCTCGCCGGTCGGGAACTGGCCGATCAGGCCATCGAGCGGGATGAGGGTGTCCGCGCTCACGGCCGTGGCCACCAGACCGCGATCGGAGCTGTCGTAACCCTGGCTCTCATAGACGGCGAGACCCTCGTTGAGCCAGCGCGGCAGGAGATGGTACGGGTTGCCGGCGGCCGTATCGATGACCAGGTGCGTCAGCTCGTGCGGGATCACGGTGCCGACCCACGAATCGTTGATCTGGCTGGGCGGGATGAGCGCGAAGAGCGTGCGGATCGCCGCATCCGCCTCGCCGCCGACGTTCTCCCTCGTTCCCGGGCCAAGAGCGTCGCGGAACGCCGTCTGGTCGGCGTAGACGTAGAAGTCGACCGGCTTCGACTCGCTGACGCCCAGCAGGTCCGAGGCCTTGCGAACGGCATCCTCGCCGATCTTCAGCGCGCGCCGCCCGAAGTCGGCCGTTCCGTCATACCAGTGGACCCGGACCAGCGATCCAGCCTCGGTCTGCCAGGTGTACCGGTCGTCGGCGTAGGTCAGGCGGAGGACGGGACCGAGCTCCACCTCGGTCGGGCTGTCGGCGGAGGTCAGGCGCCAGCGTGCGGCGATCGGGGTGTTGGGCAGCAGATGGCCATCGCCGGAGGTGTCGAGCAGATGGCTGAGCACGGTCGCGCCGGTCGCAGGTGGGGCCGGCAGCCCGATGACGGTCGGCCCGATCGCGTCCGCGACGGTCAACAGGAGCTCCACGCGGGCCACCGACCTGTCGATCGTCACGGGCTGACTGAACTGGACGCCGGTCCCATAGGTCGACGTGGCGGTCGGCGTCCCGAAGGTCGCCCAGGTCGCCGCGGCCGCGACCGGCGCCAGGCCGAAGGCCAGGCTCCCCAGGACGCCCACGAGGCAGAGCCGACGGATCAGTTGGCCCATGCCAGCCCCGCCATCCGGACGATCCCGAGTCCATTCTGGGTCGCGCCCAGCAGGCCGGTCCGCGACAGCGCCCAGCCCGGGCCATAGGCGACGGGCACGACGGGCACGTCGTCGCGCACGATCGACTCGGCCTGGTCGAAGGCGGCGGAAATGGCGGCCGGGTCGGTCGCCAAGCCCGCCTGGGCGATCGCCGCATCGAAGGCGGACGAGCTCCACTTGCCGTAGTTCGCCGACGCGCCCGAGCCGAGCAGGACGCCCAGGAAGTCGTTGCGCCCCGGGTAGTCCGCCACCCAGCCGAGCGCCCACATCTGCGGCGGGTCGGTGGCCAGCCGGTCGAAGTAGCCATCGCCCATCGACTCGAACGAGAGCGTGATCCCGAGCTCGCGCTTGACCTGGCTGATGATCGCCTCGTCGAAGCCGCCGCCACTGGTCATGAGGGTGGTCTGGGGGAACCCGGCGCCGCCCGGATACCCCGCATCCCCCAGCAGCCGGCGCGCGGCGGTCGGATCGTAGGCGGGCACGAAGTCGGCGGCGCCCCGGCCGGGAATGCCCGGCGGGACCATCGAATTGGCCACCTGGACCGAGCCGTCCGAGCCCGCCAGCGCGGCGAGCCGCCGCCAGTCGACCGCCGACCCGATCGCGCGCCGGACGCGAACATCGTCGAACGGCGGCTTCGTCGTGTCGAATCCGTAGTACTGGACCGAGAGTGAGCCGACCTCGCGGAGCTGCGGCCCCAGCGTCCTGTCGAAGGCGATCCACGACGCGTCGGCCCCATTGAGCGGCGCGAAGTCGAGCTCGTCGGCCTGGAACGCGTCGACCACGCTCCCGCCCCCCAGGTCGGAGACCAGCTGGATGGTGCCGATCGCCGGTTGGCCCGCCCAGTAGTGCGGGTTGGCGGTCAAGGTCAACCCCGTGGTGGTCGCGCCGCTCACGACGTAGCCGCCGCTCGCCACGAACGACCCACCGGGCTCGAGCGCCGCCGGATCGGTCCCGACCCCGGGCGGCACCACGGCAAACGTCGGGCCGGACACGATCGCCGGAAAGTCCGACGCCGGCCGGACCAGGTCGACGGTCAGGTCGTTGGCGCCATCGTCGGGGTGGAGCCCGACCGATCCCGGATCGGCCGCCTGGCCGCGCAGGTAGGCCTCCGCGCCGGCGATGTCGAGCGCGAGTGACGCGAGCGGAGACGGCGTGTTCGGATCGATCAGCCGAAGCCAGCTGCGGACGACGTCCGATGGCCGGAGGGGGCTGCCATCTGAGAAGGTCAGGCCGGACCGCAGGTGGAAGGTGACCCGCCGGCCGCCCTGGTCGAAGCGCCACGATTCCGCGAGCGCCGGGCGGAGCTGCAGCCCGCTGTCGAACGCCGTGAGCGACTCGAAGAGCTGCGCGCTGATGGCGGCGCTGCCGGCATCGCCCTGGACGGCGGGATCCAGCGAGGTCGCCGCCCCGGCCAGGATCCGCACGGTCCGGTCGGATGCTCCGGTCGGCAATGGGACGCATGACGCGAGAATCACGGCGAGCGCGAGGAAGGCGACCGGGCGGCGCATCGGCCGGAGTATAGGGCGACCGTCCCGAATCCCCTGCCGCCCGCCTCCAGGCGGATCCGCCCATCGCCGTACGATGGTCCCGCCCAGTGATGCTGCCGCGATGATGCTCCGACTCCGCAACACCCTGACCCGCCGGATCGAGCCGGTCGAGCCGCTGGAGCCCGGGCGGGTCCGGATGTACACCTGCGGACCGACCGTCTACCGGTTCGCTCACGTCGGGAACCTGCGCAGCTTCCTGCTGGCAGATCTCGTCAGGCGGGTCCTGCTCTATCACGGGCTCGAGGTCTTCCACGTCAAGAACGTCACGGATGTGGGCCATCTGCGCGACGAGCGCCCCGGGGTCGTCGTCGACCCGATGCTCGTCCAGGCGGGTCTCGAGGGCCGGGCGCCGGCGGAGATCGCCGCGGGGTATGAAGCGGCGTTCCACGCCGACGAGGCCGCCGTCAACATCCTGCCGGCCCACGTCTACCCGCGGGCGACCGAGCACATCCCGGAGATGCTCCGGCTGGCCGAGGCGCTCCAGGACGCCGGTCACGCCTATGCCACCGCGGAGGGCAACGTCTACTACGACGTCGCCAGCTTCCCGGGCTACGGGCGCCTCTCCGGCAACACCCTGGCGGACCTGCGAGCCGGTCATCGTGGCGACGTCGAGCCGGACAAGCGGGATCCGGCCGACTTCGCGCTGTGGAAGGCCGCCGGCGAGGGCCGGCTCCTCAAGTGGCCGACCGCTCGCTGGGGCGACGGCTTTCCCGGCTGGCACCTCGAATGCTCGGCGATGTCGATGCGCTACCTGGGGCCCCGGTTCGACATCCACACCGGCGGGATCGACAACGTCTTCCCCCATCACGAGGACGAGATCGCCCAGTCGGTGCCGATCGGCGGCGAGGTGCCGGCCCGCCACTGGGTCCACGGCGAGTTTCTCCTGATGGGCGGTCGGAAGATGTCCAAGTCCGCCGGCAACTTCCAGCGCATCACCGAGCTCGCCGAGCGCGGCCTCGATCCCCTCGCCTTCCGCTACCTGGCCCTGACCTCGCGGTACGAGCGGAAGCTCGGCTATTCCGACCGGTCGCTCGGTGCGGCGGCCGCGGCGCTCGAATCCCTGCGGGCGCGGCTGCGAATCCTCGGCGCCCCGCCGACCGGGGGCCCGTGGGCCGCCCCGCCGCCTCTCGTGGCCGGGAGCGCCGGCGATCGTCCCGAGGGCGTCGCTCGCGGCCCGGCCGGCCACGGCGACGGCGCCGGGTTCGTGCTCGGCGACCGCGCCGCCGAGCCGGCGGCCCCGTTGTCGGCCGCCGGTCGGGCACTCCACGATCGCTTCGTCGGGGCGATCGACGACGACCTCGACATGCCCGCCGCGCTGGCCCTCGTCCGCGAGATCATGCGGTCACGGCTGAGCGCCGACGAGCGCCGCTGGCTGGTGCTCGATGCCGACTCGGTGCTGGGGCTTGACCTCCATCGAGCGTGGGACGAGGCGGGCGACGTGGCCCCGCCCGATGCCGTGGTGGCGCTGGCGAGCGAGCGTGACGCCGCCCGGGCGCGCCGCGACTTCACCCGTTCCGACGCCATCCGCGCCCAGCTGGTGGCCCTCGGCTGGGAGGTCGTCGACGGCCCCGGCGGCTCGTCGGTTCGACGCCGCGGGTAGAAGCGGCGCGCGCCCGGGATCAGCCGGGCCGGATCAGCAGGTCGCGCCGATCACGGAAGCGGTCGAGGATTCGGTAGAAGTTGCGCTTGCTCTGGCGGTCGCGCTCGGCCTCCGGGAGGCCCGCATAGCCGCGATGCTCGTGCCGCCGGATCGGCAGGCCCGCGAGGCTGACCGCGCGACGGTGGGGCCCGCCCACGCCACCATCGCGGAGCACGAGGCTCCACCAGATGTCGAGGTTGCGGTAGAACCGGAAGTGCTCGTCGAGCGGGCCGCGCGCCGCGTAGTCGGCGCGGCGGAACGCCTGGCAGTAGCCCTCGATGGCATCCACGTCGCCGGGCGGCGCATCGTCGAACTTGCGCAGGTCGCGCGACACGATCCCCCACCCGCCGGCGACGGCCACGCTCGGGTCGTCCAGGGTCCGTGCCAGCGGCGTCACGATGTCGCCGGTCGGCTCGACGCTCGTGTCGAGGAGGATGACGACCGGGCCGGTCGCCCGTCGCAGGCCGACGTTGGTGGCCGCGCCGTGGCCGAGGCGCTCACTCGTCCAGATGACCTCGGCCGGCAGGTCGCCGATGCCCTGGTCGCCGCCCGGTCCCGCCTCGATCGCCTGGACGGCCGCTTCCTGTTCGGGCGACGGGCCGTCGGCGACGACCACGATCGAGGTACCGGTGGGCGAGGCCGCCCGGAGTGCGGCCAGCGTCCGGGCGAGGTCGCCCGGCCAATCCGTCGCGAGCAGGACCACCGTGGCGAGGCCAACCGCCGCGTCGTCGAGCCTGGACGGCACGCTCTGGCTGGAGCCGTAGCGGATCCGATCGCCCTCGGCGACATCGGGTGGGGCGGCCGGCGTGAGGGCGAAGTCCGTGCCTCGATCCGCGACCCTCCAGCCGGCGGCTTCGATCTCTGCCCGCAGGCGGTCCGCCTCGGCCCAGTCCCGCGCTTCCCGCGCCCGAGCCCGGGCGTGGGCGGCCGACAGCACCTGGTCCGGGATCCGCTGGCGGGTCACCCGGGCAGGATAGCCGAGGGTCCGCGAGGCCCCCCGACCGCAGGCTGTTGGACCCTTGCGTTCCCGACGGAACCGCATCCATGATCCATCGATGTCGCTCGCCCGCTTCCTGCGTCTGCCGTTCCTTCGCCGACGCGACCTCCCGGACCCGACCAGCCCGCACGAGACCCGGGCGAGCAGCCTGTTGCGGCCCATCGTGTTCGGTGCCAACGACGGCCTGGTCTCGAATCTGGCGCTCGTGATGGGCGTGGCCGGGGCAAACCCGGCGCCCGGGATCATCGTCCTCGCCGGGGTGGCCGGCCTGCTGGCCGGCGCGTTCAGCATGGGCGTGGGCGAGTACATCTCCGTCCAGAGCCAGCGAGAGCTGCTCGACTTTCAGCTGGCCTTCCAGCGCCACCAGATTCGCGAGCTGCCGGACCAGGAACGCCGGATCCTGGCCGACATCTACCGCGAACGCGGCTTCAACGACGACGAGGCGGCGGCGTTCGTCGACCGCGTCTTCGCGAATCCCGAGCATGCGACACGCCTGCTGATCTTCGAAGAGGTCGGTCTCGACGAGCGGTCGATCGGATCCCCGCTGTCGGCGGGCATCGGCTCCTTCCTGGCCTTCACCCTGGGAGCCCTCATCCCGGTTGGTCCGTACCTCGTGACGACCGGTCCGGCAGCGTTCGCGGCGAGCCTGGTCGCGAGTCTCGGAGCCCTGTTCGTCCTTGGGCTCGCCATCAGCGGGCTCACCCGGCGGCATCCGTTGTGGACCGCCGTCCGCCAGCTCGCGATGGGCGCGATCGCCGCCGCCGTGACCTACGCGGTCGGCGCGTTCATCGGGGTCCAGGTCTAGCGATCCGCCCGTCAGGCGACCGGCACCTCCGGGACCCACTCGATGGCACCGCGCCGGCAGCGGGTGACGCACAGGCCACAACGGACGCAGGCCGCCTCGTCGATCACCGCGAGCTTGTCGACGACGGTGATGGCCTCGTACGGACAGGCCATCACGCACAGCTCGCAGCCGTTGCACGGACCGGCCGAGACTACCGGCTTCCCGGCCGACCATGTCGCGGGCTGCGTGCCGGCGGCCAGTCCGCGCAGCTCGCTGACGGCGGCGAATCCGTGCTCATCGAGCCAGCGGTCCAGCTCGGCGGCGATCTTCCCGAAGACGGCCGGCCCGTGGAGGATCGCCGCGGTGCAGACCTGGACGGCCACGGCACCGGCCATGAGCAGCTCGACGGCGTCGATCCCGCGACTGACGCCGCCGACGCCGATGACCGGGATCCGGACGGCCCGGGCGATGTCGCGGACGCAGCGCAGCGCGAGTGGCTTCAGCGCCGGCCCGGACAGCCAGCCGTAGCCGTCGGCGCCGCCGAGCAGCGGCAGGCGGGTCTCGGGGTCGATGGCCAGGACCGGACCGAACGAGTTGATCGCCACGATGCCGTCTGCGCCGGCCGCCTCGGCCTGCTCGGCCGCCCGGACCATCTCGCGGCCGAGCGGGCTCAGCTTCACGAAGACCGGCACGTCGAGGGCGGCCTTGGCCGCCCCGATCGCGGCGACCATCGGTCCGGCGTCCTCGCCGATGTAATGCGTGGACAGCTCGACGGCGTCGGCGTACGGCCGGATCCGTGGCGCCAGCCAACGAATGTCCTCGGCGCTGTAGCCGAGGCTGACGATGAGCGGCAGGCCGGCACCGCGCGCGATGGCGTATTCGCGGTCGATCCACTGCTCCGGCGGCAGCTCCGACCAGAGCTCGGTGTTCACCATCCCGTGCGGGATCTCGGCGATGTTCGGCGTCGGCGGCGTCGCGGCGTGCCTCGAGATCGTCTTCGACACGAGCCCGCCCGCGCCCCCCGCCGCGCAGCGAAGCATCGCCCGGCCGTCCCGGACCGGCGGGCCCGCGGCCGGCATGATCGGGTTCGGGAAGCGGATCCCGGCGATCTCCACGCTCAGGTTCGCCATCAGCGGACTCCCAACGGCTCGAACGGATGGACGTCGATCTCGTCCAGGCGGCGCCACAGGCGGGCGGCCCCGTCGCGTGCTTCGGCCGCCAGGGCGTCCGCATCGAGACGAACCGGCCGGCCGTCCCGGACCACCGGCTCGCCCCCGACGATGACGTCGCGCACCGCCCCAGTGCGCACGCCGAACAGCCAATGGGCGGCCAGCGTCGAGGCGTCCAGCGGAGTGACCGCCGGGTAGCGCAGGACCACCAGATCGGCCGGTGCCCCCGCCTCGAGATGGCCCAGCAGCGGTTCGCCGAATGACTCGCCGGCCACGCGAGCGCTCTCGGCCAATCGATCGAGCGCCCAGGCCTGGCCGGTTCCGCGATCGTCCGAGCGACGCCGGAAGTAGGCCGTCCGACCCTCCTCGAACATGTCGCCGTCGATGCCGTCCGTGCCGAGGGCCACGCGGTCGCCGAGCGCGACAAGCGGGGCGCGGCCGACTCCGTTGTTCATGTTCGACCGGGCGTTGTGGACCACGGTCGCCCCGGCAGCCTTGATCGTCGAGACCTCGTCCCCGCGCAGGTACACGCCGTGGGCGAGCAAGGTGCGCCGGTCGAGGGCCCCGGCATCGGCGAGCCGCGTCGCGACCCGGACGCCGCAGCGCAGCTCGGCGTCGCGCTGGTCGATCGCGTCCTCCGCGACATGGACGTGGAGCCCGACCCCCCGATCGCGGGCGAGCTCGGCGCACGCCGCGAGGGTCTCATCGGAGAGCGTGAACGAGGCGTGCGCGCCGACCATGCCCCGGGCCAGCGGATGGGCTCCGGCCTCGACCGACGCCAGGAACCGCCCGTTCTCGTCGAGTCCGATCCGGGCGATCTCCGGCCCGTCGCGATCGCTCGTCTCGTAGCACAGCACGGACCGGATCCCGAGCTCGCCGAGCGCGTTGGCGATGACGTCGAGCGACCCGTCGACGGCGGCGGGCGAGGCGTGATGATCGATCACCGTCGTCGTTCCGGCCAGGAGCGCCTCCATCCCGCCGGCCAGGGCGGAGGCCCGGATGGTGGACGGGTCGAGCGCCCGGTCGAGCCGCCACCAGACCCGCTGGAGGATCTCCAGGAACGATCGTGGCGGCGCCAGCCGATACGGCATGCCCCGGGCCAGGGACGAGTACAGGTGGGTGTGCGCGCAGACGTTGCCCGGGACGATCAGGCAGCCGCGGCAGTCGAGGCGGTCCACACCCGCCGCGACGGCCCCTTCGGGCGCGACCCGACCGCCGTCGACCACGAGATCGCCCGTCTCGACGACCGGCGGCCTCAGCGAGCGCACGATCGTGCCTCCGGTCAGCCGAAGCGTCATCGCCCGGCTCCGGCCGTCACCCGAGCGGCGCCACCGGTCGTGTGCGCCAGGCGCGGGACCGCCGCTCGCGCCGCGGCCGAGTCGCGCATCGGGAGGCGGGTGCGCCGGACCCCGTCGAAGGCCTGCAGCGCGCCGGCCACGGCGGCCGCCGTCGGGACCAGGACGGCCTCGCCGGCCCCCTTCGCCCCGTACGGCCCGTCCGGCTGCGGCTCCTCGATGAGCACGCATTCCACCCGCGGCATGCCGGCCGCCGGGATGATCCCGAGCGACTTGAGCGATTCGTTCAGCGGGACGCCGTCGTTGAGCTCGTACGCCTCGCTCAGGGCGTAGCCGAGGCCCATGTGGACGCCGCCCTCGATCTGGCCCTCGAGGGCCAGCGGATTGATCGCCCGGCCCACGTCCTGCGCGGCAACGACCCGATCGACCCGGCCGGCCGCGTCGAGCATGACCACCTGGGTCGCCCAGCCGTACGAGAGGTGGGTCACGGGATCGGCGTCGGGATCCTCGGGCGCCGTGGTCCAGTCGACCACGAACTCACCGGCGAACTCCTGCCCCGCGAGGCTCTCCAGGGGTCCCGACCCGAGTGCTTCGCGCAGCCGGCGCGTCGCGTCGAGCACGGCTCGGCCGCCGAGGACCGTGGCGCGCGATGCGGTCGTCTCGCCGGTGTCGAGCTCGTGGTCCGTGTCGACGAGCACGCGCACGCGGTCGGCGGCCAGGCCCAGCTCGCTGCAGACGATCTGGCGCAGCGCGGTGTGGATCCCCTGGCCCATCTCCGACCAGGAGTGGAAGAGCGTGATCGTCCCGTCCGGTTCCGGTCGAAGCACGGCCCGGCCGTGTTCGGTCACGCCGTTGCCGATCCCGGTGTTCTTCATCCCGCACGCGATCCCGGCGTAGCGGGCGGAGCGGAACGTCTCGCGGACCGCCAGCAGGGTGCGCTTCAGCCCCACCCCCGGACCCAGCACCTGCCCGGTCCCGGTCCGGTCCCCCGTCTCCAGGGCATTCCGCCAGCGCATCTCCCAGCGGTCGATGCCGACCCGCTCGGCGAGCGTGTCCAGCATCCCCTCGAGCGCGAAGGTGACCTGCGGAACGCCGAACCCGCGCATGGCCCCGCACGGCGTGTTGTTGGTGTAGACGGTCAGCGCCTCGACGTCCACGTTCGGGACGCGGTAGGCGCCGCAGGCGTGACCGGCGGCGCGCTCGAGGACCTTGGCCCCGACGCTCGCATAGGCGCCCGTGTCGCCGAGGATCCGGGCTCGGACCGCGACGAGTCGCCCGTCCGGGTCGCAGCCGACCGTGTACGTCATCGTCAGCGGGTGGCGCTTCGGGTGGAAGCGCAGGCTCTCATGACGCGACAGGGCCACCAGAACCGGCCGGCCGGTCATCGTCGCGAGCAACGCGGCATGCCCCTGCACGCCGAGGTCCTCCTTGCCCCCGAAGGCGCCGCCGGTCGCGACCTGGGTGACCCGGACCGACGCCTCGGGCAGCCCGAGGATCGAGGCAACCTGGCGCCGGTCCTCCCACGCGCCCTGGCCCTGCGAATAGAGACGGATCGCGGGTTCCCCTCCCCTGTCGCCGGCCGGAACGGCGAGGGCGGCCTCGGGCTCGAGGAAGGCATGCTCGATCCGCTGCGTCTCGAACGTCTCGGTCGCCACGTGCGCAGCCGCGTCGAGCGCCGCATCGGCGTCCCCGCGCCGGATGACGCAGGTCGACAGGAGGTTGCCGCCGGCATGGACCAGCGGCGCGCCGTCGGCCAGCGCCGCGTTCGGGTCGGTGACCGGATCGAGGACGTCGTACTCGACCTCGATGAGGGCCGCGGCCGCTCGCGCGGCGCGGCGCGTCGTCGCGGCCACCGCCGCCAGCGCGTCGCCGACGTAGCGCGTCGTCTCGCCCTCGGCCACGAGCAGCGGCCAATCCGCGGTGAGCAGGCCCTGGACCCGCTCGCCCGGGACGTCGCGCCAGGTGGCCACGGCAAGGACACCCGGGTAGGCGGACGCGGCCGACGTGTCGATCCGGCGGACGACGGCCCGCGGGTGACCGGCGAAGCGGATCGCCCCGTGCACCATCCCTGGCTCGGTCATGTCCGCGACGAAGGCGTGCTCGCCGAGCACGGCCGCCGCCCCCTCGTACCGTCCGACCCGTTCACCGACGCCGTCTCCGCGCGCCGGCTCCTCTTCAGGTATGTCGCCCCGTCTCGCGGCGGCAACGGACTCGATCGCGTCGATGACGCTGCGGTATCCGGTACAACGACACAGGTTGCCGGCCAGGGTCCGCGCGATCTCCTCGCGGCTGGGGTCGGCGACGCGGCGGAGCAGCGCCTCCGCCTTTATGACGATCCCCGGCGAGCAGAACCCGCATTGCGACGCGCCACCGGCCGTGAACGCGCCGGCCCAGGCCTGGCGAGACGCCGAGGGGAGCCCTTCCAGGGTCAGCACGGCTTTCCCATCGACCCGGCTGGCCGGCTGCGCGCACGACACGACCGCGCGGCCATCGACCATCACCGTGCACGCGCCGCACGACCCTTCGGGTGCGCAGCCATCCTTCATCGACCGCAGGCCGCAATCCTCGCGCAGCAGCTCGAGGAGGCTGGCATCCGACCGAGGCCCGATGTCGACGCCGCGTCCGTTCAGGATGAACCGCATTCACACGACCTTTGTGCCTTCCGGCGCGGGCCGTCTGGCCCTACCGTCGGCACCGCTCCAGATCAAATCTAGGCACAGCCGTAGGTGGTGACCCGTGCTGTTGGTCCCGACCTCGGTCCCAATGGTCCCGAAGGCAGCCGGACCGCCCGGACCCTTCCCGGGAAGGAGTCGAACGATGCAGCGACCTGGACTCGAGCGCGACGTCGTCGACCCGGGGGTCTACGAGCGCACGGTCCGCCGCTTCAGCGAGGCCGGCATCGTCATGCCGACGTTCGCCCAACTGGCCAACCCCGGAACGGTCGATCCCGCAGGCGCGTCCTCCCTCGCGAGCGTCGACCCCGACGCGGCGGACCCGGCCAACCTCATGCGCGTCCACTGGTACAACGCCGCCGATCGGCGGACCCGCCGGCAGCTCCCGGCGCACGTCGTCCTGCCGTCGTCCCTGACCGGCGTCGAGGCGAGGATCGTGGTCGCCCTGGGCGACCGCTTCCCGATGATCGCGTCGCACAAGGTCCTGGCCGCCTACGCGTGCCTCGCGCCCCGGATCGTGACCGGCCAGTTCGACCCGACGACCCACCGGGCGGTCTGGCCCTCGACCGGCAACTACTGCCGGGGCGGCGTCGCGATCTCGCGGATCATGGGCTGCCGTGGCGTGGCCGTGCTGCCGGAGGGGATGAGCCAGGAGCGCTTCGACTGGCTCGCGCGCTGGGTCGCGGACCCGGCGGACATCATCCGGACGCCCGGGTCGGAGAGCAACGTCAAGGAGATCTACGACCGCTGCGCGGAGCTGGCCCGGGATCCGGTCAACGTGATCTTCAACCAGTTCTCCGAATTCGGGAACTACCTGGTCCACTACCTCGCGACCGGCCGGGCCCTGGCCCACGTCGTGGAGTCGATGCGCGAGGAGGAGCCCGGCCTGCGCGTGCATGCGTTCGTGTCGGCCACGGGCTCGGCGGGCACGATCGGCGCGGGCGACTACGTGAAGGAGCAGTTCGGGGCGCGGATCGCGGCGGTCGAGGCGCTCGAGTGCCCGACCATGCTCGAGAACGGCTTCGGCGAGCACAACATCCAGGGGATCGGCGACAAGCACATCCCGCTGATTCACAACGTGATGAACACGGACACCGTCGTCGGCATCTCGGATCGGGCCACGGACCAGCTCAACGTCCTGTTCAACACGCTCGCCGGCCGCGCCTACCTCGTCGGCCGGCGAGGGGTGCCGCTCGAGGTCGTCGACGCCCTCGACTCGTTCGGGCTCTCGAGCATCTGCAACGTCCTGGCGGCCATCGCCATCGCGCGGCATGACGGCCTCGGCCCGGACGACGTCATCGTCACCGTCGCGACCGACGGCGCGGCCATGTACCGGACCGAGCGCGACCGGGTCCTCGCCCGCGACTTCGCCGGTGCCTTCGACGAGGTCGCCGCTGCCGGGGTGTTCGGACACCACGTCCTCGGCGGCGGAGAGGGCCACCAGCTCCTCGATCTGACCCAGGCCGACCGGCGCCGGATCTTCAACCTCGGCTACTTCACCTGGGTCGAACAGCAGGGCGTCCCCTTCGACGCGTTCGTCGAGCGCCGCGAGCAGGGCTTCTGGCGCGACCTGCGCGCGATCCTGCCGGTCTGGGACGGCCTCATCGAGGCATTCAACGAGCGCACTCGAGCGGGCGTCCCGGCATGAGCGATCTCCTCGCGCCGCGACCTCCGACCCCGCCCGGCGGATCGCTCGCGGCCGAGCCGATCGCGTATGCCTGTGCCGGCTGCGGGTTCAACGTGCCGGGCGACCGCCCGGTCCCCTTGCGCTGCCCGCGGGCCACCCCCGATGACGACATCGATCACGTCCTCGGCCGCGTCCTGGACATCGCCCGGCTGCGCTTCCCGACCGGCTCCGAGGCCAACCCCTTCGTCCGCTACCGGACCCTCTTCCATGCCTATCAGCGCGCCCGGGCCTTCGGCTGGACCGACGCCGACTACGTGGCCCTCGTCGAGCGGATCGACGCGGCCGTCGCCGCCGTCGACGGGGCCGGGTTCCGGGTGACGCCCCTCGTGCGCCATCCCGCTCTGAGCGACCGGCTGGGGTTCGACCACCGCGGCGGCGTCCTGGTGAAGGACGAGACCGGGAACGTCAGCGGCTCGCACAAGGCCAGACACCTCATCGGCACGCTCCTGGAGCTCGACGTGGCCGACGCCGTCGCAGGCCGGCGGGGCGACCAACGGCTCGCGATCGCAAGCTGTGGCAACGCCGCGCTCGCCGCCGCCGTCGTCGCGGCTGCCGCCGGGCGCACCCTCGACGTGTTCATCCCGACCGACGCCCAGCCTGCCGTCGTGGCTCGCCTGCTCGACCTCGGCGCGCACGTGACCGTCTGTGAGCGCGAGCCCGGCGTTCCGGGCGACCCGACCGTTCGCGCGCTGCAGGTCGCGATCGAGGCGGGTGCCATCCCGTTCACCTGCCAGAGCAACGTCAACGGCTTTGCCGTCGAGGGCGGGCTGACCCTCGGCTACGAGATCGCGACGGACCTCGCCGCCACGGGCGCGACCCTCGATCGGCTGTTCCTCCAGGTCGGTGGCGGCGCGCTCGCGTCGGCCACCATGCAGGGGCTCGCCGAGGCACGAAGCCTGGGCGCGACCACCGCGAACCCGCTGCTGCACCCGGTCCAGGCGGAGGCGGTCGCTCCCCTGGCCCGTGCCTACGAACGGCTCATGCACAGGCTCGACACGGACACCCCGACCGACGAGGACGTCAGCTGGGCGGCGCACCACCGCTCCGCATTCATGTGGCCGTGGGAAACCGAGCCGCACAGCATCGCGACCGGCATCCTCGACGACGAGACCTACGACTGGCTCGCGATCGTGCGTGGCACCTCCGCGAGCCGGGGTTGGCCGGTCGTCGTGGACGAATCCACGCTGCTCGAGGCGAACGATATCGCCCGGGCGACCACCGGCATCGACGTCGACCCCACCGGCAGCGCCGGCCTGGCCGGGCTCCTCGAGTTGCGCCGGCACGGTCGGGTCGACGCGGGCGAAACCGTCGCCGTCATCTTCACCGGCATCCGACGCGAGCCTGCGCCGGTCGCCGACACAGTCGGAATGTAGCTCGGAGCGCCATCATGAGAAGCTTCCTCGGTCGCGACATCCTGTCCCTCAAGGACTTCAGCCGGGACGAGTTCTTCCGGGTCTTCCAGGTCGCCGACGACCTGGCCCCGGTCGCTCGCGACCGTCGCAACACCGACCTGCTCAAGGGCAAGTCGCTGCTGACCGCCTTCTACCAGCCGAGCACCCGGACCCGGCTGTCGACCGAGGCGGCGATGCACCGCCTGGGCGGCCACGTCCTGGGCTTTTCCGACGCGAAGATGACGCGTGCCGGCGACTTCTACCAGGAGTCGATCAAGGACACCTTCCACATGCTGGAGTACTACGGCGACGTGATCGCCATCCGGCACTTCCTGCAGGGTGCCCCCGCCGAGGCGGCGAAGTGGGCGTCCGTCCCGGTGATCAACTGCGGCGACGGCTGGGGCGAGCATCCCACCCAGGTCCTCACCGACCTCTACACCATCTTCCGCGAGAAGGGCACGCTCGACGGGCTGACCTACGTGCTCGTCGGCGACATGCGGATGCGGACGATGCACTCGATCCTCTACGCCCTCTCGCAGTTCGACGCCGAGGCCATCGTGGTCGGCCCGCCGGACATGTCCCTGCTCCCCGAGTTCAAGGAGGAGCTCGACCAGCTCAACGTGGCCTACCGCGAGGCCGGTGACGTGCGCGACGTCATCGGCGAGGCCGACGTCATCTACATGGAGCCCGTCGTCCAGGCCGACTACACCGCCTCGCGCGTGGAGCGCAGCGGCGAAACCGGCCTCACGCCGCCGGAGTACGTGGTGACCCGCCAGCTGCTGCGCGAGAAGGCGAAGCGCAGCTCGATCATCCTCCATTCGCTGCCGCGGATGGACGAGCTGCCGGCCGACGTCGACGAGACCCGCCACCAGCGCTACTGGGTCGAAGCGTTCAATGGGGTCTGTCTCCGGATGTCGCTCCTCTCGCTCGTTCTCGGCGCGGCCGAGTAAGGGGCGACAGATGCAGACGAACCTCCGCGGGCGCGACCTGATCAGCCTCCAGGACTGGACGCGTGAAGAGATCGAGACCGTTCTCGACGTCGCGACGGACCTGAAACGCCTCCGGGCACTCAACCAGCCTCACCCGTACCTGCGCGACAAGGTCCTGGCGATGCTCTTCTTCTACTCCAGCACGCGGACCCGTGCCTCGTTCGAAGCCGGCATGGCCCAGCTCGGCGGCCACGCCCAGTTCATCGAATCGCGAACGACCCAGATCGCCCACGGCGACACGGCCCGCGAGATCGGCGAGATCCTCGGCCGGTACAACGACGGGATCGCGATCCGCAACATCGACTGGGGCGTCGGCAACCAGTACATCCGCGAGGTGGCCGAGGCGAGCCGGGTGCCCGTCCTGAACATGCAGTGCGACCTCTACCACCCGCACCAGGTGCTGGCCGACCTGCTGACCATCAAGGAGAAGCTGGGCGATCCGCGCGGCCGGACGATCACCGTCTCGTGGGCCTACGCCGCAAGCTACCAGAAGCCGATCAGCGTCCCGCAGGACCTGGTGCTGCTGGCCACCCGGTTCGGCATGAACGTGCGACTGGTGCACCCGCCCGAGTTCCGGCTGATGGACGACGTCGTCGAGCAGGCCGCCGAGAACGCGCGCCGGTCACACGGCTCATTCGAGCTCATGGATGACTTCGACGCCGGCGTGCGCGACTCGGACGTCGTCTATGCCAAGAGCTGGGGTCCGCTGCTGGTCGCCAAGGACGACGCCGATGGGGCGGCGATCTCCGCCCGCTACACCGACTGGATCACCGACGAGCGCCGGATGGAGCTGGCCGGCCCCGACTCGATCTACATGCATCCCCTGCCCGCCGACCGCAACATCGAGGTCACCGATGCGGTGATCGACGGTCCGCACTCGGTCGTCTACGACGAGGCGGAGAACAGACTCCACGTCCAGAAGGCGGTCATGGCCCTGACCATGGGTTGACCGCGGGGCCTTCGACCCCGAAGGAGAGCGAGCGATGGCGGACAAGACCCTGGTGGTTGCCATTGGCGGCAACTCCCTGATCAAGGACGCGCGCCATCAGACCGTGCCGGACCAGGTCGCCGCGCTGGGCAAGACGAGCTCCCATATCGCCGCAGCGATCCGCGACGGCTGGCGTGTGGCGATCGGCCACGGCAACGGGCCGCAGGTCGGGTTCATCCTGCGCCGATCCGAGCTCGCGGCGCACGAGCTCCACGAGGTCCCCCTCGACGTCTGCGACGCGGATACGCAGGGCGCGATCGGTTACGAGCTCCAGCAGTCACTCGGCAACGACTTCCGGCGCATCGGCATCGATCGGCGGGCGGTCACCGTGGTCACCCAGGTCGAGGTGGCCCGGGACGACCCGGCCTTCGGGCATCCGACCAAGCCGATCGGCACGTTCATGGACGAGGCACGGGCAGCCGACCGGCGCGACCGTGAGGGCTGGGCCGTGGTGGAGGACGCGGGGAGGGGCTGGCGCCGCGTCGTGCCATCGCCCCGGCCGATCCGGATCGTCGAGCAGGACGCCGTCCAGGCGCTCCTGGCCGACGGCTTCGTGGTCATCACCGTGGGCGGCGGCGGGATCCCGGTCGTGGCCGACGAGGCCGGCTGCCTGCACGGCGTTGCCGCGGTCATCGACAAGGACTACGCCTCCTCGCTGCTCGCGACGGCGGTCAGCGCGGACGTCTTCGCGATCACGACGGCCGTCGAACGCGTGGCGCTCGACTGGGGCAAGCCCGGCCAGACGTGGGTCGACCGGCTGACCGTCGCCGAGGCGCGGGGCTACCTCGCCGAAGGCACCCACTTCATGGCGGGCAGCATGGCCCCCAAGATCGAGGCCTGCCTGGAGTTCCTCGAGCGCGGTGGCGCCGAGGCGATCATCACCGCGCCCGCGAACCTCGAGCGCGCCCTGGCCGGCAAGGCCGGAACACGGATCGTCCCCTGACGCGGGCGGCTGTTCCTTGGTCCATTGAGCGGGGCCTGCCGGGTCGAAGACAGCGTGTCATGCTTGCCGGTGCACGGGTCGATCTTCTCGGCCATCCCTCGATCGCTCAGCGGCATCGGCGGCTCATCCGCCGTGCCTTGGCGAGGTACGCCGCGGCCAGCCCGGATCGATCCCGAAGGGAGCCCTAGATTGGACCAGCAGTTCGAGTGCATCGACGGCAACGAGGGCGCGGCCCGGGTCGCCTATGCCCTATCGGAAGTGATCTCGATCTACCCGATCACCCCGGCCTCGCCGATGGCCGAGCATTGCGACGACTGGTCGGCGGCGGGCCGGCCCAACCTGTGGGGGGCGGTCCCCGACGTGGTCGAGATGCAGTCCGAGGCGGGCGCCGCCGGCGCGCTCCACGGCGCGCTCCAGAAGGGAGCGTTGGGAACGACCTTCACGGCGTCCCAGGGGCTGCTGCTGATGGTCCCCAACATGTTCAAGATCGCCGGCGAGCTGACGCCGACGGTGATCCACGTCGCCGCCCGAACGGTGGCGACTCACGCCCTGTCGATCTTCGGCGACCACAGCGACGTGATGCACGCACGCACCACCGGATGGGCGATGCTCGCCGCGGGCTCGGTCCAGGAGGCGCACGACTTCGCCCTCGTTGCCCACGCCGCGACCCTGCGATCCCGCGTGCCGTTCCTCCATTTCTTTGACGGCTTCCGCACCAGCCACGAGATCAACAAGATCGCGCTGCTCGGCGACGAGGACCTCCGGGCGCTCGTCCGTGACGAGGACGTGCTCGCCTTCCGCCGGCGCGGGATGACGCCCGATGCGCCGGTCGTCCGCGGCACGGCGCAGAACCCCGACGTCTTCTTCCAGGGGCGCGAGGCGTCCAATCCGTTCCACCTCGCGGTCCCGGGCATCGTCGAGGGGGTCATGGCCGAGCTCGCGGCGCGCACCGGCCGCCGCTACGGCCTGGTCGACTACCACGGTGCCCCCGACGCCGAGCGCGTGATCGTCGCCATGGGCTCCGCCAACGGCGCGATCGAGGAGACGGTCGACGCCCTCACCGCGGCCGGCGAGCCTGTCGGCATGCTCCGAATCCGCCTGTTCAACCCGTTCCCCGCGGAACAGATCATCGCCGCCCTGCCAGCCACCGTCCGCTCGATCGCGGTGCTCGACCGGACCAAGGAGCCGGGCTCCATCGGCGAGCCGCTCTACCTCGAAACCGTCGCCGCCATCGCCGAAGCGATGGACCGCGACCAGCCGCCCTTCGCCGGGACGCCGCGCGTCATCGGTGGCCGCTATGGGCTCTCCTCCAAGGAGCTGACCCCGTCCATGGTCAAGCCGATCTTCGAGGAGCTCGGTTCGGCGCGCCCGAAGCGCCACTTCACGGTCGGCATCTACGACGACGTGACCCACCTGAGCCTGCCGATCGACCACGACTTCCATCTCGAGCGAACGGCCGGCGAGGTCCAGGCGGTCTTCTTCGGGCTCGGCAGCGACGGGACGGTCGGCGCCAACAAGGCCTCGATCAAGATCATCGGCGAGAGCACCGACCTGTTCGCACAGGGGTACTACGTCCTCGACTCCAAGAAGTCGGGCTCGGTGACCGTCTCGCACCTGCGTTTCGGGCCCAAGCCGATCCGGTCCACCTACCTGATCGAGGAGGCCGACTTCGTCGCATGCCACCAGTTCGGACTCCTCGGCCGGATGAAGATCCTCGAGTCCGCGAAGCCGGGCGCCACGTTCCTGCTGAACGCACCCTATGGGCCGGACGAGGTCTGGGAGCACCTACCGGGCGGGGTCCAGCAGATGCTCATCGACAAGCACATCGACTTCTGGGTGATCGACGCCCTCGAGATCGCTGCCGAGGTCGGGATGGGCGGCCGGATCAACACGGTCATGCAGCCCTGTTTCTTCAAGCTCGCCGGGATCCTCCCGGCCGACGAGGCGATCGCCAAGATCAAGGGCTTCGTCGAGAAGACGTACGCAAAGCGCGGCGAGGCGGTCGTGGCCCGGAACTTCGCCGCGATCGACCGCTCGCTCGCCAGCCTCGCCCACGTGCCGCTCGCCCCGATCAGCAACGACCTGCCGGCCATTCCGGCGCTGCCTGGCGACGTCCCCGACTTCGTCAGCCGGTTCACCTCCCGGCTCATGGCCGGCGACGGGGACCTGCTGCCGGTCAGCGCCCTTCCGGTGGACGGCACCTTCCCGTCCGGCACGACCCAGTACGAGAAGCGTGCGATCGCCCAGCTGATCCCGATCTGGGACCAGTCGATCTGCATCGACTGCGGCAAATGCGCGATGGTCTGCCCGCACGCCACGATCCGGATGAAGGTCTTCCCGTCGTCGGCCGTCGAGGCGGCCCCGGCCACTTTCCTCCACAAGGAGTTCCGCTCCAGGGACCTGCTCGACCACCGGCTCACCATCCAGGTCGCCCCCGACGACTGCACCGGCTGCGGCGTATGC